>NZ_VFMO01000001.1:0-321192 GCF_006715095.1 Yimella lutea
CCCGCCGGCACCGAGCCCAAGGGCTGGGAGTGGGTCTGGGAACTGGAGCCGAAGGGCCAACACGAGACCGAGGTGACGCTCACCTACGACTGGAGCAAGGTCACCGACAAGGACTTGCTGAAGAAGATCAGTTTCCCGCTGGTCGAGAAGGACAAGCTGGAGCACAGCCTGCAGCGCCTGTCCGAACTCGTCTGAGTTCCTCTCGGGCACAACGTTCTACGAGGGTTCCGCGGCAACGTCGCGGAACCCTCGTGGTGTGCTCGCGGGCAGGAAGCTCGGTGCGCTCGCGCTCTGGCAGTTCCACGCCAGCCTGGCCTGGGCAGTGCTTGCGATGGCCGCCGTCGCCGGCGCAATCATGGCCTGTTGGTACGCCAAGAGCCACGGACGCCAGGAAGCACCTACCGTGAATACTGTCGAAGAAGGAGTCACCACATGAGCGCATCCACCGCTTCCAGCACGCAGCACCACGTCGACCTCACCGAGTCGCGCGCCGCGCACAATTACCACCCGCTGCCCGTCGTCCTCGCCCACGGTGAGGGCGCCTGGGTGACCGACGTCGACGGCAACCGGTACCTCGACTGCCTCGCCGGCTACTCCGCGCTCAACTTCGGCCACGGCCACCCGCAGCTGATCGCCGCCGCCGAGACCCAGCTGCGCAAGCTGACCCTGACCAGCCGCGCGTTCTACAACGACCAGCTCGGAGAGTTCGCCGCCGAACTCGGTGACCTCGTCGGCAAGGAGGTCATCCTGCCGATGAACACCGGTGCCGAGGCCGTCGAGACGGCCCTGAAGGTGGCACGACGTTGGGGCCACGAGGTGAAGGGCATCCCGGCCGAACGCGGGCAGATCATCGTCATGGACGGCAACTTCCACGGCCGCACCACCACGATCGTCTCGTTCTCGACGGACGAGGAGGCGCGCGCCGGATTCGGGCCGTTCACACCGGGTTTCGTGGTTGTTCCCTACGGCGACGCCGAGGCGCTCGAAGCCGCGATCAACGACGAGACCATCGCCGTGCTCGTCGAGCCGATCCAGGGCGAGGGTGGCGTCGTGATCCCGCCGGCCGGCTTCCTCGGCCGGGTGCGTGAACTCTGCACGCAGCACAACATGCTGTTCATCGCCGACGAGATCCAGTCGGGTCTGGCACGGACCGGTCGCACGCTGGCCGTCGAACACGAGAACGTCGTGCCCGACATCGTCGTGCTCGGCAAGGCGCTCGGCGGCGGCATCCTGCCGGTCTCTGCGATTGCCGCGAACCACGACGTGCTCGACGTCATCACTCCGGGCAGCCACGGTTCGACGTTCGGCGGCAATCCGTTGGCGGCGGCGGTCGGACGCGAGGTCGTCGCGATGCTCGGTACCGGCGAATTCCAGGACGCCGCAAGCCGATTGGGTGCACGCCTCACCGAACGTCTCAACGGCCTCGGGGACGCGGTGGTCACCGTCCGCAGCCGCGGACTGTGGGCCGGCCTCGACCTCGACCCGAACGTGATGAGCGGACGCGACCTGAGTGTCGCGCTGATGCACCGCGGTGTCCTGGTCAAGGACACCCACGGCTCGACCGTGCGTATCGCTCCCCCGCTCGTGGCGTC
The DNA here is from genome assembly GCF_006715095.1 of Yimella lutea. NCBI lineage: Bacteria > Bacillati > Actinomycetota > Actinomycetes > Micrococcales > Dermacoccaceae > Yimella > Yimella lutea. The sequence continues at coordinate 1,593 of NZ_VFMO01000001.1, forward strand.
CGAGTCGGACATCGATCTCATCGCCGACTCCATCTCCGAGTCACTGGCCGACGCGATTCGATGAGCTCGTTCGTCGTCGGCAACGCCCGGCTCGAGCACGGATGGTTGGGGCACGGTCGCACCCGGCCACCCCGCAGATCTGGTCGTGCTGGACGACGACCCGCTTCCGGCTTCCGATGCCACCCGAACCGCTGCCGATGCCCTGCGCAATCGGCATTCCGTGCTCACCGTGATTGCCGGACGGGTCGTCCACAGCGAGCTGTAAGCCGCGTGCGCCGACGTGGCACACCGAACAGGCCGCAAGCTGCACAACCCCGCCGAATCAGCGTTAACTGGACCCATGACAACCGTTGCTGATCAGCTCGTCGCTCAACTTCAGGACGCCGGCGTCCGCCGCATCTACGGCATCGTCGGCGACAGTCTCAACCCGGTGGTCGACGCCGTGCGCCGCACCGGCGGTTCGGCGAAAGGTGGGATCGACTGGGTCCACGTGCGCCACGAGGAAGCCGCTGCGTTCGCAGCCGGCGCCGATGCCCAGGTCACCGGTGAACTCGTCGCGTGCGCCGGCTCGTGCGGTCCGGGCAACCTGCACCTGATCAACGGCCTGTACGACGCTAATCGTTCGGGCGCGCCGGTGATCGCGATCGCGAGCCACATCCCGAGCTCCCAGATCGGCCAGGGGTACTTTCAGGAGACGCACCCCGACCGCATCTTCAACGAGTGCTCGGTCTACTCCGAGCTCATCTCCACCCCGACCCAGGCCCCCCGCGTGGTGGCGTCCGCGATCAGGCACGCGGTGGCCGAGCCGGGCGTCGCGGTCATCACCTTGCCCGGCGATGTCGCCGACGAGGAAGCGACGGCAGAAGCGCCCCGCTATGTTCCGGTCGAGCGCGGAGTCCTCACTCCCCCGGCGGCAGTCATGCAACGGCTCGCCGACGCCATCAACGCCTCCGACAAGGTCGCTCTCTTCGTCGGGCATGGCATCGCCGGCGAACACGACGCCGTCGTCGAGCTCGCCGACCTCATCGGTGCACCCGTCGGGCACTCACTGCGTGGCAAGGAGCTCATCCAGTACGACAACCCGTACGACGTGGGCATGACCGGCTTGCTCGGTTACGGCGCTGCGGCGGCCGGGATGGAGGACGCCGACCTGCTGATCATGCTCGGCACCGACTTCCCTTACGACCAGTTCTTACCCGACGTCACCACGGCCCAGGTCGACCGCGATGCCGCCGTGATCGGCCGACGTACCTCCGTGGACATTCCGGTACACGGTGACGTGGGTACGACCCTGCGCGCGCTGATCCCGTTGGTGCAGCGTAAGAAGAGCCGCAAGTTCCTGGAGAAGACCCTCAAGCGTCACGACGGGCTCATGGACAAAGCAGTAGGCGCCTACACGCGCAACGTGGAGAAGAAGAAGCCGATCCACCCCGAGTACGCGGCGTCCGTCCTGGACCAAGTCGCGGCGGACAACGCGGTGTTCACCGCCGACACCGGCATGTGCAACGTGTGGAGTGCTCGGTACATCAACCCGCTCGGCTCGCGCCGCCTCATCGGCTCGTTTCTGCACGGGTCGATGGCGAACGCGCTGCCGCAGGCCATCGGCGCACAGTTCGCCCAGCGCGACCGGCAGGTGATCTCGATGTCAGGTGACGGTGGCCTCGGCATGCTGCTGGGCGAGATGCTCACCGCGGCGGCCCACGACCTGCCGATCAATGTCGTGGTGTTCAACAACTCGACCCTGGGCATGGTGAAGCTGGAGATGCTGGTCGACAAGTTGCCCGACTTCGGCGTCGACGTGCCCGAGGTCAACTACGCCGCGATCGCAGCAGCCATGGGCTGGAAGTCGATTCGCGTGGAGGACCCGAAGCACTTGGAGAAGGCGTACCGGGAAGCGCTGGCGCACGACGGGCCGGCACTGGTGGACGTCGTGACCGACCCGAACGCGTTGTCGATCCCGCCCAAGGTGACCGGCACGCAGATCTTCGGATTCGCCACGGCGATGAGCAAGATCGTGTTCAACGGCGGCGCGGGAGAAGCGGTGTCGATGGCGCGGTCCAACCTGCGCAACCTGCCCCGCTGACGACAAGGAAACCGGTCGCAATTGCGACCGGTTTCCTTGACTACGGGTGTAGATCAGCGCTGGGGCGCCAAACCACCAAGGACGTGCCCGGGGCCCGGCGACGGGCACGTTCGCCCGGCCGCAGTGCGACGATCTGACCGTCCGGCGCAGCGGCGAAAACTCTTGCCGCCGAGGCGTATTGGAGCTGATCCTGAAGTTCGTGGACCCTGGCGCGGAGGGTGTCGACCTGTGCCTCGAGCTCCATGATCCGGGCGATGCCGGCCAGGCTGACGCCTTCCTCCTGGGACAGGCGCTGCACCTCCCGCAACATCTCGATGTCGCGGGCGCTGTAACGGCGTCCGCCACCCCGGGTGCGCGACGGGGTGACGATGCCGAGCCGGTCGTACTGACGCAACGTTTGAGCGTGCATTCCGGCCAGCTCGGCCGCCACCGAGATCACATACACCGGGGCGTCCATGTCGGGTATGGGCGAGCGGTTCATCACTGACGCGCCTTCGCCATCAGATCGGCGCGCGGGTCACCGCCCCGTTTGTCGGCGATCTCGGCGAGCGTCTTCTTGTCGTCGTCCGACAGATCTGTCGGCACCACCACGTGCACCTTCGCGAGCAGGTTGCCCGCGCCGGACTTGGCCTGGATGCCTCGGCCCTTGATCCGCAGCACCTGACCGGACTGCGTTCCGGGAGCGATCTTGACCTTGACGGTCGAACCGTCGAGGGTCGGCACCGCGACCGTGGCGCCCAAGGTCGCCTCGGCGAAGGTGACCGGCAGGTCGACGGTGATGTCGTTGCCGTCCCGGCCGAACACCGGGTGCGGCTGCACGTGCACTTCCAGCAGCAGGTCGCCGGCACCGCCGGGGCCGGGCTGCCCCTTGCCCCGCAGCCGGATCGTCTGTCCGTCCTTCACGCCCGCGGGGATACGGGTCTTGATCGTCGAACCGTCGGCGGACTGCAGCGAGACGGTCTCGCCCTCAGCCGCGGAACGGAACGACAAGGTGGTCTGAGCACGGACGTCGCGGCCCTTCGGGGCCGCTTGGCTGAATCCGCCGTTGCCGCCGAATCCCCCTGCGCCACCACCGAACTGGCCGAGGATGTCGTCCAGGTTGAAGGTCTGCCCGCCACCGGTGGAGAAGCCGCTGGCCGGACCGGCACCGCCGCCACCGAACATCGAACCGAAGAGGTCCTCAAAGCCGGCTGCTCCGGCGCCACCTCCTCCACCGCCTGCGGTGAAGCGAGCTCCCCCGCCGACCATCGCGCGCAACTGGTCGTACTCGGCGCGCTTGTCCTTGTCGCCGAGGACGGAGTTGGCCTCCCCGACGTCCTTGAACTTCTGCTCGGCGACCGTGTCGCCCGGGTTCTTGTCCGGGTGGTACTGCCGGGCCAATTTGCGGTAGGCCTTCTTGATGTCGGCCTCGGACGCGTCCTGGGGCACCCCGAGGATCTTGTAGAAGTCCTTCTCCAGCCAGTCCTGGCTCGCCATGCTTTCTCCTTGATCCTTCGTCGTGGGCCACGGTTCCGATCTGTTTCCCGTCCGCGTGGCCCACGACGGGGAACTGCATCACTGAGGGTCTGCGACCGCCACGCGGGCCGGGCGCACGACGCGCTCGCCCACCTTGTAACCGGGCTGCATCACCTGAACGACGGTGGTGCCTTCGCTGCCCTCGGGCACCTCGGCCTCGATGTGCATCAGGGCCTCGTGGTGCATCGGGTCGAACGCGTCGCCCACCTCACCGAAGCTGACCAGGCCGTAGCGACCCAGGATCGCATCGAGCTTGGCGGCGATCTTGGCGAACGGCGAACCCTCCTCGAGGTCGCCGTGCTGGCGCGCGTAGTGGATCTCGTCCAACACCGGCAACAGCGACTCCACGAATCCGGCGAGGGTGGCGCTGTGCGCCATCTCGCGGTCGCGGTCGACGCGCCGCTTGTAGTTGACGTACTCGGCCTGCAGTCGCTGCAGGTCTGCCAACCGCTCGGCGGCGAGCGCGGTGTCCGGGTGGACGTCGTCGTTCGGACCGGCGCTCGAACCGGTTGTCTGCTGCGGGTCGTCGTTGATCGCTTCGGTATTGGGCAGGTCGTCGCCGACCGCCCCACCGAACGCGCCGTCGCCGCCTTCCGCCTCGACGATCCGGTCGAACTCGTCGTTGCCCGAACCCTTCTCGGAGCCCTTCTCGGCACTCTTGTCAGCGCTGCTGTCGTCGCTCACGGCGTCCTCCTTCTCATGATCTGCGGGGTGTGCGCCGCGCAGCTCGCCCGTCTCGGGGTCGATACGGCGCTTGTCCCGGACGACCGGCCCGGTGGGCTCCTCCTGGGAGGAGCCCACCTGATCGTCGGTCACTTCTTGTCCGACTCGTCGTCGTCCACGACCTCGGCGTCGACGACGTCGTCGTCACCGGCGGTCTGGGCGGAGTCGTCCGCGGCACCTGCGGTGGAGGCGTCACCCGAGGGCGCACCTTCGGCGCTCTCGGACGCGTACATCGCTGCGCCCATCTTCTGCGAGACGTCCGAGAGGGTCTTGCTCTTGGCCGAGATGTCCTCCGGGGAGGTGTTCTCGTCCTTGAGCGCGTCCTTCAGGTCGTTGGTCGCGGTCTCGACCTCGGTCTTGGTATCGGCGGGGATCTTGTCACCGTTGTCGGCGAGGAACTTCTCCGTCGAGTACACGAGCTGCTCGGCGGTGTTGCGCGCCTCGGTGGCCTCGCGACGCTTGGCGTCCTCGGCGGCGTGCTCCTCGGCCTCCTTGATCATGCGGTCGATGTCCTCCTTGGGGAGGGCGGATCCACCGGTGATCTGGATCGAGGCTTCCTTGCCCGTGCCGCGGTCCTTGGCGGACACGTGCACGATGCCGTTGGCGTCGATGTCGAAGGTGACCTCGATCTGCGGCACACCACGCGGGGCGGGTGCGATGCCGGAGAGTTCGAAGTTGCCGAGCGGCTTGTTCATCTTGGCCACTTCGCGCTCACCCTGGAACACCTGGATATCGACGGACGGCTGGTTGTCCTCGGCCGTCGAGAACACCTCGGTGCGCTTGGTCGGGATCGCGGAGTTGCGCTCGATGAGCTTGGTGAACAGACCCCCCTTGGTCTCGATACCCAGGCTCAGCGGGGTGACGTCGATGAGCAGCACGTCCTTGCGCTCACCCTTCAGCACACCGGCCTGCAGGGCAGCACCGACGGCGACGACCTCGTCCGGATTGACGCCCTTGTTGGGCTCCTTGCCGGTGAGTTCCTTGACGACCTCGGCGACTGCGGGCATGCGGGTGGAACCACCCACGAGGACGACGTGGTCGATGTCGCCGACCGAGATGCCGGCGTCCTTGATGACGTTCTGGAACGGGGTCTTGGTGCGCTCCAGGAGGTCCTTGGTCATCTGCTCGAACTGCGCGCGGGTGATGGTCTCGTCCAGGTGGATCGGACCGTTCTCACCCATGCTCAGGTACTGCAGCGACAGGTTGGTGGACGTCGAGGAAGACAGTTCCTTCTTGGCCTGCTCGGCGGCGTCGCGCAGACGCTGCATGGCGATCTTGTCCTTGGACAGGTCGACACCGGTCTGGTTCTTCACCGTGGTGAGCAGGTGCTCGACGATGCGCTGGTCCCAGTCGTCACCACCGAGCTTGTTGTCACCGCTGGTGGCGCGCACCTGAATGGTGCTGAAGCCGTCCTCGGGGTCCTTGCCGACCTCGAGCAGCGAGACGTCGAAGGTGCCGCCACCCAGGTCGAAGACCAGGATGAGCTCGTCCTCCTTGCCCTTGTCCAGGCCGTATGCCAGTGCGGCCGCGGTGGGCTCGTTGACGATGCGCAGGACGTTGAGGCCTGCGATCTCGCCGGCCTCCTTGGTGGCCTGACGCTCGGCGTCGTCGAAGTACGCCGGGACGGTGATGACCGCGTCAGTGACCTCCTCGCCGAGGTAGGACTCGGCGTCCCGCTTGAGCTTCATCAGAATGCGCGCGGAGATCTCCTGCGGCGTGTACTTCTTGCCGTCGATCTCGTCGGTGGTCCAGTCGGTGCCCATGTGGCGCTTGACCGAACGGATGGTGCGGTCGACGTTGGTGACCGCCTGTCGCTTGGCGATCTCGCCGACGAGGACGTCGTTGTTCTTGGCGAAAGCCACGACGGACGGCGTGGTGCGGCCGCCCTCAGCGTTCGCGATGATTTCCGGATCGTTGCCCTCAAGGACGGCAACGGCCGAGTTGGTGGTGCCGAGGTCAATACCTACCGCACGAGCCATGGTGATGTTCTCCTTGTTGTGGGGTTCAGGACTACAGGCGACTCAACTCCGGGTGTCGAAACATTGTCAAGTCGAGACCCTGAAAACTTGCGTCTGATGGACTCAACCTCCTGGACGCGTCCATCATTCCCGACCCGACAAAAGTTTTCTGGTCGGTTTGCTGTAGGAACCCAGATTTGGTGTCGGATTCTCAATTTCGTGTCGGTGGCGTGTCGGGCGTCTCAATTTCGTGTCGGCGGAGCAACCTTGTTGTGTGACGACGAACACTTTGCTCGACACCGAGCTTCGATACGTCGCGGACGACGGCACGGAGGTCACTACTTCGGTGCGCCACGTGGATCAGGCACGGGTCGCCCGCGGCCTTCCGGTTCGCAAGATTCGGTCCCGCGCTGGGCAACGGCACTATTCGGGTTTGTTTTGGTCGGCAACGACGCAGGGCCACGTCCCGTATGAAAGCCGGTTGGAGTTGGACCGGCTGTGGCTGGCCGACTTCGACTCGTCGGTGACCTGGATCGCCGCTCAGCCCTTCTGGATGTCTGGTCGCGATGGTGATGCGCTGCGGCGTCATGCGCCTGACTTCATGCTGAGTCGAGTGGGTGCACCACCCTTGGTGGTGGATGTGAAACCTGCACAGTTCGCGACGAAGGCGGAAGTCGAAGTGGTTTTCAGATGGACGCGCGAGGTCTGTGCCAGTCGCGGGTGGGCGTATGAAGTCTGGACTGGTGGCGATCCTGTGATCCTGGCAAACATCCGTGCCCTTGCAGTGGGCCGACGCCGATCACTGTTCGCGCACGATCCCGCAGCTTTATCGATGTCCACGGGGCTTGCTCGCCTCGGCGATGGCTGGGAAGGGCTTACGGTCACGAATTTGAAGACGCCGCTGTCCGTGTCTGACGTGTGGGGATCGCCGTGAATGCCCAAGTGATCGAGTTACGCGTTGGCTCCACGGTATGGCTGGACGGTCAGATCTGGTCGGTGACCGAGCTAGGACATACCGCGTGCTTGTTGTCTCGGGACGGCGAACTGCGCAGTGTCGCTACCGCTCACGTGCTGACGTCGGCCCGACTGGTCGGTGATCGCGCCGAGAACGCCACCGAATCCGATGCGTCGATCCCTTCATCGAACCTGGTGTTGAGCAACCTTGCACCCAATGCGCGATCGAAGGTGGAGCACCGCGGGGCCCTACCCCCGGATCTTGGACACGGGGTGTGATTACGCAGCAGGTCGCAGCGTAGCGGTGTAGCCGGTCTCGAAGGCGACCGGCGAGGTGTAGCGACACCACGAGTGGCGTCGCTTGGTGTTGTAGCGGACGAGCCATCTGAAGACCTGCCGACGGCAGGTCAGCTCGTCACTCCAGCAGGCGGCGTCTTGGAGGACTTCACGCTTCATCGTGGCGTTGAACGACTCTGCGAGGGCGTTGTCCGCGCTGGATCCGACGGCGCCCATGGACTGGGTCACGCCGAGCTTGCGGCAGAGCTTGGCGTAGGCCTTCGAGCAGTAGACCGACCCGTGGTCGCTGTGGAACACAGCGCCCTTGAGGCTGCCCCGGGTCGCGGCGGCGGCCTTGAGGGCGTCCTCGACGAGTTCGGTGCGCATGTGGTCGGCGATGGCCCACCCGGCCAGCCGACGGGAGTAGCAGTCGATCACGGTCGCCAAGTACAGGTTCGTCCCGTCGGCCAGCGGCAGGTAGGTGATGTCGCCGACATAGCGCTCGTTGGGGCGCTCGGCGGTGAAGTCACGCTGGAGCAGGTCGGGGTACTTCTGCCCCGACGGCTCGGGGATCGTGGTGCGGACCCGGCGCTTCTTCATGTAGCCGCGGATGCCCTCAAAGCGCATCACCCTCGCGACACGCTTGTGGTTGACCCGCTCACCGGCAGCCGCGCTGTCACCGAGTTGAGCGTTGAGCTCGGCGGTGATCCGCGGCGCGCCCTGAGTGTTGTCCTCGGCATGGACCGCTCTGATCCGCTCAGCCAGCGCTGCGTCGTCAGCTGCTCTGGCTTCGCGGGCCGGCGCGGCCTTGAGCCAGGCGTAGTAGGACGAGCGCTCGATCTCGACGAGCTCGCACAGTCGCTTCACCTCGAAGGTGGCGGAGTTGTCGGCGACGAACTGGAAGCGACTCACCAGCGCGTCTCCCCGGCGAAATACTTGGCCGCCCGCTGCAGGATCTCCCGCTCGGTCGTGAGCTTGGTGGTCTCCGCTCGCAACGCCGCGTTCTCGGCCTCGAGCCGGGCGATCCTCTGCTCCGGCGTCTCGTCCGTCGGTGCCGACGAGCTCGCGGCGGACGTCTTGGCTTGCAGCGGGCTGGAGGTCAACGTCCCGTCAGCGGCGGTCTTCTTGCCGGTCCCGTAGACCTCGAGCCAACCCCGCAGCGTGCCACGCACGATGCCGAGGTCCTCGGCGATGCCGCGGACCGTGGCGCCCGGGGTGGACTCGTACAAGTCGACGGCCTGACGACGGAACTCCTCGGAGTAGTTCTTCCTGGCCATGATTCTCGGATCATCTCGCTTCCCCAGCACCAGGTGCTGGATTCAGCGTGTCCAAGAACCGGGGTCAGGCCCCGCGCAAGCGTCGTACGCGCCCTGCTTCACGACACGGACCGTCCGATGCAGGAGCGGTTGATCGACGCTGCGAAGACAGAGGGCGTCTCAACTCGGACGTTGGAGCGATGGGTACTGGCTTACCGAGAGGGTGGTGTCGCGGGCCTGGCCCATAGTCGTACAACTGGTCGTTATAGGTCCGGTGTGGACCCCCGCTGGGACGAAGCATGTCTGGTCGTATTGGCGGACTTCACGTCCCGATCGACCCCCACCATGAATGTGGTGCTCGACAAAATCCGCCAGCGGCTGGATGAGATGCATGGCCCCGGCGAAGTACCTAACCCGTCCAAGAGCACCGGATACCGTCGCCTCACCGAACTGTCCAAGGGTCGGCACGCGTTCGGGAGCGCGAAGCAGCGGCGCTCTGTCGCTCGTCGGCCCGATGGACCATATGGGCGTCTACGTGCGACACGCCCCGGAGAGTACGTCGTTCTGGACACCACTCCGTTGGATGTGTTTGCCATGGAGCCCGTGACACTGCGATGGGTTCCTGTGGAACTGACTGTGGCCCAAGACTTGTTTACGCGATGCATTCTCGGCCTCCGCCTCACCCCGATCTCCACTACGTCGGCTGACGTTGCGAACGTCTTGTACCAATGCGTCGTACCTCAACGGGACGCTTCCGATGATGGCCATTGGCCCTTCCACGGCGTTCCTCGGAATCTTCTCGTCGGGACCGAGGAGCCCGATGGGGTTTCACAGGAGCGACTCGATGGGATCCCGGCATGTTTGCCGGAGGCGATCGTGGTTGATCACGGCAAGGTGTACATCTCCTCCCACGTCACGTCGGCGTGTGCCCGGCTGGGTATCACGATCCAACCTGCGATCCCGTACAAGCCGACTGACAAACCAACCGTCGAGCGGTTCTTCCGAACGCTGCGGGAGGGGCTCTTGCAGCATCTGCCTGCGTACAAGGGGCCTGACGTCTACAACCGTGGTGAGGATGTCGAGGGCAAGGCGTTCTACTACGTGTCCGAACTTGAACAGATCATCCGTGAATGGGTGGGTACGGTGTACCACCGCAGCAAGCACGACGGGCTGTGCGTTCCGGAGGTCCCCGGTGCGGTGTTCTCTCCGCTCGAAATGTTCGAGGTAGGTCTCGCCAAGGCGGGCGGGCTTCTCGTCCCTACGAATCCGGACCTAGCGTTCTCGTTCCTGGAAGTTGCGTGGAGAACGATTCAGCACTACGGGGTGGAGGTTGACGGACGACGTTACGACGGGCCCGGCCTCAACAAGTACCGCAACACGAAGTCGCCGCATGGGGGTCTTAACGCGGGAAAGTGGCCGATCTTCGTTGATCGCCATGACGTCAGAAACGTCTGGTTCCAAGACCCTGTGACTCACGAGTTCAGTACGCTGGCTTGGGAGCACGCCCCCGCTCTTGACCAGCCGTTCTCACATGAAGCAGCCGAGTACACCAAGCAGCTTGCGTTACGCGACAACCGCCACGTCGACCCGCTGACGGCAGTCACCGACCTTCTCCTCGCATGGAGCCAGGACGAGGTCTCGACCAGGCGCGAAAAGTCACTCGCACTGCGACTGAGCAGCAGCCGCCCAACGAACCCACCACCTGCGGCGCAGACAACCAACGCGTCCGTCCCCGCGATTATCGACCTCCTGTCGGCACGGGAACAGCGTCAACGCCAGCCCTCGCTTGTGGATGACCTGGACGAAGTGTTCGAGCGGTACTGCTCCGAAGGCGACGACGGACGGTTGGAGGTCTTCGACGAATGAACACGTGGGCGAAGTGGCTGCGAGAGAACGAGCCTCAGCGGTTCAACATGGCGACAAAGCATGGCTGGGACGCCTTCGCGCAGTCGGCACCACGCCCTTCGCTCGAACGCCTGACAGTCGAGAAGTTGCAGACACTTTCGGATGACGAACGTGAGGACTACAACGAAGCCCGGATGGTGTGGAATGCGAACCCGCCCGCGGTGAAAACTGCCCAACTGAACAATGCGTTCGACGTCATCGAGCAGGTGATGGCATCCAACCGGCGCGATGGTGACCGTCTGCGTGGCTCGGTCGTGATCGATGCCGCGCCAGCGCTGGGGAAGACCACGATTGCGACGCGTTACGCGCGTGAGTTCCACCGTCGCACTCTTCGACGCCATGGCCCGTCCACGCGCGAGGGTCACCAACGGCTTCCAGTGGCCTTTGTGCCGTTGGATGCGGGCATCACCCTCAAAGGCTTGAACCAGAAGATTCTGTCGTTCTACGGACATCCGGGCGCGACGCGGGCCAGCACGTCCCGGCTGGGCGCTCTGGCCGTGGACTGTGTGCGGTCCTGCGAAACCCAATTGATCATCATCGACGACATTCACTTCATCGACTTCAAGCACCGCAACGGTCGCGACGTCAGCAACCACCTCAAAGGTCTGGCGAACGAGATGCCAGTCACGTTCATCTACGTGGGTGTTCGACTCACTGAGAAACGCTTCTTCGACGAAGGACTCATCGGCGAGGACGCGTCCTACGCTCAAACATCCCGGCGTTCGACGAGGGTGCCGATTGCACCGTTCTCGATCAGCTCCGATGCAGGCTTTCGAGCTTGGGTCCAGCTTTTGTCGACGCTGGAAAGTCACCTGATCCTTCTCGACGCCGCACCCGGCATGTTGGTTGGTCACGCCAAGGAACTTGATCGCCGCACCCAGGGCTGCATCGGGTCACTGACCAATCTGTTGGACCGTGCCAGTTACGTCGCGATCCGCAACGGGGTCGAGCGAATCACTCCTGAAGTGCTTGCAGCAGCAACCGGTGACAACGCAGCAGAGACCAGTGCCCGCGCCGGGTAATCCACAGCGCCTGCCGCAACACGGGGAGACATTCCCGAGCGGCAGCCTTCGCCCGATTTCTGCCGGGTTTGATCCGCAGCGTCTGCCAATTGCGGTGCTACCGCTTGATGATGAGCCTGCTGCGAGTTGGGCGGTTAGGTTCGCTCATCGCTACCGGATGAGTGTGCGGTCCCTGTTGGCATCCATGGGCATCACCGCTAACGCATGGACGCTCCAGAACTTCCAATCGGGCCTGGACACTCATCACGATGTCATCTGCGATGCGCTGGGGTTAGAGCCGCAACGGCTTTTTGCGCCAAGTGAACTGAGCCTCGCCTCCCAACATGCACTCGACCGATACTTCACCGAGTACCGACCGTTGCACTCCCGGAACAAGCCGGGGTCACGGTTCTGTCCGCGGTGTCTGGCCGATCGAGGCGGCGGTTGGAAGCACCTGTGGGAGCAACCTTTGTCGATGGTCTGCCTCGACCACCAGGTGTTCCTGCGCACCACCTGCCCTGGGTGCGGTGGGAGGCCGTGGTCGTCGCGGGCGTGGCTCGACGGTTTTGCGCCGGGCTGGGAATGTGCGCGCCTGTTGAAACGAGTCCCGAGTGGGCGAGGACGAAGGATTCCACGGTGCTGTTTCGACCTCCGTGACGGCGTCACCGACGAGCCTGTCGCATCCAAGCACGAAGTCAACACTCAGCAACTGATCGACCGACTCGCCAGCAATAGCGATCGGGGTGACTTGCGCTGGCCGCTCTTTGACCAGGAGTTCCAATTCGCCGACGTCCTGTCGCTTCTGTTCGAAGTGTTGAGCGCATCTGACCCGCATGGCGGCGGTAGCCCCTTCTCGGTGGGTGCCGACCCGCAGTGGCAGATGAGCCGTCTGTACGACGGCGTGGCGATCCTGAGTGAGACCGACCCATTCGCAGCGAACGAACACTTGCTTCGATCTCTCGGACGTCATAGTCGCCAGGCTCCGCTATACGCCAGTCGTGCCGCTGCCCACACAACACACAACCCGATTCTGACTCACATCGCGTTGAGCGCGAACGTCGCCACGATGTCCCCCAGCAAGCAGTTGACGTACCGGACGGCCAGTCGACGACCGAGCTACCCCACGGACGCTACGCGACGCCCAACCGAGGGCTTCACCCCGAGGGAACAGGAGTTGTCGTTGGCGTGGATACCGCAGGCGTTGTGGCCCGGCACGATCTCCGAGCACCTGCGCAAGGACGACCTTGACCGAGCCACCGATGCGCTGTTGCTGGGCCGACTTGGGTCTAACCGGTCCTGGCAGTACCTCGCGATCGAGAACCAACTACCAGCCTCATACCGAACCAGACCACCGGCACGTTTGAGGTGGCTCCGCAAGCGAGACCTCCGGGGCACGCTGCACCAAGAACTAGAGGATTTGGGCGTGCGGCTCGCTGCCGATCCTCCACCCATCGGCTACCACAAGCGTCGATTACGAACATTCGATGGCAAGTGGGTTCATTCCTGCACCAGCCGCGTCGTGGCGCAAACGGGAAGCCCGGTTCCGGGGATCGATTCGCGTGAATGGGCGCGGCTGTTCTGGACCGTATACACAGGCGGTGACATTCGCTTGGCACCTGCACCGCTTGGCCTACCCTGCATGCCCAAGGAACACGTGGACCGTCATCTGTCACTCGTGAATCGACCAGAAGTCACGGCACTGCTACAAGATATCCGGCGTTGCATCGAGGCCGCCGCCGGCGAAGAAGACGACGGACCACTCACGTGGGCACCGCCTTGAAGCGATCCCACCCACGCCCCTGTTCAGGGTCCGGCAATCCAGCAGGGCAGCGTGATCGCAGAGCACTCTGACTTCGCACTCGTGCGTCGGCAAGCCATCGACGCCGTCCTTGCATCGTGCGAAGAAGACCTGATCGAAGACGATGTGACTGACTGGCTCAATGAGTACCACCGTGAGGTGTTGGGTGTTGAGCCCCACCGACCAGAATGGCTGCGCTTCCTGCACAACGCCCGCCGACAGGTCCTAAGAGACGACATAGCCACAGCCGACTGCCCCGTCTTCATTCGGTCGCTCATCACTCACACCTGCGAAGTGGACAACCAACGCGTCCACTGGTACTTCGATCCCATCGCCACCTCAGCACCAATCCCTGCGATGCATCGCAGGGATTGGAATCGGCGGTTTCCGAACACCGAAGCGACGGCCTTGCCGTTAATCGCAGCAGCAGCCCTCCGCAGCTCAGCGGACAGAACCCTCTCGCGCCGGGATAAGCACTGACTCATGCACCGATGTGCCCGCCCACCAAAGAGTTGACGGCCTGGCTGAGACGAGCGCCCCGTTCGGTAGGCCAGTAGTGCACCCAGGTGCCGCGTCGTTCGCAGTCGACCAGGCCCGCGTCGCGCAGCTTTTTCAGGTGGTGCGACACGGTCGGCTGCGAGACGCCGACGTCTTGGATGTCGCACACGCACAGCGAATCGTCCACCGCGGCGATGCGGATGAACAGGCGCAGCCGGATTGGGTCGGCGACCGCTTTGAGGAGCGCGGCGGTGTACTCGGCGTCCGCAGCGCAGAGGCCCGCGGGCTCGCCGGGGACGCAGCAGTCGGGTTCGACACCGGGCGCAGAGTTCGTCATGACTCCATATTGACAAATGTCGAAGCAACCCGCCAGGCTTACTGCATCGACAGTTATCGATTCAGTGGAGGTTGTGGCATGGCCGACCAGGCCGACATTCGCGAGCAGGTGAGGCAGAGGTACGCCGAATCTGCGCGTTCGGTAACCGGCGGTGGGTGTTGTGAATCCACGGTGTATGACGGCAACGTCACCGATGACGGCACGATTGTGTTCGGGTCCGGGCTGTACGACTCTGCTCTTGCGAATGAGGCTGGCGCAGCGGTCGAGGCATCCTTGGGCTGTGGCGTCCCCACGGCTGTCGCTGATCTGCACGAGGGTGAAACTGTGCTGGACCTCGGGTCCGGTGCCGGTGGTGACGTACTGATCTCAGCACGCCGGGTCGGTTCGGCTGGTCGGGTGATCGGCCTGGACATGACCGACGAAATGCTCGACCTTGCCCGCCGCAACGCGACCGATGCCGGAGCCAGCAACGTAGAGTTCGTCAAGGGCTACCTCGAAGACATCCCGCTGCCTGACGCTTCGGTCGATGTCGTCATCTCCAACTGTGTGATCAACCTGGCCGCCGACAAGAACATCGTGCTCGCCGAAGCCGCGCGAGTCACCAAGCGGGGTGGCCGGTTCGCAGTGTCCGATGTGATCGCCTCCGAGAACATGGACGACGTCACACGCGCCGATATGGCTGCGTTCACCGGCTGCATCGCAGGCGCGCTTACCGAAGCCCAGTACCGGCAGGCGTTGGACAGGGCCGGGTGGTCTGAGGTCGAAGTCCGGTACACCCACGCTGTGCACGACTACGCGCAAGCAGCGATCGTTCGGGCGGTGCGGTCATGACGCAGGTAGATCGATTGGACACACCGACCGAGCACGACTCGGTCGCCGCGAAACTGTCCACCTTGGATCGGTTCTTGCCGGTGTGGATCATCGCCGCGATGGTTGCTGGCCTGTTGCTGGGCCGCATCGTGCCGGGTATCGGGTCGACCTTGAGCGCGGTTGAGATCGAAGGGGTCTCGCTGCCGATCGCGCTGGGGTTGCTGGTGATGATGTATCCGGTGTTGGCGAAGGTGCGCTACGACCGGCTCGACACAGTGACCGGCGACCGTCGCCTGTTGATGTCGAGTCTGCTGTTGAACTGGGTGGTCGGTCCCGCGCTGATGTTTGCCCTGGCCTGGATCTTCTTGCCGGACCTGCCGGAATACCGCACCGGGCTGATCATTGTCGGGCTGGCTCGGTGCATCGCGATGGTCATCATCTGGAACGACCTGGCCTGCGGCGACCGTGAGGCAGCCGCCGTGCTGGTGGCGATCAACTCCGTCTTCCAAGTGATCGCGTTCGCGGCACTCGGATGGTTCTATCTGTCGGTGTTGCCCGGCTGGCTCGGCCTGGCCCAAACCAACCTTGATGTCTCACCGTGGCACATTGCGGGCTCGGTGCTGGTCTTCCTCGGTATCCCTCTCCTGGCGGGGTACCTCAGCCGTCGAGTCGGTGAGAAGCGGTGGGGTCGCGCAGCATACGAGCGTTCGTTCCTGCCGAAAATCGGACCGTGGGCGCTGTACGGCTTGTTGTTCACCATCGTGATCCTGTTCGCACTCCAAGGTGACCAGATCACCTCCAAGCCGTTGGACGTCGCCCGAATCGCGCTGCCGCTGTTGGCGTACTTCGTGCTGATGTGGGGCGGCGGCTACCTGATGGGCCGGGCGCTCGGTATGAGTTACGAACGCACCACCACCCTCGCGTTCACCGCTGCCGGGAACAACTTCGAACTGGCCATCGCCGTCGCGATCGCGACCTTCGGTGTGACGTCCGGGCAAGCCCTTGCCGGGGTCGTCGGCCCCCTGATCGAGGTGCCGGTGCTGGTCGCACTGGTGTATGTCGCCTTGGCCTTGCGCTCTCGTTTCACTCATTCTCCTGCTACCGCCTCGGAGGCTTCTCGTGGCTGACCGTCCGTCTGTGTTGTTCGTGTGTGTGAAGAACGGTGGCAAGTCGCAGATGGCGGCTGCGCTGATGCGTCATCGCGCTGACGGCTCCGTCGAGGTTCACTCAGCTGGTACCCGCCCCGGCGACGCGGTCAATGGATTGTCCGCGCAGGTCGTTGAAGAAGTCGGCGCATCAATGGCTGGCGAGCACCCGAAGCCGATCGACGAGAACCTGCTACGACGAGTCGACCGGGTCGTGGTCCTGGGCACTGAAGCCGCGGTCGATCCGGTCGAGGGCATGGCCGGGTCGATCGAGGTGTGGACCACTGACGAACCGTCCACACGTGGGATCGAGGGCGTCGAGCGGATGCGTCTCGTGCGTGACGACATCACCGACCGCGTTGACGCGCTCATCGACGAACTCAGTAGGCATACCGCACCGGTCGTGCGGGTGTACGAGCCAGCGTTGTGCTGCAACACCGGGGTCTGCGGACCCGATCTCGACGACGAACTGGTCCGGTTCACCGCCGACCTGGATCACCTACGAAGCCGGGGCGCTGATCTCCAACGGCACAACCTCGCCAACGACCCAACCGCGTTTACCACGAACACGGCAGTCGCAGACTTCCTGCGCATTGCCGGGTCAGCCGGTTTGCCGCTGACCACCGTCGACGGCGTCACTGCCGTGACTGGGCGCTACCCCAGTCGGGAGGAACTGGTCAGGTTTGCTGGCGTCACGTCGTCCACCGCGTTGCCAACCGGCGTAACTGACCTGGGCCTGACCTCGTCCGCGCCGACCGGCGGGTGCAGCCCGGACGCTGGAACCGGTTGCTGCTGAAAGGGAGTCACCTGATGACCATGCCCCGGTTTCTGGCTGATCTGCCTCGGTTCGTGTTCTTCACCGGCAAGGGCGGTGTCGGGAAGACCTCTCTGGCGTGCGCCACGGCTGTTCGGTTGGCGGACGCGGGCAAGCGGGTGCTGTTGTTGTCGACCGATCCTGCCTCGAACGTGGGGCAGGTCTTCGGCCTGACTGTCGGCGACAGGATCACCCCTGTGCCGCAGGTGCCTGGCCTGGACGTGTTGGAGATCGACCCGAACCAGGCCGCCGAGGCGTATCGGGAGAAGATCATCGCCCCCGTGCGTGACCTGCTCCCGCAAGCCGAGCTGGACTCGATCACTGAGCAGCTTTCCGGGTCGTGCACCACTGAGATCGCCTCGTTCAACGAGTTCACCAGCTTCCTGGCCGACGAAGAACGGATCGCCGAGTACGACAACGTCGTCTTCGACACCGCACCCACGGGGCACACCATCCGGTTGCTGCAACTACCTGGCGAGTGGACCTCGTTCCTGGACGCCGGAAAAGGTGACGCTTCGTGTCTCGGCCCGATGGCGGGCCTGGATCGCACCCGCACGGTCTACGCCGAGGCTGTGCGCCGGTTGGCCGATCCTGCGCAGACCCGGCTGGTCCTGGTCGCCCGTGCTCAGCAATCCACGCTGCGCGAGGCTGCCCGCACCAGCGCGGAACTCGCCGCCATCGGCATCACCGGCCAACACCTGGTCATCAATGCCGTCCTTCCCAAGGCTGTCAGCGATGGCGAATCAGACGCACTGGCTGAGGCTGTCCGGGGACGGGAACACAACGCGATCTCCGAGATGCCACCAGTCCTGCGCCAACTGCCGCTGACCACAGTGCCACTGCACGCCCAAACCGTCGTCGGGGTTGACACGGTACGCGCGCTGCTCCACACCGGCGATACCGAGATTGCGACGTTCATGGAAAACGCGCAGCACCCTGACCTCGGCTCGCTCGACAGGCTCGTCGACGAACTCGCCACCGCTGACCACGGCCTGATCATGTGCATGGGCAAGGGCGGCGTCGGCAAGACCACAGTCGCAGCGTCGATCGCAATCGCCCTTGCCGATCGCGGTCACACAGCCCACCTGACCACCACCGACCCGGCTGCTCACCTGGATGAGGTGCTGGATCACCAGAGCATTGGCAACCTCACGGTGTCTCGGATCGACCCCCGCGTCGCGACCCAGGAGTACCGCGACAAGGTCATGGCCAGCAAAGGCAACAAGCTCGACGACGCCGGTCGGGCACGCCTGGCCGAAGACCTGCTGTCGCCGTGCACCGAGGAAGTCGCAGTGTTCGGACAGTTCTCTCACTTGGTCAACCAAGCCCGCCGCCACTTCGTCGTCATGGACACCGCGCCCACCGGACACACACTGCTGCTGATGGACGCGACCGGCTCCTACCACCGCGACATCGCACGCAGCATGGGCGAAACCGGCACCTACACAACCCCGTTGATGCGGCTGCGCGACCCTGACCTCACCAAAGTCGTCATCGTCACCCTGCCCGACACCACACCAGTCCTTGAAGCCGCCGAGCTTCAACACGATCTCGAACGAGCCGACATCCATCCATGGGCTTGGGTCGTCAACGCCTCCCTTGCTGCGGCCCGACCGTCGTCCTCGCTGCTGCGAGCACGTGCAGCAGCAGAACAACCACAACTCGAACGCGTCACCGCACTCGCCGGGCGCACCGCGATCATCCCGATGCTTGCCGATGAACCGCACGGCCCCGACGCGCTGCGACGCCTTACGACCTCAACCCACCAACCTGCTTGACCTCATACCTGGAGACCGCCATGCAGCTCGACCGCGAAACCACCGTCCGACAACTCATCGACGACATGAACTACTCCTACGCGGGAGTCTTCGACGAACACACCATCGAGACCGCTGTGAACGATGCGTGGGACCTACTCGCGCCCCGCTCCACCGTGCACGCCTTCCTGCCAGTGCTGGTCGCCCGCCAAGCTCGCGAACAACTCATGGCCACCGCGCAAGCCGAAGGCCGCATCGCCAAGAAGGTTCCCGAACTGCTCTTCGTCTGCGTCCACAACGCAGGACGCTCTCAGATGGCCGCTGCGCTGGCCGAACACTTGTCCGCGCGCAAGGTGCACGTCCGATCCGCAGGATCAGCGCCAACAGGTGAGATCAACGCCGTCGTGGTCGAAGCACTGAAAGAACGCGGTATTCCACTCGGCACGGCCTACCCGAAACCGCTCAGCGACAGCGTCATGCAAGCCGCCGACGTGATCATCACCATGGGGTGCGGCGACACCTGCCCCGTCTTCCCCGGCAAACGCTACGAGGACTGGGACGTCGCCGACCCGGCTGGCCAACCCATCGAGGTCGTACGTGAAATCCGCGACGACATCCAAGCCCGCGTCACCACCCTGCTGCGTCAAATCCTCTGACCCATCCGACCCATCTAGGAGTCCGTGCAATGACCGAAGCTGCTGAGCGCCCCTCCGTCCTATTCGTGTGCGTGCACAACGCCGGACGATCCCAAATGGGAGCGGCCTACACCCACCACCTGTCCGGTGGCGCAGTCGAAGTCCGCTCCGCAGGTTCAGCTCCCGCTGACTCGATCAACCCAGCAGTCCGAGAAGCGATGCTTGAAGACGGCATCGACATCTCTGCCGAGAAGCCGAAAGTCCTGACCACTGAAGCGGTCCAGGCATCGGACGTGGTCATCACCATGGGCTGCGGCGACACCTGCCCCGTCTTCCCCGGCAAGCAATACCTCGACTGGACACTCGAAGACCCCGCCGGACAAGGCGTCGCAGCCGTCCGACCCATCCGCGACGACATCAAACGACGTGTACGGGCACTACTGCGCGAACTCGGAGTCGACGAAGCTTCCGACTGAGGCGGTGCGCCTCGCGGATGACACCCGCTGCCCACTCGGCAGCGGGTGTCATCTTTGGATTACGACATCTTGCTGAGACAAGACAGCACGACCCAAAATGTCGGTGCGCTGGTCAGAGCCGCGCAAATCCGACACGAATCACGAAAACCTACATTTGCTGTCGGCCTTCAAGGTGGAACCAGACCTGCCGCGGCGCCGTCCACTTCGCGGTTCGCGATCGCGGACCGGCGCACCAGCAACAATGCACGACCGGGACGACGTACGCTGTCAGCGCTCGACATTCCGGTCCGGACCCCAGGGGGACCCCATGAAGCCTAGTTACGCCCTTCTCAGCGCGGTTGCTGCCACGACACTGCTGGCGGGCTGCGGTTCGGACTCCGGTGTGACGGTCAGCAGCGCCACGAATTCCGGGGCGACGACCACCGGTACAGCGGAGCCGACGAGCAGTTCCGAGTCGAGCACCGAGTCGAGCACCGTCGCGAGCACCGACACCTCCGGCCCCGAGACCTCGAGCCCGACCAGTTCGGAAACTTCGAGCCCAACGGTGAGTGAGACCAGTTCACCGACGTCCACCGATGGCGCGCTGCTCGACGACGCCGCCATCGAAGCGTTCGCGACGAAGCTGGGTTGTGCACGCGAGCGCGCGGTGCCGCCGAAGAGCAGCTGGCTGCTGGCGAAGGGCGTCAAGACCGGGTACGACTGCACCGCGGGCGACATCGAGTACACCGTCATGCGAACGGAGAAGGCCGGGCAGATCGGGCCGGCCCTGGCGGAGATCAAGGTGCGCTGGGCCAAGGGCAAGCCGGTGTCGTACGTCGGGGGCACCAACTGGGCTATCCTCGCCTCCCCGGAGAAGGGCAAGCGCATTCCGGGTCTGACCCAGACCACCGAAGCCCAGAAGAAGGTCGGCGAAGGCAAGGTCACCTGGGCCTGAGGATCGGGGCGCGGGTCAGGACGAGGATCCCGGTTGTGAGCCCGTGGTCAACGTGCCACCCGGTAGCGCACGAACACCGGAGCAGCCAGCGACACCGCCATCACGAGGACGACGGTCAACAGACCGCCGCCTGCGGCGGTCCACGCCGTTCCCAGCCCGACGGCGGCAGCACCGTGCGCGACGTCGGCCAAGCGGGGACCACCGGCGACGACGACGGTGAACACACCTTGGAGGCGGCCACGGACATCATCGGTGGCCGCCTCCTGCAGCATCGTGGTGCGGAATGCGGCGGAGGCCATGTCGGCAGCGCCGGCCACCATCAAGGCACCGACCGCGATCGCCAGCGGTAGACCGGCCGCTCCCCTGCCGAAGGCCACCGCGAGGCCGAACACCGTGATGGCGACGCCCCAGACGACGATCGCCACGACCACAGCCAGCCCTTGGCGCTCGACGCGCGACACCCAGCCCGACAGCACCCCGCCGATGACGGGACCGGCCGGGATCGCGGCGAACAGCAACGCGAAGGCGAACCCGCCACCGTCCGGGCCACCGAAGTCGAGGTGCGCGATCTGTGGGAACAGCACCCGGGGCATGCCGAAGACCATGGCGATGATGTCGACGACGAACGACATGAGCAACACCGTGTGCGCGCGCAGGTAGGCGAATCCTTCGATGACAGAACGGAAACCGGCCTTGGTCGCCTGGCCGATCGCAGGCATGGCAGGCAGGCCGACCACGGCCCACAGCGTCGCGAACAAGGTGATGGTGTCGGCCGCGTAGAGCCAGGAGTAGCCGAGCACCGGGATGAGCAGACCGCCGACCATCGGCCCGGCGATGGCACCGAACTGCATGACCGTCATGTTGAGCGAGTTCGCGGCGGGCAGCTGTTCCAGCGGCACCAGTCGCGGGTAGATCGCCGAGCGCGTCGGCTGGTTCACCGCGAAGAACGCCAGTTGGACGGCGAACAGCACCAGCAACAACCAGACATGGTCGAGCTGTGCTGCGGCTTGCACGAAGAACAGCGCGCTGGTCGCGATGAGGCCGATCGTGGTGATGGTCAGCAGTTTGCGCCGGTCCATGGCATCGGCGAGGGCGCCGCCGTACAGACCGAAGACGATCAGCGGGATGAGGCCGAACAGCCCGGTGAGACCGACATATGCCGAGCTGCCGGTGATCTTGTAGATCTGCGCGGGCACCGCGACCACAGTCAGTTGCGCGCCGATGAGCGTGATGATGTTGGTCCACCACAGCCGTCGGTAAGCCGGGACGCGCAGCGGACGGGTGTCGGCGAACAAGCCGCGGACGCGGGACAGGGCAACCTCCGAGGTACGGACGACGAAGCGCTCGATCCTCCCACTCGCAGCGACCACGGACTGACACCCACCTCTCGCGCTCGGTGTGTGAACGCGCGACAGTCAAGACGTGACGACCGCCGTCCGGCGGCCGCCTCCATCCGCACCACGGAGGTCGGGCATGTCGACCACAGTGCGCGTGCATCGCGGGTACGCCTGCCCCCGACCGGATCGTGATGGTCGGCGGGCAGCGGGTCGGACGCCTGGAAGGCGAGGTCAACGACTACGAGATCACTCCCGGCAGTCATGTCCTCACGGTCCGCCTGGGCTACTTCCAGGAATGCATCCGTTTTCACGCCGAGCCGCAGGTTGGTTCGGAACGGTCAGATGACGCGGGGTGAGTACATGATGATCGCGACACCCACCAGGCAGCAGAGCGCCCCGACCACGTCGTAGCGGTCGGGACGGTAGCCGTCCATCACCATGCCCCAGACCAACGAACCTGCAACGAAGACTCCGCCGTACGCCGCCAGGATCCGTCCGAAGTTCGCGTCCTGCTGCAAGGTCGCGACGAACCCGTAGAGGCCTAACGCGATCACACCGGCTCCGATCCAGAGCCAACCCTGTGCTACCGCACGCCCTGCCAGACGAGCCACGCGCCGCCGATCTCGCAGACTGCGGCAGCCAGGAACAACGCGAGCGAGCGGGCGATCATCATGGCGCCCATTGTTGTCGCAGCCCCTTCGGCTCCGGTCAGGATCGCAGTGCGTGCACGAACACGGGTGCATGTGCACGTTCGTCGAGCGTGCCGCTCCTCGCGAATTCGGCGAGCACAGTGCGCATCGCACGTCCTTCATCGGAGGTTGCATGCCACGCCGGGCCGGACGCACGAACGATGGAATCCCACGCCGGCCCGGGGAAGACGAGCGGGAGATCCGTGGTGTGCGCACCGGCGAGCGGGCCGTTGGCCGGTTTCGAGCGCAGGACGTACCGCCCTGTGTGGCCGCCGGCCGCCGAATGACGCTGGGCGAACCGGCGAGCCGGAGTGCCGTAGATGCGGCTGGTAAGCCGCCGGACGACTCGCTCCCGTACCGCGGGCCGCAGCGGCAGGCGTCCGAGCCGGGGCGGGACGAACAACGCCGCTTCCCGATCGGTGTGGCCGATCAGCAGATCGATCGATGCCGCTGATCGCCGGGCATCGTCCACGTCCCGCTCCTTCGGCAACGGGTCGATGCCGTACTGCGGGCCGAACGGCATCCCGGCCCGCAAGCCGTAACGCAGTGACATCCGCTGCAAGCGGTCGGTGGCAGCCAGGACCTCGTCGACAGACGCGTCCGGCGCAAGGTCCTGCACCTGGCGAGCCATCGCGACGTACATCCGGTCCCGTCTGCTCATCAGACCGAGCGGGGCGCTCATCACGATCGCCCTACGGAAAAGGCCCCGGGTGCCCTCGGCGATCATCAGGTGGGCGACCGAGTCGCCGCCGGCGGACTCCCCGAAAACGGTGACGTGCTGCGGGTCCCCGCCGAAGACCGCGATGTTCTCGTGCACCCAGCGAAGGGCGGTGCGCTGATCGAGCAGACCGAGATTGCCCGGTGCGTCGCCGTGCCGCAGGTAGCCGAAGAGTCCGAGCCGATAGTTGATGCTGACCACGATCAGCCGCTGCTCGACGACCAGGGCGGTCGGGTCGTAGATGGGCAGGTCGCCACCACCGGTCACATAGGAGCCGCCGTGGATCCACACCAGCACCGGCAGCGCGGCATCCGAGCTCGTGCCGGCCGGGACGGTGACCGAGAGGTTGAGACAGTTCTCGTCCGTTCGCGGTCGACCCTCGAGATCGTCCAGCACTTCGTCGATGAGCGGGAACGACACCTGCGGACAGACCGGGGACGGCTCACGTGCATCGAAATCCCGACCGGAGAACGGCACGGGAACGGGCAGACCCCACCGGGAGGCGGACGCGTAAGGAAGGCCGGTCGCCTGCCACACCTTCGGGGTGCCGCGACCCGAGACCTTGCCGCCGGGAATCGTCCAGACCGGGGTGTTCGGGACGCTCATACCGGCGATCGTCGCAGACCGTCGTCGCCGCCCGGGCGGCCAGGGCTACCGAGGCGACAGAACCGTCTCGCCCACCTTCTCCTCATCGTGCAACCAGCGCTGTTCGAGCCACGCCATCGCCATCGGAAGCAGTCCGATCACCACGAGGATGATCACCACTGCCAGGACACCTTCGTCCAAACCCATGTCTCCACGCTCCTCCTTCTGCACCGGCAGTTGGTGAAGGGGCGGCGACAGATCCCGGCATCACCCCTGGGGTTCACGAACGATGCAGCGCGTCGGCGATCGGCACGTCGCCGTCGGTGAATTCGATCTCGCGGCCCGCGACCGTTTCGGGGTCGGCTTCGACGACGGCGGTGATCACATCGGCAACCAACTCACGTGACGTGGACGTCTTGCCGTCGTTCGC
Organism: Yimella lutea; assembly: GCF_006715095.1. NCBI lineage: Bacteria > Bacillati > Actinomycetota > Actinomycetes > Micrococcales > Dermacoccaceae > Yimella > Yimella lutea. Next base: position 26,227 of record NZ_VFMO01000001.1, read on the forward strand.
CGGGTCGAGCGTCCCGGACGACGGGTCGAGAGTGAGAGTGCTCGGCTTCAGGATCGTCCACTGCAGTTCGGACGCCTTGAGGTGTTCGTCGGCCGCGGCCTTGGCGTCGGCGTACGCGAAGAACGAATTGTCCTCCGGCACACCGTGATCGGGACCGGCACCGAAGTAGGACACCATCACGTACCGCAGCACCCCGGCCTGGCGGGAGGCGTCCATCGATCGGATCGCCGCGTCCCTGTCGACGGCATAGGTGCGATCGGGGTGACCACCGCCGGCTCCTGCGGACCACACGATCACCTGGTGCCCGGTGAGCAGTTCGGCGAGTTCGTCGGTGTCGAGTTGCTCGACATCAGCCACAACCGGTGCGGCGCCGGTCTCGGCGACATCTGCGGCGTGATCGGGATTGCGGATGATCGAGCTGACCTCGTGCCCGGCTGCGGCGAGCTTGTGAGCTGCGAGCAGGGCGATCTTGCCGTGCCCTCCGATGATCGCGATGCGGGTCATGTGCGCCTCCAGGTATCGATCCGTTTCGTGTGCGCTTGCTCGACCCACGGTACGTAGCCCGGCCCGCCGGTTGGCACCTCTCGGCGTTCCAATATAGACAAATGTTGTTTTCTGTTGACTTGTGCACGCTCAGGTGGTTTTCTGGCGTGACCACGACCACGTGAGCCAACTCACACGAGGAGTCAGTCAGCCGTGTACGCAGCCGAGCGCCACCAGCGCATCGTCGACGAGGCCCGCCGTAACGGGCGGGTCGCGGTCGCCGACCTGGCCGATGCTCTCGAGGTCACCACCGAGACGGTGCGACGCGACCTCAGCGTCCTGGAGGACCGCGGCACGCTGCGACGAGTTCATGGCGGAGCGATTCCGGTCGAACGTCTCGAACCGACCCTGGCCGCCCGATCCACCCGCTCGACCGACGAGAAGACCCGGATCGCTGCCCGCGCGTTGGATGAGATCCCTGCCGACGGCACGATCCTGCTCGACAGCGGTTCGACCACCCTCGCGATCGCCGGCCTGCTCCCGGTCGACATATCGCTCACCGTGGTCACCAACTCGGTACAGGCCGCGGCATTGCTCACCGACCGCCCGAACCTCACCCTCCTGCTGCTGGGCGGACGCGTTCGCGGCGTCACCGGCGCAGCCGTCGGTTCCTGGGCGTCGGACCTGTTGGGCGGCCTCACCGTCGATGTCGCCTTCATCGGCACCAACGGCATCAGCACCCGGCGCGGACTGACGACCCCGGACGACGCCGAGGCCGCAGTGAAAACAGCGATGATCGGCGCCGCGACCAGAACCGTCGTCGTGACCGATTCCAGCAAGGTGGGTGTCGACCACCTGCACCGCTTCTCGCCGCTGGACGCCGTCGATCTCGTCATCACCGACTCCGCGCTCGCTGCGGACGACCGCGACGGGTTGGTCGAGGCAGGAACGAAGGTGGCATGCGCATGATCGTCACCCTCACTCCGAACCCCAGCGTGGACCGCACGATGTCCTTCGAGCGCATCGCCCTCGGCGAGGTACAGCGCGCCGCTTCCGGCCGAATCGACCCGGGCGGCAAGGGAATCAACGTCTCCCGTGCCCTCGCCGCCAACGAGACACCGACGCTCGCGGTCCTTCCTGCCGGTGGTCCTGAGGGCCACCTGCTCACCGAACTGCTCGACGCTGCGAGGGTCCCTCATCTCGCCGTGGAGATCGCCGGGTCGGCCCGGATGAACATCGCGGCGGTCGAGCCGGACGGCACCACGACCAAGCTCAACGAAGCGGGTCCACATCTGACGGACGCCGAGGTCAGCGCCCTGTTCGGCGCCACCGCACGGGCGTGCGTGTCCGCCTCCTGGGTGGTCGGTTGTGGCTCGCTACCGCCGGGCGTCCCGACCACGCTGTACGCCGAACTGGTCCGTCGGATGAGCGGACGCGGCGTGAAGGTCGCGATCGATACCTCCGGAGCCCCCTTCCCGTTGGCCGTCGCGGCTCGACCGCACCTGATCAAGCCGAACCATGAGGAACTCGCCGAGCTCGTCGGCCGCCCGCTCAGCACCGTCGGTGACGTCGTGGACGCGGCACGCGAACTGGTCGCGGACGGTGTCGAGACAGTCGTCGTGAGCCTCGGCGCCGACGGCGCGATTGCCGTGACCGCCGACGAACTGGTCTGGGCCGGAGCGAAAATCGCCGACCCGTTGTCGACGGTCGGAGCCGGCGACTGCCTGCTCGCCGGCTTCCTGCACTCGACCGTCGCGGGCGGCGACCTTGAAGCCGCCCTTCGCGAGGGCGTCCGCTGGGGCGCCGCCGCCGTTCGACTACCCGGCAGTCAGGTACCGCACCTCGAAGACCTCACCGACATCGAGGTGCACTCCACTCGCACCCCGCAACTCGACCGCGTCATCTCCTGACGCACCGACGAAAGGACACGTCGTGTCTCTGATCACCGACGAACAGGTCATCCTGGACCTGGGTGGCGACGACCGCCATGAGGCCACGCGCACTCTCGCCGAGACGCTGGTCGCGACCGGTCGCTGCACCGACCTCGATGCGTTCCTCGCCGATGTGCGTGCCCGCGAGGAGAAGATGGCAACCGGCCTGCCCGGCGGCATCGGTATCCCGCATGCCCGTAGCGCGGCGATCACCGAACCATCGCTGGTTTTCGGACGCCCGGTCGAAGGCATCGATTGGGGCGCCAAGGACGGCCCGGCGACCACGATCTTCCTCATCGCCGCTCCCGAGGAGGGCGGTGAGGCGCACATGCAGATGCTGCCCAAGCTGGCGAAAGCGTTGATGGACAAGGAGTTCCGCGCACAGTTGCAGTCGGCGAGGACGAAGTCCGAGGTCGTCGAGCTCGTGAACTCCCGGGTCTCGCTCGACAATGCGCCCGCCAAGCCAGCTGCAGCTTCGACCACCACGGCAGCCGCCGGCGCCACCGCTGCTGCGCCGGCATCGGACAAGACCTGGGACAGGGCATCGGTCCCGGACGAGGTCGAGCCGACCGCATCGGCCGCGGATGCGTCCACCTCCCGGCGGTTCGTCGCGGTGACCTCCTGCCCGACCGGCATCGCCCACACCTACATGGCCGCCGAGGCACTGGAGAATGCAGCGCGCGAGGCGGGGCACTCGATCACCGTGGAGACACAGGGATCCGCCGGATCGACGCCGCTCACCGCACGCCAGATCGCCGAGGCGGACGCCGTGATCTTCGCTCACGACGTCGAGGTGCGCGACAAGCAGCGCTTCGCCGGTAAGCCGACGGTCGATGTCGGGGTGAAGAAGGCGATCAGCGACGCCCCTGCCCTGCTGGCGCAGGCCGGACGGCTCGCGGACGAGTGGAGGAAGGATCCTTCGCGCGCCCAGGCGACGCCGGCGTCCGTCATGGACGACGAGCCCGAGAGCGAGGGCCTCGGCACGCGGCTGCGCAAGTGGCTGATGACCGGTGTGTCGTACATGATCCCGTTCGTCGCGGCCGGCGGAATCCTCATCGCGCTCGGCTTCATGCTCGCCCAGATCTTCGGCGGTGAGACCGGCGCGATCGACGTCACGAAGAACTTCACGCTCGACCCGACGGCCGATGCCAAGACGATCACCGTCCTGCAGAACTCGTTCAACCCGCTCGACGGGATGCACTGGGCTGCACTGCTTTTCCTCATCGGTGGAGCAGCGTTCGGGTTCCTCGTCCCGATCCTGTCCGGCTACATCGCGTACGCGATCGCCGACCGTCCGGGTCTGGTGCCCGGCATCGTCGGCGGTGCCGTGGCGGTCACCATGCAGGCCGGCTTCCTCGGCGGCATCGCGACCGGCCTGCTCGGTGGCCTGATCGCCAAGTGGATCTCCGGTTGGAATGTGCACAAGAACGTCCGTGGCGTGATGCCCGTCGTGGTGATCCCGCTGCTGTCGACCCTGCTCACCGTCGGGTTGCTGATCACCGTGCTCGGCCGGCCGATCAAGTGGCTGTCCGACCAGTTGGCCGAGGGGCTGAACAGCATGTCGGGCACCAGCGCGGTCCTGCTCGGCTTGATCGTCGGCGCGATGATGGGCTTCGACCTCGGCGGCCCGGTGAACAAGGTGGCGTACGCCTTCGCGACCACCGGGCTGTCCGCAGCCGGCACCGCAACCGATGCCCCGCAACTGAAGATCATGGCCGCGGTCATGGCCGCCGGAATGGTCGCGCCGCTCGGTCTGGCACTGGCCACCACCATCCGGCCCAAGCTGTTCACCGAGCCCGAGCGGGAGAACGGCAAGGCCGCGTGGCTGCTCGGCGCCTCGTTCATCTCCGAGGGAGCCATCCCCTTCGCGGCCGCCGACCCGTGGCGCGTGATCGTGTCCTCACTCGTCGGTTCGGGCGTGACCGGGGCATTGACCATGGCCTTCGGTGCCACGCTCCGCGCACCGCACGGCGGGATCTGGGTGCTCCCCCTCATCGGCAACTTCGCCCTGTTCCTCGTGGCACTCGCCGCCGGCGTGCTGGTGATGACGGCCCTGGTCGTCACCCTCAAGCAGGCCGCCGCGAACAAGACCACCACCACGACCGAGGCACCCGTCCCCGCTGCCTGATCCCCTCGGGCAGACTCGAACCACCACGAAGAAGGAGTCATTCACATGGCACAGCGCACCGTCACCATCGCCTCCAAGGTCGGGCTGCACGCCCGCCCCGCGGCCCTGTTCGTCCAGGCGGCGTCCGAGACCGGACTGGACGTCCAGATCGCCAAGCCGGGCGAGGACCCGGTCGACGCGACCAGCATCCTGGGGGTCATGGCGCTCGGCGCCAGGCACGGCGAAGAGGTCGAGCTGACCGCCGAAGGCGACGGCGCCGACGAGGCACTCGACTCGCTCGTCGACCTGCTCTCGCGCGACCTCGACGCGGAATGAGTTGATGGCGGTGGAGAACAGGATTCTGCAAGGGATCGGCGTCAGCCCCGGATCCGCCTACGCCCCGGCGGTCCTCGTCGCTCCCCCGGTGCAGGCACCGGCCGATGAGCCGGCACCGAGTGACGCCAACTCGGCACTGCTCGAGGTCAAGGCCGCCTTCGAATCGGTCGCGACCGAGTTGGACGCCCGCGCCGCAGCGGCGCCGAAGACGGCCGCGCAGATCCTGTCCGCCACCGCCCTCATCGCCCGCGACAAGGGCCTGCACAAGGCGGCCGGCAAGCACCTCGCGGGCGGAAACGGCCCCGCGAACGCGGTGCACCTCGCAGTCGAGGAGTACGTCCTTCAGTTCGAAGCGCTGGGCGATTACTTCGCCGAGCGGGTCACCGATCTGCGTGACGTCGGCGCCCGGGCCATCTCGGTGTTGCTCGGCCTACCGGCGCCGGGCGTTCCGACGTTGGCCCAGCGCTCGATCGTCGTCGCGCTGGATCTGGCTCCGGTCGACACCGCCGTGCTCGACAAGGCGCTCGTTGCCGGCATCGTCACCCAGGCGGGCGGTCGCAACAGCCACACCGCGATTCTCGCCGCTCAGATGGGCATCCCCGCCGTCGTTCACTGTGCCGGAGCGCTCGACATCGAGATCGGTACTGCGCTGTCCATCGACGGAGACACCGGCGAGGTACTCATCGACCCGGAACCGGAAATCGTTGCGGCTCTTGCAGATCGCGACGCCAAGCGGGCCGATGTGCTGTCGTCCTCGACCGGTACCGGCAGCACATCCGACGGTCACGCGGTCGCCCTGCTCGCAAACATCGGCGGGGTGGACGACGCCGTCGCCGCGGCTGCCACCGACGTCGAGGGGGTGGGTCTGTTCCGCACCGAGTTCGTCTTCCTGTCGGCGAAGAAGGCGCCCATGCTGCAGGAGCAGACCGACATCTACACCAAGGTCTTCGAACCCTTCGGGCACGACCGTCGGATCGTGGTCCGGACGCTGGACGCGGGTGCCGACAAGCCGCTCGCTTTCGCCGACCTCGGCGAGGAGGAGAACCCTGCTCTCGGCCGTCGTGGCCTGCGCCTGTCACAAGCACGTCCGGAGCTGCTGCAGACCCAGCTCGAGGCACTCGGTGCTGCGGCGTCGGCTACCGGCGCGGACGTTCGGGTGATGGCCCCGATGGTGGCCACCCTCGACGAGGCGTCGTGGTTCGCCGAGCAGGTCGCGGCTGCGGGCCTGCCCACGTCGGGCGTGATGATCGAGGTGCCGGCAGCGGCCCTGTCGGCTCGGCATGTGCTCGGTCCGGTCGATTTCGGCAGCCTGGGCACCAACGACCTGGCGCAGTACACGATGGCGGCCGACCGGATGGAGGGTGCGCTCTCCGATCTGCTTGATCCGTGGCAACCGGCCGTGCTCTCGGTGATCAAGGCTGCCTGCGACGGAGCCGCCGAGCTCGCAAAGCCCATCGGCGTGTGCGGTGAATCCGGCGGTGACCCGTTGATGGCGCTCGTGCTGACCGGCATGGGTGTCGGGTCGTTGTCGATGGCGCCGTCGAAGGTCGCGATCGTTCGCTTCGCGCTGTCGCGTCATTCTCTGCAGGAGTGTCGGCGCCTGGCTGCGCTGGCACTGTCGGCACCCACAGCCGCCGATGCGCTGGACGCCGTCCGTACTGCTGCCGACGCCGAGCTCGTCGCGATCCTCTGACCAGCGGCGTTCAGTCGACCCAGACCCGCGCATTACGGAACATCCGCGACCACGGGCTCGCCTGTCCGATCGGGCCGTCGGTCCAGCTGAGCTGCACGTTGCGCTGCACGCGTTCGGGGTGCGGCATCATCGCGGTGAACCGGCCGTCCGGGGTCGTCACCGCAGTCAGTCCGTCCGGAGAACCGTTGGGGTTCAACGGATATGCGCTGGCCGGTTGTCCGTTACCGTCAACGTATCGAGCAGCCCGGTGCACGCGGCTCTCGTCACCACGCAGATCGAAGTTCGCGAAACCCTCCCCGTGCGCCACGGCGATCGGCAGCCGCGAACCCGCCATCCCCGCGAAGAAGATGGACGGCGAGTCCAGTACCTCGACCTGTGAGAGGCGAGCCTCGTACTGCTCCGACCTGTTGCGGGTGAACCGCGGCCACGCCTGCGCTCCCGGAATGAGGTCGGCCAGCGCGGCGAACATCTGACAGCCGTTGCAGATGCCGAGACCGAAAGTGTCCTCGCGGTGGAAGAACGTCGAGAACGCCTCTGTCAGAGCCGGATTGAACAACACCGAACGCGCCCAACCTTCACCGGCGCCGAGGGTGTCTCCGTAGGAGAACCCGCCGCAGGCGACCAGGCCGACGGCGTCCGCGAGGTCGAACCGTCCGGCCTGCAGGTCGGTCATGTGCACGTCGTACGCCTCGAACCCGGCCCGGTCGAACGCGAACGCGGTCTCGACATGGCTGTTGACTCCCTGCTCGCGCAGGATCGCGACCTTGGGACGTGCACCGAGGTTGAGATAGGGCCCGGCGACATCGTCGGCCGGGTCGAAACTCGGGGCGACGACCAGACCCGGGACGTCGGTGCCGACCGCCGAGTGCTCGGAGTCGGCGCACTCCGGGTTGTCACGCAGCGACGCAATACGCCACGACACCTCGTCCCACGCCTGTGCGAGGTCCGACAGAGGTTCGTCGACGGCGGACCGACCGGCGATCTTCACCCGGATTCGCTTGTCGGAGTTCGGCTTTCCGATCACTGTGACCTCGCCGCACCCCGCGAGAGCAGCGAGCGCCTCGTCGACCTGCGCGGAGGGCACCTCGACGATCGCACCGAGCTCCTCGGTGAACAACGCCTGAATGCTGGCAACCTCGAGGTCGACACCGGTGTTGCCGGCGAACGCCATCTCAGTGGCAGTCGTCCACAACCCACCGTCGGAGCGGTCGTGGTAGCTGAGCGCAATTCCGCTCGCGCGCAGCGCGTTCACGCCATCGACGAGAGCGACCAGTCGCGCGGGGTCGTCGAGATCGGGCACCTCCCCGCCGAACTCAGCATTGACCTGAGCCAGTATCGAACCGCCGAGCCGGTTTCGGCCGGCACCGAGGTCGACTGCCAGGAGTGTGGTGTCACCGCCGCGCAGCTGCGGGGTGAGCGTGCCGGTGACGTCGGACAGGGACGCGAAAGCCGACACGACGAGCGTCACGGGCGAGGTGACCTGCTTGTCGTCCCACTTGGTGCGCATCGACAGGGAGTCCTTGCCCACCGGCACCGAAACGCCGAGCGCGGGGCACAGTTCCATGGCGACCGCGTGGACGGTGTCGAACAGCGCCGCGTCCTCGCCGTCCTCGCCGCAGGCCGCCATCCAGTTGCACGACAGCTTCACGCCGGACAGCGTGATCGGAGCGGCGACGAGGTTGGTGATCGCCTCACCGACGGCCATGCGGCCGGATGCCGGACCGTCGACCGCTGCCAACGGCGACCGTTCGCCGCTGCTCATCGCCTGTCCGGCGAGGCCGACGAAATCGGACAGCGTGACCGCGACATCGGCCACCGGCACCTGCCACGGACCCACCATCTGGTCGCGGTGAGTCAGACCGCCGACCGTGCGGTCACCGATCGTGATGAGGAAACGCTTCGAGGCGACGGACGGGTGACGAAGCACCGCGTAGGCCGACTCGCGCAGGTCGATCCTCGACACGTCGAGCGGCGCCGTCGAACGCTCCACCCGGCGGACGTCGCGGGTCATCCTCGGCGGTTTGCCGAGCAGCACCTCCATCGGCATGTCGATGGGGTGGTCGTCGCTCTCGCCCGCGAGCACCAGTTGCGCATCGTCCTTCGCCACGCCGACCACGGCAAAAGGGCAGCGCTCGCGTTCGCAGAGCGCAGCGAACTGGTCCAACGAATCTTCCTGCAGCGCAATGACATAGCGCTCTTGGGACTCGTTGCACCAGATCTCCTTCGGCGCGAGCCCGGACTCCTCCAGGGGCACCGCCGACAGATCGAAGCGGGCACCGAGGGCCGCGCCGTCGACGAGTTCGGGGAAGGCATTGGACAGTCCGCCGGCCCCCACATCGTGGATGGCGAGCACCGGGTTCTGCTCGCCCATCGCCCAGCAGTGGTTGATGACCTCCTGCGCGCGCCGCTCGATCTCGGGGTTGCCGCGTTGCACGGAGTCGAAGTCGAGTTCGGCAGCGTTGGTGCCCGAAGCCATCGACGATGCCGCGCCACCGCCCATTCCGATCCGCATCCCGGGGCCTCCGAGCTGAACGAGCAGCGTTCCCGCGGGGAAGATGATCTTCTCGGTCTGGTTCGCGCTGATCGCCCCGAGGCCGCCCGCACTCATGATCGGCTTGTGATAGCCGCGGCGCACCCCGTCGACGGTCTGCTCGTAGACGCGGAAGAAACCGCCGAGGCCCGGCCGCCCGAACTCGTTGTTGAAGGCTGCCGCGCCGATTGGCCCCTCGATCATGATGTCGAGCGGGGACGCGATGTGTTCGGGTGCGCCGTAATCCTCGTCCTCCCAGTTTTCCTGAGTGCCAGGAAGATTCAGGTTCGAGACCATGAATCCGGTGAGGCCGGCCTTGGGTGCGGAGCCGCGGCCGGTCGCGCCTTCGTCGCGAATCTCGCCGCCAGCGCCGGTGGCCGCACCGGGGAACGGGCTGATCGCGGTCGGGTGGTTGTGCGTCTCGACCTTCATCAGTACGTGTACCTCGTCCGGGTGCTCGCCGTAGGGGGACGGTCCGGTCTGCTCGGCGGGCATCCACCGTGTGACCGGCCCACCGGCCATCACCGAGGCGTTGTCCTTGTACGCGACGACGGTGCCCTCGCCCGCGACGGCCTCGGTGTACCGGATCATCCCGAACAGCGACTGGGTCTGTACTTCGCCGTCGACCACGAAATCGGCGTTGAAGATCTTGTGGCGGCAGTGCTCGGAGTTCGCCTGTGCGAACATCATGAGTTCGACATCGCTGGGGTTGCGGGAGAGCCCGGTGAACGCCTCGACCAGGTAGTCGATCTCGTCGCCGGAGAGGGCAAGACCGAAACGTGCATCGGCCTCCTCGATCGCCCCGCGCCCGCGACCCAGAACGTCGATGCGTTCCATCGGCTCGGGGTCGCGCTCGTCGAACAGGTGCGCCGCTGCGTCGTGATCGGCGAACGCCGTCTCGGTCATCCGGTCGTGCAGGACGGCAGCGGCCGCGTCCCAGTCGTCGACCTCACCGGTGAGCACAAACTCCGTCGCACGCTCGACACGATGCACTTCGATGCCGCAGTTGTGGACGATGTCGGTCGCCTTGGACGCCCACGGCGAGATCGTGCCGAGCCGCGGCGTCACCACGACCAGGGTGCCCTCGGTCGGGCCCTCGTAGGCGTCGCCGTAGGTGAGGATCCGGGTGAGGGAGTCGCGGGTGAGATCGTCGAGTTCACGGGTGCTCGCGACCCAGTGCACGTACCGGGCATCGACCCCGGTGACATTCGGCTGCACCTGCTGCAAGCGCGTCAGCAGCGCTCGGGCCCGGAAGCCGGAGAGGGCGGAGCCGCCTGGGACGTGGGTCAGGACGAAGTGCGACGAAGCCATGAACGAGGGCATCTCCAGAGGCGACCGGCAGGAGCCTCCAGCCTATCGACCACGCATCGCGTGACCGCCCGGGCCACCACCCGTCCCCTCTGCGCCGACCAAAGCGCTTGGGCAAAGAGGCCGTCGTGACGGACAAGGAGATCAACGGATTCATCGCCAACCGCATCCTCGACGCCATCCGGGACGAGGCCCTGTTCCTGCTCGGGGGCGGTTATGCGTCGATCACCGACATCGCCGCCGCCTGCCGTACCGCGCTCGGCCACCCGAGGGGCCCGTTCGAGCTGCAGGACATGAGCGGCGTCCCGTTCCGGATCGAGGATTCCAGCCCGCAGATCTGTCAGACCCTCGCCGACTGGGCCGAGCGCTTCGCCCAAGGCAGCGCGTGAGTCTCAGCGGAAGGCCGCGACACCGGTCAGCGCCTGACCGATCATCAGCTGGTGCACCTCTGAGGTGCCCTCGTAGGTGAGCACCGATTCCAGGTTGTTGGCGTGGCGCAGGACCGGGTACTCGAGCGTGATTCCGTTGGCCCCCAGCAGGGTTCGGCACTCCCGAGCGATCTGAATGGCTTCCCGGACGTTGTTGAGCTTGCCGAGGCTGATCTGCTCGGGGCGCACACCGCCGTTGTCCTTCAGCGAACCGAGGTGCAGCGCGAGCAGCATCGCCTTGCCCCATTCGAGCGTCATGTCGGCGAGCTTGGTCTGGGTGATCTGGTAGCCGGCGAGCGGCTTGTCGAAGATCTCGCGGTCGCCGACGTAGGAGATCGCCGCTTCGATGCAGTCACGCGCGGCACCGACCGCGCCGAACACGATGCCGAATCGAGCCTCGTTCAGACACGACAGCGGACCGGACAGACCTGCTGCTTCGGGCAACATCGCCGAGTCAGGCAGACGCACGTTCTCCAGCACGATCTCACCCGTCACCGATGCACGCAGCGACAGCTTCTTCTTGATCTCCGGAGCGCTGAATCCCGGCGTGTCCGTGGGCACCACGAAGCCGCGGATCTCCTTGCTCGATTCCCCGGTCTGCGCCCAGACCACGGCGACATCCGCCACCGGTGCGTTCGTGATCCACATCTTCGAGCCGTTCAACACCCAGTCGTCACCGTCGCGACGGGCCCGCGTCCGCATGCCTGCGGGGTTGGAACCGAAGTCGGGCTCGGTCAACCCGAAGCAACCGATTGCGTCCCCGGCCGCCATGCGCGGCAGCCACTCCTGCTTCTGCTCCTCGCTGCCGAACCGCCAGATGGCGAACATCGCGAGCGAGCCCTGCACCGACACCAGCGACCGAATACCAGAGTCGGCCGCTTCGAGTTCGACGCAGGCCAGGCCGTACGCGGTCGCGGACGTTCCGGCACACCCGTACCCCTCCAGGTGCATGCCGAGCAGCCCCATCTCCCCGAGCTTCGGCGCGAGTTCCTTGACCGGGACGGTGCCGGCTTCGTACCAGTCCTGCAGGTGCGGGCGAACTTCGGCGTCGAGCAGCTTGCGGACGGCCGCGGACATGTCACGGTCGTCGGATTCGATCAGCGTGTCGATGCCGAACAACTGCATCGGGCTCTGGGTTGCCATGGGGGTGGGACCTTTCAGCTGGTGAATGCGTTGATGCCGGTCTCGGCGCGGCCGATGAGCAGTTTCTGGATCTGGGAAGTGCCTTCGTAGAGCGTCATCACGCGGGCGTCCCGCAGGTACTTCTGCACGGGGTACTCGTCGATGTAGCCGTAGCCACCGAACGCCTGGATGGCGAGATTGGCCGACTTCACGGCCGTCTCGGACGCGAACAGCTTCGCCTTCGAGGCTTCCACCTTGAAGGGTTCGCCCTTCTCCAACAGGTCGGCCGCGCGCCAGGTCAGCAGGCGGGCCGCATCGGTGTCGACGCTGATGTCGGCGATCATCTCCTGCACCAGTTGGTAGGAGGCGATGACCTTGCCGAACTGCTTGCGCTCGGTCGTGTAGTTCACGACCTCGTCGAGGCAGCCGGCCGCGATTCCGACACACCCGGCAGCGACCGAGACCCGACCCTTGTCCAGGGCCGACATCGCGATCGACATTCCCTTGCCCTCGTCACCCAGCCGGGCGGAGGAGGGCACCCGTACCTCGTCCAGGAAGATCTCCGCGGTCGCCTGACCGCGCAGACCGAGCTTGCCCTTGATCTCGCGGCGCTCGAATCCGGGCGAATTCGTCGGCACCAGGAAGGCACTGATGCCCTTCGGCCCGTCCGGGCTGGTGCGCGCGAACACGAGGCAGACGTCCGCCCAGGTGCCGTTGGTGATGAAGATCTTCTGTCCGCGCAGCAGGTAGTCGTCGCCGTCCTTGACCGCCTTCGTCTTCAGCGAGCCGGGGTCGGACCCGTTGTCGGGTTCGGTCAGTCCGAAGCAGCCGATCGATTCACCGGTGACGATGCGGCGCAGCCAGTGCTGCTTCTGCTCCTCGGTGCCGTAATCGAGAATCGGCTTGCCGCACAATCCCATCGACACCGACACGAGTCCACGCACGGACGAGTCAGCACGACCGAGTTCCTCCATGCCCAGGCAGTAGGTGATCCAGTCGCCGCCGATGCCGCCGTACTCCTCCGGGACGGTCAGCCCGAGGAAGCCGATCTCCGCGAGCTTGGGCACCAGAGCGAGATCGATCGACTCGGCGCGGTCCCAGTCACGCCGGTAGGGCAGGACCTCCTTGGCGAGGAACTCACGGGCCACCTGCTGGAAGCCACGCTGTTCGTCGTCGAGGGTCAGATCCACCATCACGTCCCGCTCTCTGAGAACCACCCGGGCAATGTCTGGATCCTGCCACCTCAAGGGATGAAAACGGCCGTGGCGTCTCGCCCATTGTCCGGACACTCACGACCGAACCGGTCCACGACGTAGCGTGAGGGGGTGACCGAGGCACCCACCATCAGCACCGTCGGCGAACTTCGCGCGAGCGGCCATCAGCACAAGCACATCCGCGAAGAGATCCGCGACAATCTGCTCGCGGCCCTCGCCGCGGGACGCAACCCGTGGCCGGGCCTGCACGGCCTGGACGACACCGTCGTCCCCCAGTTGGAACGGGCACTGATCGCCGGCCATGACGTCGTCCTGTTGGGCGAACGTGGCCAGGGCAAGACCCGCATCCTGCGTACTCTCGCCGGGCTCCTGGATGAGTGGACGCCGGTGATCGAGGGGTCCGAACTGGGTGAGCACCCGTACGACCCGATCACCCACGCGTCCAAGCAGCGTGCCGAGAAACTCGGTGACGACCTACCGATCACCTGGCGGCATCGCGCCGAGCGGTATTCGGAGAAGCTTGCAACCCCCGACACCTCGGTGGCCGACCTGATCGGTGACGTCGATCCGATGAAGGTCGCCGAGGGGCGCAGTCTGGGCGACCCGGAGACGATCCACTTCGGCCTGATCCCCCGCTCGCACCGCGGCATTGTCGCGATCAACGAACTGCCCGACCTCGCCGAGCGCATCCAGGTCGCGATGCTCAACGTGATGGAGGAGCGAGACATCCAGATCCGTGGCTACCTGCTGCGGCTGCCGCTGGACGTGCTGGTCGTCGCGAGCGCCAACCCGGAGGACTACACCAATCGCGGGCGCATCATCACTCCGCTCAAGGACCGCTTCGGCGCGGAGATCCGCACCCATTACCCGGTCGAGCTCGACGACGAGGTGGCCGTCATTCGGCAGGAGGCACATCTGGTCGCCACCGTGCCGGACGCACTTGTCGAAATCCTGGCCCGCTTCACCCGTGCCCTGCGTGAGTCGTCGTCCGTCGACCAACGCTCCGGTGTCTCGGCCCGCTTCTCGATCGCAGGGGCGGAGACCATCGCGGCAGCTGCGCTGCACCGCAGGGTGATTCGTGGCGAGGACGACGCCGTGGCTCGCGTGGTCGATCTGGAGACAGCGGTCGACGTGCTCGGCGGAAAGGTGGAGTTCGAGGTCGGCGAAGAGGGACGCGAACGCGCGGTGCTCGACCACCTGCTGCGTACCTCGACAGCCGACACCGTGCGCCACCTCTTCAAGGGACTCGACCTGGCTCCACTTGTGGACGCGTTCGAGAACGGCTCGATGGTCACGACCGGTGAGCGGGTGACGGCCAAGGACTTCATCGACGGACTTCCCTCGCTCGCCGGATCGACGGTCTACGACGACATCGCCGAGCGGGTCGGTGCGACGACGGACGGCGAACGTGCCTGCGCGATCGAGCTCGCACTGGAAGGCCTGTACCTGATCCGCAAGGTGGGCAAGCAGTCCGGCGACGGCGAAACCATCTACGGCTGAACGGAATTCGAATGACCCATCGCTCCCGTTACGGGAAGTACACCGGCGGACCCGATCCGCTGGCTCCTCCCGTCGACCTCGCCGACGCACTCGCCGCGATCGGTGAGGACGTCATGGCCGGGTACTCCTCGGAGCAGGCGATGCGCGAGTACCTGCGACGCGGCAGCGAGCAACAGCGCGGGCTCGATCAGTTGATGCAGCAGGTGTCCAAGCGACGCGAGGAGATCCTGGCGCGCAGCAACCTCGGCGGCACACTGAAGCAGGTCAGGGAGCTTTTGGACAAGGCGGTGCTGGAGGAGCGAAAGCGGCTGGCTCGCGACCTCGACGACGATGCCCGGTTCGCCGAGATGCGGATCGAGAACCTCCCGCCGTCTCCCGCGCAGGCCGTCACCGAGTTGGCCGACTACCCGTGGCGGTCGGCCGACGCGCGCGAGCACTACGAGCAGATCAAGGACCTGCTGGGTCGGGAACTGCTCGACCAGCGGTTCGCGGGTATGAAGCGGGCCTTGGAGTCCGCGACCGATGAGGATCGAGCCGCGGTCACCGAGATGCTGCGCGATCTGAACGAGCTGCTGGCGAAGAAGGCAGCCGGGCAGGACGTGGACGAGGCGTTCGAGCAGTTCATGGACAAGCACGGCGACTTCTTCCCCGAGAACCCGCAGAATCTCGACGAACTCCTCGACGCGATGGCAGCCCGTGCTGCGGCCGCGCAGCGAATGATGAACTCGATGACCCCCGAGCAGCGTGAGGAACTCATGCAGTTGGCCGGGCAGGCGTTCGGATCACCGGAGCTGATGGAGCAACTCGCGCAGCTCGACTCCCAGCTGCAGTCACTGCGTCCGGGCGAGGACTGGGGCGGTTCGGAGGAGTTCGGCGGCGAGGAAGGACTCGGTCTGGGCGACGGCACCGGCGCGCTGCAGGAGCTCGCCCAACTCGACGACCTCGTCCAACAACTCGACCAGGACCGGCCGGGAGCCCGGATGGACGACATCGATCTGGACGCCGTCTCCAAGCTGCTCGGCCCGGAAGCGGCGCTCGACGCACGCACGCTCGCCGACCTCGAGCGCGAACTGCGCGACACCGGATACCTGACCAAGGGGTCGGATGGCGCACTTCGCTTGTCCCCCAAGGCGATGCGGCAGCTCGGCAAGACGCTCCTGCGGGATGTCGCCGACCGGATGTCCGGTCGCTCCGGGTCGCGGGACATGCGTCGATCGGGTGCCGCGGGCGAACTGACCGGCGCCTCGAAGCAGTGGGAGTTCGGGGATACCCAGAGCTGGGACGTCACCCGCACCATCACCAACGCCGTCCAGCGCAAGGCTGCGGACGGTCGGCGGGACGGACGCGTCCGGATCGAGATGGGCGATGTCGAGGTGGTCGAGACCGAGGCGCGCACCCAGGCCGCGGTGGCTCTGCTGGTCGACACCTCGTACTCGATGATCCGCGCCGGTCGATGGGTGCCGATGAAGCGCACTGCTCTCGCGCTGCACCAGCTGATCTCGACACGCTTCCGCGGAGATCACCTGCAGCTCATCGGTTTCGGCCGGAACGCCGAGGTCATGGGCATCGAGGAACTCACCGCGTTGTCGGGCATGCAGTACAAGGGGACGAACCTGCACCACGGGCTGCTGCTGGCCAATCGCTTCTTCCGCAAGCACCCGTCCGCACAGCCGGTGCTGCTGATCGTCACCGACGGCGAGCCGACTGCGCACCTCGAACGCGACGGACAGTCCTTCTTCGACTACCCGCCGCACCCGTTCACGCTCGCGGTCACCATCCGCGAGTTGGAGACCGCCGGACGGATGGGCGCGCAGACCACCTTCTTCCAACTCGGCGACGAGCCGTCGCTCGGACGCTTCCTCGTCGAACTCGCCAAGCGGGTCGACGGCCGCGTGGTCACCCCCGATCTCGACGATCTGGGCAGTGCCGTCGTTGGTTCCTTCCTCGGCTCGCGCACCGACCTGCCGCACGATCTGTACAGCGAGTTCGGCATGGGCCGCGGTTGGTGGGCTTAGCCCAACCGGCACCCCTTACCGGACGTCGACACAGCGACCCCTCTCGCTCGGAAAGGGGTCCCACATGAACACCCCCGCACTGCGCCGCGCTGCCGCCTCATCGCTGTCGGCACGGTGGCCGGCCGCACCACCTCATTCCCGACCTCGACCCGCGGTACGGGTACGTTGACGTCACCCTGACCAGCCACGACGCCGGCGGCGTGACCGATCGCGATGCTCAGCCTTGGCGGTCATATCAGCGGTTTCGCAGCGGCTGCCGGCCTGTCGCTGCTCAATCAGAACTTGATCCACGCCGCTGCTCTGCACCGTTCGGGCGAGCGAAATTCCGAAGCGCGTGATCAAGCGTCGACCGGACGCGAGGCCACACCCGCTCGAACCACGGAGGCTGTCTCAGGATCCGGTGCCGGCTGCCAGGCTTCCGGCTCGCGCAGCGAGCCACTCGTCTCTGAGCGCGCCGTAGGTGTAGCCGTCGACCCATCCCAGTTCGGCGTGCCAGGAGTCCCCTCGCCCGTGCTGCTCGCGCCGCAGACCGGTCTTCTCCAGGATACGTACCGAAGCGAAGTTGTCCGCGAAGCAGCCGGCCGTCACTCGTCGCAGTTCGAGGTGCACAAACGCAGCCTCGACCAGGCCGCGGGCAACGGCTGATCCCACACCGCGACCTTCGTACCCCGGGCGGACGATGTATCCGATGCACGCGTCGGTCCCGCGAGGCTTGCCGGGCTGGCCCGCTCCGTCCTCGACCTCAAGGAATCCGACCCCAGCAAGCTCACCGTCGACCTCGGCGACGCAGGAGAAGTCCGTCTGGCTGGACGCAACGGCGAGCCAGCTTCGGCGTAGCTCGTCAAGGGTCTGGTGGGTGACGATCATCCACCGGTTGACTTCGGGCAGGTTGCGGAAGCTCGCGATGACCTCGATGTCTGCGTCTTGGGGATCGCGCAGCAACACACCGTTGATGGTCTTGGGCCAAGGACGAAGGGGAGGCACCCGCTGACACTCACAGCCGTAACGTCGATCGTCAAACGACTTTCCCGCTGTCGCCGACGCACGATGCTGTCCTCGTGTTGAGCGGAGCGTCATGTAGCCGCGCTTTGTGCGTGCGACGGCAGGGCTCGTTGTCAGCCGGTGTTGTGGAATTCGATCCAGTGCAGGTTGAGGGGTTCCCAGGATTGTCGTTCGTACGGTTTCGCCGGCTCTGCTGGCTTGGAGTACGTGCCGGGTGGGGTTGCTGGGTCGGGTGGTCGGTAGCCGAAGCGGTCGCCGTACCGGTCGTGGAACGTGAAGAACCCTGGTGCCATCGTGGTGATGGTGAAGTCGCCGGCGTGTAACCGGTCGTGGTGGAAGGGGCAGAGGCTGATCAGGTTGCCCAGGTCGGTGTTGCCACCTTTGGCCCAGTGGATGACGTGGTGGACCTCGACGTACCGGTGGGTTCCGCACCCTGGGAACCGGCAGCCGTGGTCCCGGTCGTGCACGAGGCGGAGGGTGCGGCGCGGGACGATGCGTTGGGTGCGTCCGACGTCGACGGGGAACCCGTTCTTCTCGATGATCGGCACGATCAGCCCGTCACAGGAGAGTTTCTCGCGGAGTGCGGGTGGGAGGGCTCCGGCACCGCCCGACCAGCCGTGTCCGTGGGCGTCGAGGTGGAACAGCACCCGGTAGGTGTCCGCCCGACCCGACACCCCCTGAGTGCCGGCGTGGAGGGAGTGGAGCATGGCTTCGAGGAACGCGTCCGCCAGAGTGATCCGTGGTTTCCCAGCCGCGTCCAAACCTTCACCCGAGTCGGCACCGAGGTGGGTGCCGCCGAACGCGGCCGGAATCCGTTGAGCCGTGGTGTCTTGGTCGGACTCGATTGCGGGGTCCTGGCCGCAGTCCTGATCGCAGTTGTTGTCGCCATCACTGTCGGTGTGGCGGGTTTGCTGGAACAGCGCGTTCTTGGCTTCGTTCAACACTTGCTCGAGGAGTTCGCCCTGGTCGACGGGTCCGTCGAACTCCAAGTGGTAGCGGCCTTTGTCGAACCAGGACCGTAACTGCGCCGGACGGGTGGACGGGTCGGGTTCGGGCACCTCGTCCTCGTCCACATCGTCGTCCAAGTTGTCGTCGGTGTCATCAGCGGGGAAGGGGTATTTCGCGACGGCCCGTCGGAGTTGGCCGACGTCGCAGTGTGGTGCGAGGCGGGTGACATCTTCGTCGAATCCGGCCGGGACATGACGGGCGATGACCGCCAGTTGGTGGAACGTGATCTCGGTGCGTTCGAACGCGGCGATCGCGTGCGGGAGTTCGTTCGCGCGGGAGGCGATGCGGACGATGTCGGTTGCGGCGGCGCGGGAGACGCCGGCGAAGCAGGTCAACCAGTGCTCGGGCGAGCGGATCCCGGAGACAGCCCAGTGCTGTTCGGTGAGGGATTCGCGCATCACGGTGATGAGGTCGGCGTACGCGCCGGTGAGGGCACCTGCGGCGCGTTCCAGGTCGTACCTGGCCACGTACGCGGGGTCGTACTCGGCCGGGTTGTCGAGCACAGCCTTCGACGAAAACGGTTCGGGTTCAACCGTTTCCGTGGCGCCGACTGCTTCGTTCGCCCTCATACGAATAGTCAACCATCGAGCACTGACAACCACCGTGTGGTCACGTTTGCGTCGAGGGTTCGGGGTGGTTTCGGCACCGAGGGACTCGTTCCTCATCCGTCGCACTCCTGCTCGGAGTGGGCGGTTTTGTCGTTGCGGCCGACGGCCAGTCGCTCACACCGACGATGAGCGTCCTGCTGGCTGCTCGCGCGATGCGCGGCCTCTGCCGTGATCGCCCTGCGCGGTCTCGTCGCAGGAGCGTTCGGACTCCTCGGTGCGTTCCTACCGTTGATCCTGAAGACACCCGCGGGTCTGTCGCCCGCCGCGTCTGGCATCACGCTGAGTATCGCCGGATTGTTCTGGGCGGCTGGGTCCAACATCGCCAGCCGCCGGTACGTCCAGGCCCACAGCACCGAACTCCGGCGCAGCCGAATCGGGCTCGCGCTCATCGGAGTCAGCGGCACCGGCGTCCTGGCATACCTGCGCGACACGGCACGTACGCCATAGCACTGACGACCTGGGCGCTGTCGGGCATCGGTATGGGACTCTCCGTGAACTTACTGACGACGGCGCTGCTCGACCTGGCCCCTGAGTCCTCGCTGCGCTTCCACCAATCTGCTGCGAGCACGGTCGCCCCGCGGCTCAACCAGCGGTGAATCTCGGCTCGACCGTCGGTGACTTCAGCTCGAGCAGCACCGAATTGATTTCACCAGCGAGCAGGATCAGGCGTTGTCGTCGCGGCGGGTGAGTTCGCGCAGCTTCTCCTGCGACTGAGCCGCCTTCTCCCAGGTCTGCAGGTTGCGGCGCTGTTCCCGTTCGACGCGGTCGAGCTGTTCCAGCAGCCGGCGCGACTGCTCGATGTTTGCCTGGTGCTTTGACAGTTCGTTCTCGGCCTTCAGGCGGCGCACCTCGTCGATCGGCCAGAGCGGAGCACGCTTCAGCTGGTTGAGCGCTTCCCGCCGCTTCAACGCCGACTCGTCACCGAGGTGCATGCTCGCGGCGGTGACCGCGAAGATCACACCGAAGAGGTAGATCGAGGCCAACACGATGAGGAAGATGATCATCCGGTCCTCCTCTGCGGTCGTGTCTGCAGTCTAAGTGGCGTCCCTGTGATCAGAGGTCGAGGTGCTGATGCCAGGACTGTGTCTTGTAGACGGTCTTCCAACCCAGGGACGTGTAGAGCCCGTCGGCACCGGTCGGCGAATCGGCGTCGACCTCGAGCCCGACGCGGTTCCGTCCGCGCTCCGCGGCATCGGCGATCACTGTGTGCAGCAACGCTTTTGCCACACCGTGTCCGCGCGCTCGACGGTGTACGCCGATGTAGTCGATGTAGCTGCCCTCGACGCCGTCAACGTCCGGCGGGCTCACGGACGACACCACAGCACCGGCCGGCAACTGCTCACCGTCCTGCTCGATCGTGGCCAACCACCAGTGGTCCCAGCGGTGTCCGGGGTCCTCGCGCAATCGCATCACGAACTCCGGGAAGCTCTCGCGATAGGAACTGAAGTGGTCCTGGAAGGACTCTTCAAGCAACTGGTGCACGGTCTGCAGGTCTTTCGCGACGGGCAGACCGTCGTCGTGCTTCTCGACGCGACGGACAGTGACCCCTGCGCGCGGCGACGGCAGTGAGCCGGCCTCCGACGCGAACACCGGACGCGACATGTGCCACCACGTGCGGACGTGGTCGTAGCCCGCTGCAGCGAGCCACTTCTGCTGGCGTTCGTCCACGGAGTAGGCATGCGCGTCCAGCAGCGTCGATTTCAAGCCACGAACCTTCGAGATGGCCGCCGCGAACCGCTCCCCCGCCTCGAACAGGCATTGCGCAACCTGATCGGCCCGCGCCCCGGTCAAGTCCTGTCGCAGTTCAGGCTCGATCTCCGTCCGACCGGCAGCCCTGTCGTGCACCGAAAGCCACGCAGCAAGGCGGCCCTCCTCGTCGAACACCAGCACCTGCCGTCGGGTCCACGAACCGATACCGGTCAGCTGCCGCTTGAGCATCGGGGCGTCGACGGAGCCGTCACGGCCGACGGCGCGGCGCCGGTCGGCGACGAGCTGGACGACATCGTCCGCATCGTTCGGCTCAGGAGAGCGCACCGTCCATCCGTCCGGCAGACCTTCGATCGTGAGTTCGGTAGCGGTCATGCGGCCCAGTTTCCCAGGGCGCGTATCCGCTCGGGCGTTCGCCGGGTGTGCAACGGCTCCCACTTCTACGCTGGCGAAATGAATCTCGATCAGATCCGTGACGAACTCGCCCCGCTCGGCATGCTGCGCGCATCGATCAACCTCGGCAACCCGGTTCTTGCGCAGGGAGATTCGGCCGGTCCATCCGGGGTCACCGTCGATCTCGCGGCCGAAATCGCCCAGCGACTCGGAGTCGCGATCGAGTACGTCTGCTTCGATGCGGCACGTAAATCGTTCGAAGCGCTCACGACCGGGGACGCGGTGATCGGGTTCATGGCGATCGAGCCCGCTCGCGCTGATCAAGTGAACTTCACCGCGCCGTACGCGTTGATCGAAGGCGTCTTCGTGGTCCCCGCCGACAGCTCGCTGAGCACGGTCGCTGATGTGGACCGGGAAGGCGTGCGGATCGGGGTGAAGGAGGGATCGGCGTACGACCTGTTACTCACCCGCACTCTCGAGCACGCCGGACTGGTCCGCGGGTCTGAAGGCGTCGACGTCTACGCGGATCAAGAGCTGGAGGCAGGAGCCGGAATCCGCCAGCCCGCAACGGTGTTCGTCGAATCCGACGCCCGCCACCGCCTGATCGAGGACGCATTCATGCAGATTCGACAGGCCGTTGCCGTGCCGAAGGCGATGTCGGACGAAACCGTCGCCTGGTTGCACTCGCTCGTCGAGCAACTCAAGGAGAACGGCTGGGTCGCAGCCGCGTTGAAGCGCAGCGGACAGGGCGGCGTCCGGGTCGCACCCGCCTAGTCACGTCAGGAGTAGGCGACCCTCCGCTTTCCGGACGCCCGGGGTGACCGGCCGGCAACCTGGGAGCAAATCGTCTTCGGAAGGCCCCCCCTGGCCCAGCAGAAGACCGTTCTTGCGGCCAGACGCGAACCCTCGAGATCAACCTGCTCGGCACCATGAACGGCTGCCACACCACTCACCCCTACCTCAAGCGTGCCGGTGAGGCACAGGTCATCAACCTGCGTTCGGCGTCCGCCTGACTCCGGACGACGTCGCCCGCGCCGCGTTCAAGGTGGCGCAGGGCGGACGCGGCGGCGTGCACCGCGGAGTCGGCGTGCAGGCTCGGACGATGATGGCGAGCGCAAACCCGTCCGGCGCCGGCAGCCGTCTGGTGAACAAGATCCTCGGCAACCGCTGACCGGGCCGCCCTACTGCTCCTCGTGGGTGTCCGGGTCGCCGCCGAACAGACGTCCGTCAGGTTTACCGAGCGCGGTGATCGCCGCGACTTCGGCATCGGTGAGGGCGAGCCCGAGCACGTCGAGGTTCTCCTTCTGCCGTGACGGCGTGGCCGACTTCGGCAACGGCATGACATTGCGCTGCACGTGCCAGCGCAGGATGACCTGCGCCGGTGTCGCGTCGTGCGCCTTGGCTGCCTCGACGACCGGGCCTTCGGAGTAGGGCGCGCTCGCCTTGCCGAGCGGGCTCCATGCCTGCGTCCGGATCCCCAGTTCCTCGTGCACCTGTACCATCTCGACCTGCGGGAAGTAGGGGTGCAGTTCGATTTGGTTCACCAACGGCGTCACCCCGGTCTCGTCGATGATGCGGCGCAGGTGCTGCGCGGTGAAGTTGGAGACGCCGATCTCCTTCACGAGTCCGGCCTGCTGAGCTTCGATCAGCGCCTGCCACGCCTCGACGTACAGGTCGACGCTCGGGTTGGGCCAATGGATCAGGCCGACGTCGACGTGGTCGAGCTTCATCCGGGACGCCGAATCGCGAAGTGACTGCGCGGCAAGGTCTTTGGCATGGAATCGGCCCGGGATCTTGGTCGCCACCATCACCTCGTCGCGCGGGATGTGGCTCTTGCGGATCGCGTCGCCGACTTCTTCCTCGTTCTCGTAGTTCACCGCCGAGTCCAGGTAGCGGTAGCCGGTCTTCAGCGCCGAGACGATCGCTTCGACGCCTTCCTCACCTTTGAGCGGGTAGGTGCCGAAGCCGACGGCGGGAAGCGTGAACAGGTCGCGTTCGGTGGTGGAGGTCATGCGTCCACGGTAAGCGCGGAAACGGGTTCGAGGTCGACCACGAGCGGCGCGACCGAACCCAGAACGACGACGTGGCAGGAACGGGAGGCACCCGTCGACGGATCGATGACGCTCACGACATGCCGTCCGGTCACCCCAAGACGGACGGCGAATCGTCCGTCCGGGCCGGCCGTGGTTGTCAGCTCGACCTCACCTGACGCAGTGGTGACGGTGATCGACGCGTCCGAAACGGGGCGCCCTTCGAGGCGGACCAGTCCGGTGAGTTCCAGACGTGGTCCGAGTTCCACGTCGTACGCGCCCGGCTTGTCGATGCGGACGAGTTCGGCGCGCGGCTGGTAACCATCGGCGTTCGTGATCCGTTGGTAGACAACGGGACCGGGCAGCACGAGCGAATACGAACCATCCGGTTCGACCCGCGACCAGTCGACCTCCTCGCCGGTGTCGGTGAGCAAGGTGGTGACTGCGCTGCGGGCAGGGCGACCGGGCGCGTCCCGCACATGCCCGTGGATGATCACGTCGTTGCCGGTGTGGGTCCGGTTCGCCTCCTGCCGGCGACTGGAAGGGATGAAGACGGCGGCGAAGGCCGAGAACAGACCTGCGGCGGCGGCGATCCAGTAGATGTCGTGGAAGGCCTCGAGGGTCGGCAATTCGATGTCACCGACGCGCAGCACATAGCTCAGACCCAGCACCACTGCGCCGATGATGAGCGAGTACTTACCTCCCCAGCAACGGGTGATGGTGGCCGTCACCGGCGACAACACGACCATCATCAGGCCGCCGGCCGGCAGAGCCTATTTAACTGTTCGAGCGCGATCAGAGCCGCTCGCCGCCGACCCAGACCGACGCGATGTCGTCCGTCGTGCCGAGCGCGAAGATCTTCGCCAGAGCGTCCTCGGAGTCCTTGGCGTACTCGATGCCCATGTCGAGTGGGTCACCGTTCTGCGGACGGATCCACACCGCATCGAACTCACGCCCCACGGACAGATCGCCGACGCGGTCGCCGAGGTCCAGTGCCACCGCACCGGCGCGCGTGGCCAGGTGGAGCAGGTGCGCGGCGGTGAGCGGAAATCCCTCGTCGGCCAGCAGTTGCTGCATGAAGTAGGCCTGCAGCCCCTCTTTCAGCAGGCAGTACCCGGTGCCCGCACCGACGTCACTACCGAGCGCGACCGAAACGCCCTGCTCGACGTGCCGCTTCAGCGGGAACAGTCCGCTGCCGAGGGCCGAGTTGCTTGTCGGACAGTGCGCGACGGACGTACCGCGCGCGGCCATCATCGACAGTTCCTCGTCCTTCGGGTGGACGTCGTGCGCCAGCACCGAGCGCCGTCCGAGCAGACCGTGGACGTCGTAGGTGGAGGTGTAGTCGAGCCCACTGAACAGTTCCTCGACCTCCTCCACCTCGCGCTTGTTCTCGTTGACGTGGGAGGTGAAGTACAGGCCGTCGATCTCCTTCATCACCCGGCCGCAGGCTGCGAGCATCTCCTCCCCCGCCGACAGCGAGAACCGCGGGGTGACCGCGTAATGCAGTCGGCCCACCCCGTGCCATCGCCGGGCCAGGTCGATCGACTCCTGGTACGCACGCTCGGGAGTGGTCAACAGACCCTCCGGCAGGATCCGGTCGGAGACGACGAGACCGCTGATGATGCGGATCCGGCTCGCGCGGGCCTGGCTGAAGAAGACGTCCATCGCCGAGGCGAAGTGCGAACCGAAGACGAGCGCGGTCGTCGTGCCGGCCTCCCGCAGGCCACGCAGGAAGCCCTTGGCCACGCGCGCAGCCTGCTCGTCGTCGGCCATGCGCAGTTCTTCGGGAAGAGCCGCACGGTCGAGCCAGTCCAGTAACGGCATGCCGAGCGCACCGATGACCCGCAACTGCGGAAAGTGGACGTGGGTGTCGACGAACCCGGGCAGCAGGATGCCGTCGCTCAGGTCGACCACCTGCTCGTCGGGATACTCCCGGGCGACGGCCTCGAACGAGTCGCGCCGCGTGATCACGCCCTCGACCACCCGCAGTCCGATGTCGGTGCCGGTACGCAATGCCGCACCGTCGAAGGGACTGTCCGGTGTGTCGAGAACGGTCGCGCGGTAGATGGTCATCGAGTGGCCCTTTCGCTGTCGCGATCGTTCGCGAAAGCCTGAAGCAGTTGTGCGGCGATGCCGACGGCGATGGCGGCCGGTTCCTTGGAGGTGATCTGTGGGATTCCGACGGGGCACTGGATGCGCGCGATCGCCTGTGGCGTGTGCCCTTCCTCGACGAGGGTCTTCTCGAAGCGTCGCCACTTCGCGTTCGACCCGATGAGGCCGATCGTGCCCAGGTCGTCCCTGCGCAGCGCCGAGTCGCAGACCGCAGCATCCTCGGCGTGGTCGTGACTCATGATCACCACATGCGTGCCGGACGGCACCTCGGTCAGCAGCACCTCAGGCACCGGAGTATGACGGACCTCGACCTCCGCCGCCGTGTCGACCAGCTCGGAACGCACCGAATCGACCTGCGCCACACGGGAATCGGCGAGGTAGAGGAGGATGTCGTGTCGCGCGAGGATGTGCGCCAACTCCCGACCCACATGACCGAGTCCGAACACGGCGACCGCCGGCGTCGGCGGCGAGGGTTCTAACATCATCGTGACCTCACCTCCGCAGCACTGCACACCGAAACTGTTATCGGCGTGCGCGCTGAGTGACATGTGCATCTGCTCGGGTTCGTCGCTCGCCTCGACCAGCATCTCCCGCGCGCGGGTGATGGCTGTCTCCTCGAGATTGCCACCGCCGACCGTGCCGTACGCCTGTACCGCGGTGACGACCATCTTGGCGCCGGCCGCCCGCGGAGCGTGTCCGCGCACAGCAACGACCGTCACCAGAACCGCCGGCACCCGTTCGTGGCGAAGGCGCTGAATCACCTTGGCCCAGTGCATGATTCGTGATCCTCAGTGGGGATCTGACGAGTTTCCCGCGCGGGCATCCTCCAACGCCCAGAACACCGCTTCCGGCGTGGCCGGGCAACCGATCTCGACGACCGCTCCCCCGTCACCGAACGCCGCGGCAGCCTGTCGCAGCGCCTCGCGCACCGAGAAAGCCAACATGAGCGGTGGCTCACCGACGGCCTTCGAGCCGTAGACGACGCCGTTCTCGTGCGCGTTCTCCAGCAGCTTCACGTTGAACTCGTGCGGCATCTCCGAGAAGCTCGGCAGCTTGTAGGTGGACGCGGCCTGCGTGGCCAGGCGTCCGCGCGTCGGCTTGTCGCTGGTGTCCCACCGAAGATCCTCGAGCGTCAACCAGCCCGCGCCCTGCACGAAACCGCCCTCGATCTGTCCGATGTCGACCAGCGGCGACAGGGAGTCGCCGACGTCGTGGACGATGTCGACCCGACGGGTCGTGTACGCGCCGGTGAAGCGATCGACCTCGACCTCCGCCGCGGCGACGCCGTACGCGAAGTACTTGAACGGGTTTCCCTGCACGATCGAGGCGTCCCAGGACAGACCCTCGGTGCGGTAGTAGCCCGCCGCCCAGAGCTGGACCCGGTCGAAGTAGGCCTTCTTCACCAGATCGTCCCATCCGATCTCCTCCTGCATGTCGGCCTTGACCTTCTCCAGCCGCGCAAGGATCTGCTCACACGCGTCCTTGACCGCCCCACCGTTGAGGTCGGCACCCGAACTTGCAGCTGTGGCAGAGGTGTTCGACACCTTGTCGGTACGCGTCGGCGCGAGCCGCACCCGGTCGAGCGGGATACCGAGCGTGGTCGCCGCGACCTGCAGCATCTTCGTGTGCAAGCCCTGGCCCATCTCGGTGCCGCCGTGGTTGATCAGCACCGAGCCGTCCTTGTAGATGTGCACCAACGCGCCCGCCTGGTTGAACGAGACGAAGTTGAACGAGATGCCGAACTTCACCGGCGTGATCGCCAAACCGCGCTTCACGTCGTCGTGCGCGGCGTTGAACTGCTCGACCTCGGCCATCCGGCGGTCGAGTTCGCCGTTGCTCCAGACCTGGTCCCAGCAGGCAACCATCCGGTGCGGATGACGCACCTCCTGGCCGTACGGGGTCTCCTGACCCTCCACGTAGAAATTCTTGCGCCGCAGTTCATGGGCCGGGATACCGAGCGCCGGCGCGCAGCGTCCGAGAATGTCCTCGGTGACCAGCATGCCCTGCGGTCCACCGAACCCACGGAACGCAGTCTGCGACGTCTTGTGCGTCTTGGCGATGCGTCCACGCACTCGGACATTCGGCAACCAGTACGCGTTGTCGGTGTGACACAGCGCCCGGGCGAGTACCGGCTCGGACAGGTCGAGGCTCCACCCACCGTCAGCAGTGAGCAGGGTGTCGAGCGCGACGATCTTGCCCTCGCCGTCGAACCCCACCTTCCACGAGGAGTGGAAGCCGTGCCGCTTGCCGGACATCGTCATGTCCTGATTCCGGTTGAGCCGCAGGCGGACCGGGCGTCCGGTGAGCTTGGCACCGAGTGCGGCGATGGCGGCGAAGCCGTGCGGCTGCATCTCCTTGCCACCGAAGCCGCCACCCATACGCAGGCACTGAACGGTGACTTCGTGCGCCTCGACGCCGAGCACGTGCGACACGATGTCCTGCGTCTCGGTGGGGTGCTGGGTGCTGCACTGGATGAAGACCTGGCCGTTCTCGTCGATCAGTGCGAGCGAGGCGTGGGTCTCCAGGTAGAAATGCTCCTGCCCGGCGAACTCGAACTCGCCCTCGAACACATGAGCTGCCTGCGCGAACGCGGTCTCGATGTCGCCGCGCACCATGGTCGGTGTCGCACCCTGGAAACTCTCGGCCTCGATCGCCTCGGTGACCGTGATGAGCGCCGGGAGCGGCTCGACCTCGAGCTTGACCGCGGCGGCACCACGACGGGCTGCTTCGAGGTCGTCGGCGAGCACCCAGCACACGGCGTGCCCGTAGAACATGACCTCGTCCGGGAACAACGGCTCGTCGTGCTTGATGCCGGCGTCGTTGATCCCGGGCACGTCGTCGGCGGTCAGCACCCGCACCACGCCGGGGACGTCGTACGCCGGCTGGACGTCGAGCAGGGTCACCTTGCCGTGCGCGACCTCGGACCGCACCGGGTACGCGTGCAGCGTGCCGGCCGTACGGCCCACCAGATCGTCGGTGTAGAGCGCCGCACCGGTGACGTGCAGATCAGCCGCCTCATGCGGCATCTCTTGTCCGACAACGGCATTCATCGGACGCTGGGAAAGGGTGCTCATGACGCGACCTCTTCGGTCGTCTGCGCGAACAACTTCGGCAAGGACGTACGCAGGGTCGCGGCGCGGTAGCGGGCGCTGGCTCGGTGGTCGTCCATCGGCGTGCCTTCGCCGCCGAGGACCTCACCCGCCGCTGCAGCCGTCTGCGCCGTCCACGACTTGCCCTCGAGCGCCTGCTCGGTGGCGGTTGCCCGGATCGGAGTGGCCGCGACGCCGCCGAGTCCGATGCGTGCCTTCTTGACCACGCCGCCGTCGATGTCGAGCGCGATGCCGACGGCCACGCTGCTGATGTCGTCGAAGCGACGCTTGGCGATCTTGTGGAATGCCGTCACCCCACTGAGCGGCAACGAAATCCGGATCGCCTTGATGAGCTCGACCGGGTCGCGGACGGTCTGGCGGTAACCGGTGAAGTAGTCGGCCAGCGGCACCGCGCGCTCCCCGCCGGGGCCAGCGAGGACGAGGTCCGCCTCGAGCGCGAGCAGCGCGGGAGGGGTGTCGCCGATGGGCGATCCGGTGCCGAGATTGCCGCCGATCGTGCCGCCGTTGCGAATCAGGCGGGAGGCGAACTGTGGGAACAGCTGGGCCAGCAGCGGGACACGTCCGTCGAGCAGCCGCTCGGCCTCACTGAGGGTCAGTGCGGCGCCGAGTTCGACGACGTCGTCGTTCATCTCGAAGCCGCGCAGTTCGGCGAGCCGGTCGATCGCGACGACCAACGGTGCACGCACGCCCTTGATGTTCACGTCGACGCCCCAGTCGGTGGAACCGGCGACGACGACCGCGTCCTCGTCGCCGGAGATGATCGAGAGTGCCTCATCGAGGGACGTGGGGCGCACGAACCGTCCGTAGTGGTGCTCGACGCTGGTGGCAGCGCCTTCGGGCGCCGGCGAGGAGAGGCGGGTGACCCGCTCGTCACTCTCGTCCGCATCGCCGAGTGCGTACGCGGCGTCCCGGATCGGGCGGTAGCCGGTGCAGCGGCACAGGTTGCCCGACAGCGAGTGCAGGTCGAACCCGTTGGCCCCGTGCTCCTCGCTGTCGTCGCCCCCGGCCTCGCGATCGGGGCGGTAGAACTCGGCGGCCATCGAGCAGATGAAGCCGGGGGTGCAGTAACCGCACTGCGATCCACCACGCACGGCCATCTCGCGCTGCACCGGGTGCAGATCGTCGGGCGTACCGATGCCTTCGGCGGTGACCACCTCCTGGCCGTCCAGCGTGAGCGCCGGGATGAGGCAGGCGTTGATCGCGGTCCAGCGCGAACGGCCGTCGGTGTCGGGACGAAGCACGATGATCGAGCAAGCCCCGCACTCACCCTCGGCGCAGCCTTCCTTGGCTCCGGTGAAGCCGCGGTCGCGGACGTAGTCGAGGGCGTTGATGGACGGATCGATCCCGGCCATCGAACTTACGCGTCCGTTGAGGATCATCTCGGGTTGTCCAGAAGTCATGCTTTCACTCCCCAGTGCAGTCGGCGCTCGGCCGCTGGACGGTCTACCCGGGAAACCGGGAGCATGGTTGTCGATGCCTGACCGGCGCCCGGTGATCCATGCGAACGGGCACCCGTCCGAGCCACAGTACGGACTCGCCCGACAGAACGGAAGGTTTCGCTGGGGGAAATATGTATTTCGTCTGGTGGAATCTCGCGGACGAGAACGGCCGGTCCGCTGCCCGCGTGACCAGCCGTCCGTCGAAGCCGACTCAGACCAACTGGCGGCTGAGCACCGCGTGCCGATTGACGTCCTTGTAGAGCAGGTAGCGGAAGCGTCCGGGTCCGCCGGAGTAGCAGGCCTGCGGGCAGAACGCGCGCAGCCACATGAAGTCGCCCTCCTGCACCTCCACCCAGTCCTTGTTGAGCAGGTAGACGGCCTTGCCCTCCAGCACGTACAAGCCGTGCTCCATCACGTGGGTCTCCGGGAACGGGATCACGCCGCCGGGCTCGAAGTTGACGATGTTGACGTGCATGTCGTGGCGGATGTCGGTCGGGTCAGCGAATCGCTGTGTGGTCCAACGACCTTCGGCACCGGGCATCTCTGCGCCGGGGACGTCGTCCTCGTGGGTTACGAAGGCCTCGGGCACCTCGATGCCCTCGACCCGCTGGTACGCCTTGCGGATCCAGTGGAAGGTGGCGTTCTCGCTGCCCTCGTTGTGCAGCGTCCACTGCGCCTGTGGCGGCAGGAAGACGTAGCTTCCCGGACGCAGGTCGTGGCTCTGGCCCGCGAGGGTCAGCTTGAGATTGCCCCCGACGACGAACAAGACACCCTCGGCACCCGGATCGAGTTCGGGTTTGTCCGAACCTCCACCCGGAGCCACCTCGAGGATGTACTGCGAGAACGTCTCGGAGAACCCGGAGAGGGGCCGGGCGATGATCCACAGTCGGGTGTCGTCCCAGAACGGCAACAGGCTGGTGACGATGTCGCGCATCGTGCCGCGCGGCAGCACGGCGTACGCCTCGGTGAACATCGCGCGGTCCGTGGTGAGGTTGCTCTGCTGCGGCAGCCCACCCTTCGGAACGTAATAGGTGTTGGTCATGAGCGTCCTTCCGTAACTGTTCGTACTGCATTCAAGCGGTCGGGGCCGGCCGTGCCGGTGCCGATGGGTATACCTGGTCGTGTGCAAGAACTGGACGAACGAGCAACTCCCCACCCGACGGCACGACGGCCGTCGAGCTGGTGGGCTCTGACGGCGATCGGCTTCGCTGTCCTCGGCTTCGCGCTGCTGCCGATCGTGCCCTCCACCGCACGACTCGGCCGGCTCTCCGTGCCGGTACTCCAGACCCTCTGGCCGGTCACGCTGGCGCTCGGACTTCTGGTGATCGTGATCGGAGTCCGGCGCCGTCACACCGTGGCCTGCGTGCTCGCTGCCTGCGCGGCGTTCGCAGCGCTGGTGCCGATCAACCACTGGCGGCCGGCCGGCTGCGCGGACGGCGAGACGCCCACCGGAAAACTCTCGGTGCTCACCGCGAACGCCTATGTCGCAAGCGCCGACCTGCAGGCGCTGAGCACGGTCGTCCTCGACCGGGACGTCGACCTGCTGGTGGTGCCGGAAGCGACGAACGATTTCGTGGCGCAGTTCTCCGAGACCACGGGTGGACGACGGCTCACCCACCGCACCCCTGTCATCCGGGACGACGGGTTTTCCGGTACCGCGGTGCTTTCCCGATTGCCCATCGAACAGATCGGCGGAGCCACGGGCGGTTCGGCCAGGCACACATTCGATCAGCCGGCCGTGCGACTGATCGTCGCCGGCTTGCCCGTCACCGTTCAAGCCGTGCATCCCTACCCCCCGGTGGAAGAGGTGCGCAGTTGGGACGCTTCGCTGCGCGAGCTGGGCCGTTGGCAGCGGGCGAGCACGGACGAACACCTCGTGCTCGCAGGCGATTTCAACGCATCGTGGGCCCATCCCGCTTTCCGAGACGCGGTGGGTGGCCTGCACGATGCCGGCCCGTCTTGGGGTCCGTTCGACCGTCCGACCTGGCCCGTCGGTGGACGTCTGCCGAGCTTCGTGACGATCGACCACATCATGGTGCGCGGCTTCGAATCGACCGATGCGGCGGCCATCGACGTGCCGGGCAGCGACCACCGTGCGGTCTGGAGCAATCTGCGCCTGTGTCACAGCAACGCGAAGCCGGCAACCTGAGCGCCGATCTGCTCCAGCAGGCGGTCCCCCTGTGTCATCGCCTCGTCCTGATCGCGTGCGACGTCCATCAGTGCGTACGCCCTGCGCACGCCGAGCCGGGACAGGCCGTCGGCGCCGAGCTTGTTAACTCCGCATACAGCGACGACCGGAACGCCTTGTGCTGCAGCAAGTTTGGCGACGGCTGCGGGTGCCTTGCCATTCAACGTCTGCTCGTCGAGGGTTCCCTCGCCGGTGATCACCAGGTCGGCGCCGACGACAGCCTGCGGCAGGCCGACCATCTCGAAGAGCAGTTCGGCACCCGGACGCAGTTCGGCACCCAGCAGCGCGACGGCGGCGAAACCCACTCCGCCAGCAGCTCCCGCCCCGGCGACATCGCGGCGGTCGGCGCCGGTTGCCTTCGCAACCACGTCCGCCCAGCGTCCGAGGCCGGCGTCGAGTTCGCGCACCTGCTCGATCGAGGCACCCTTCTGCGGGCCGTACACGGCAGCTGCGCCACGCTCCCCGGTCAGCGGGTTGTCGACATCGCAGGCGAACAACAGTTCTGCATCGGCCAGGCCGCGATGAAGACCCGTCAGGTCGAGCTCGGCCACATCATCCAGTCCGGCCCCACCCGGTGCGATGTCAGTGCCGTTCGAGTCCAGCACGCGAGCACCGAGCGCCTGCGCCATGCCGGCGCCACCGTCGCTGGACGCGCTCCCGCCGATGCCGATCACCAGGGTGCGCGCTCCGGCGTCCAGAGCCGCGGCGATGACCTCACCGAGCCCTCGACTGGAGGCGTTCATCGGGTCGAGATCGTCGCCCAGCATCGCCAGGCCGCTCACCTCGGCCATCTCCACGACCGCGCGTTCGCCGTCACGCACATAGGCAGTGTCGATCGTCCGTCCGACCGGATCGGTCGCCGTCAAAGTCTCCCGCCGGAAGCCGGCATACTCGGCAGCGGCGAGCGTGCCGTCGCCACCGTCGGCGACCGGCACGGTGACCACGTCCAGGTCGGTCACCACACTGCGCAAACCCCGCTCGAGGCCATCGGCGACCTGTGCAGCCGTCAGCGTGCCCTTGAACTTGTCCGGCGCGATGACCACCCGAGTCATGTCGTCAGCTGCCCCGGTAGGTGCTGAAACCGTAGGGGTTCAACAGGATCGGCACGTGGTAGTGCTGGTCGGCGTCCGCGATCGTGAACGCCACCGTGATCTCGGGGTAGAACGACTGCTCGCTGAGGCCGTCGAAGTAGTCCTTCGCGGCGAAGTGCAGGCGGTAGTCGCCCACCTCCATGCGCTCGGGACCGATCTCCCCGACGCGACCGTCGGCGTTCGTGACGCCTTCACCCAATTGCTCACCGGCCAGCGTCTCCAGCGTGATGCGGACGCCTTCGGCCGGCTTGCCGCGACTGGTGTCCAGGATGTGTGTGCTCAACGTGCCCATCAGCGTGCACCCTCAACAAGTCGCAGCAACGCGATCTCGCGCAACTGCGTGACGGTCTCTTCTCGTTCGGTCTCGTCGTCGTTGGCCAAGCGGCGTTCCATCTCGCTCAGGATCTCCGCAGCGGTGCGCCCCTTGGCCCGGATCAGGAAGACACGGTCGAACCGCTCCTCGTACGCCTCGTTGCCGGTACGCAGTCGCTCCATCACGTCCTGCTCGCTCTGGTCGACGCCGGCCTGCTCCTTTGCGGAATGCTCGGCCTGGTGGTCGGGACTGGAGGCGCGCTCACCGATGCGCGGGTGACCGGCCAGGGCAGCGTCGAGCTCGTCGTCGTCGAGCGCCCCGGCCGATGCTTCGGCCTGCGCGAGGAGCGCTTCGCGCGAGTCGTACGGACGAGCGGCCGCGACCTCCCGCGCCCAGCGCTCGACCGGCAAGCACGCAAGCAGCGCCTCGTGAACCTGTTCCTCATTCATGGCGTTGAATATGGAAGGCGCGCTCATCTGGGCTCCTCGGAATCTCAAACTTCCGCGATTCGGAAGTTTAGTTACGCATGGCGGAACGCTAGTCGGGGTGCGCCCACCCGGTCAAGGATCGTGCCGTCCGGCGAGACGGTCAATCCGTCCCAGTTGTACAAACCCGGTCGCATGACGGCCGCAGGGGTGGTTGGCTGGACTCATGTCCTCCTCGACGCAGACCATCGGCCTCATCGGCGGACTCTCCTGGGAGTCGACCGCCGAGTACTACCGCCTCGCCAACGAGACCGTGCACAGCAGGCTCGGCGGCCTGCACTCGGCACGCGTCCTGCTCAGCAGCCTCGACTTCGCGCAGATCCAGCAACTCCAGGATGCCCGCGACTGGGAGGCCCTGGGCTCCGTGCTCGGCGGCGAGGCCAAGCGCCTCGAAGCCGCCGGGGCCACGATGATCCTGCTGTGTTCCAACCCGTTGCACGTGGTCGCCGACCGCATCGACGACGCAGTCGACGTGCCGCTGATCCATATCGCCGACACCGCCGGCGCGGCGGCGAAGAACGCCGGAATGAAGGAGGTCGGCCTGCTCGGCACCGCGTTCACGATGAACGAGACGTTCTACACCGAGCGCCTGGAACGTCAGGGCCTGACCGTCCACACGCCCGCGCAGGGAGCGGTCGGTGAGATCAACCGGATCATCTACGACGAGTTGTGCGTCGGCATCGTCAACGAGAAATCGCGCCGCTACTTCCGGTCGGTCATGCAGGACCTCGCCGACCGCGGCGCCGAGGGAATCATCCTGGGCGCCACCGAGATCGAGTTGCTCGTGACCGCCATGGACGCCGACGTGCCGATCTTCCCGACGACCCGCCTGCACGTCAAGGCCGCGCTGGACGAGGCTCGTTAGTCCTCGATCTCGATCCCGAAGGCGCGGACCAGCGGTTCGATGCCGTCGACCCAACCGGCCATCACGTTGCGCATCTTCCACAGGCCGTCCCGGCGGTAGACCCGCAGCAACACGACCGCCTTCTCCTCTGTCAGCACCGTCGTGTCGAGTTCCAGCGCAGCATCACCGATCTGCACCTTGACCGCGAGCTGCTGTTCGCCGAGCGGGTGGTCGTCCGACAGAGCGACGTTGACCGCGCGGCAATCGTCCGGGAGTTCGGTCAGATCGATCCGAATTCCGTTGTCCCGCAAGGTCACCGCCCCGGACGCCGAGACAGGATTGTTGAAGAAGACGAACGAGGATTCAGCAAGCGCCTGACCGTTGCCGTCGACCTCGAAGGCCATCGGGTCGACCGGTTCGCCGACACCGGCGCCGACTGTCGCGTGCACCTCGACGACGGTGCCCGGGAGCGCGGAGTTCTGCCCGGGCGCGAGGACGGTCGCGCCGGACAACGCGTCCGGATGAACGGTGTCGTCGGAAGCCCCAGCCCCGGGCACGGGCACGGGTACGGGCTCGGACGGGTCAGGTTCCGGTTCAGTGCAGCGAATCACCACCGTCGAGACCTCGGTGATGTCCTCGTCCAGGGCCGCCGGCGGGATCGCCGCAAGCGCCTGCTGCAGCGCGGCGGCGAAGTCCTTCGCGGATGCGTACCGCTGTTCGGGCTCCTTGGCCAGACCACGATGGACGACCTCGCTCACAGGCTGCGGGACACCCGCCGGCAGGGGCGGCACCGGCTGCTGGATGTGTGCCATGGCCAAGCCGACCGCGGTGTCGGCCCTGAACGGCCAGGCACCGGTGAGCATCTCGAAGGCGACGACCGCGAGCGAGTAGACGTCGGAGAAGGGCCCGACCTCGTGACCGAGGGCAGCTTCTGGCGGCAGGTACTGCGGGGTGCCGAGCACCTCGCCCGCCCTGGTCATTCCGGCCGAGCCGAGTGCGCGGGCGATGCCGAAATCGGTGAGCTTGGCGGTGCCGTCGGGCGTCACGACGATGTTCGCGGGCTTCACATCGCGGTGGACGATGCCCTTGACGTGGGCCGCGTCGAGCGCGGTCGCAGCTTGAACGAGGAGTGCGACGGTGTCGGCCGGTGACAGCGGAGCTCGCGCCCGGATGATCGACGACAACGGATCGCCCTCGACGAGTTCCATGACCAGGTACGCGGATCCGTCGTCCTCGCCGTAGTCGTGGACCTGGGCGATGTTTGCGTGGGACAGCTTCGCGGCGTTGCGTGCCTCGGTACGGAAACGTTCGAGGAAGTCAGGATCGTCGCTCAAACCGGCGTGCAGCATCTTCACCGCGACCGGACGGTCGAGGACCTCGTCGTGTGCCCGCCAGACCTCGCCCATGCCGCCTCCGGCGATACGGGTACGCAAACCGTAACGGTTGCCGACCCTGGTCGCTGCCGCTGCGTCCATCACTCTCCCCTCCGCGCGCCAACCCTAGTGCGCGTGCGCGCGGCTAGCCTCGACTCATGTCTACCCCGCAGCTGCCGTCGGACGTCCGAGCGACCGCCGAGCGGGCGGTGCGACTCATCGACGAGCGCCTGCCGGGCTACCTGGACGGGATGTACCTGCACGGGTCGCTGTGCTGGGGCGAGTACTTCGACGACAGCGACATCGACTTCGTCGCCACCACGACCCGGCGCCCGAACGAGACCGACATCGCCAAACTGCAGCAGAACCACCGCGACCTGCCCGACCACTTCGACGGCTTCTACCTGCCGACCACCCAGCTCGCCGAGGACCCGTCCGTCCTGCCGGTGCACCCGGGCGTGCTGCACGGCAAGTTCACCGTGGCCCATCACTGCGACGCCAACCAGGTGACCTGGCAGGAACTGGCCGAGCGCGGCATCACCGTGCACGGCCCGGACGCCGGCGAACTCGACATCTTCACCAGCGACACAGTGCTCGAGCTGAACACCCGGACCAATCTCGAGGGCTACTGGTTGCCACGGCTGCAGGGGCTGGTCGACACCCCGGACGCCGGGATTGCCCCGCGCGAAGCGGCGTGGAGCGTGCTGGGAGTACTCCGGCTGCACCACGCGCTGACCCAGCACGCGATCACGTCCAAGTCGGGTGCCGGACGCTGGGGACTGGAGGCGATGGACGAGCGCCACCGCCCGGTCATCGAGCACGCCTTGGCGTGGCGGGAGGAGGGCCGGGACGACGGCGCCTTCGCCGACGATGCCGCCCGGCAGAGCGTCACCGTCGACCTGCTGTCAGACGTCCTGGGTCAGCACGACCTGCACCCGACCGACACTCCCTGACGCCGACGCGAGACCGCCCGAAAAAATCTTCGCGACGGGTGCATCCACCGAGGGCACGCACAGCGAAGAAGAGGACAGAAGCACTCATCGGGAGTGCCTCAACCTGAGGGAGACCATCATGAAGCTCGCCAAAGTCCTCGCCGGAGGCGTCCTGGCCACCGGAACACTCGCGCTTGCCCCGGCCGCTGCCCACGCGTCCGCCGCGGCGCCCGACGGCGCGAAGCCGGCCATGGTGTCGGTGCTTCACGGAGTTCCCGGTGTCACGGTCGACGTCTACGCCAACGGCAAGGAACTGCTGCCGAACTTCGCGCCGGGCACGTTGACCGACCCGGTGTCGTTGCCGGCCGGTTCCTACGACCTGAAGGTGGTCGCCCCGGGTGCCGGAGCAGACGGCAAGGCCGTCATCGAGGCGAACGACGTGGCCGTGCCCGCCGGCGCGAACATCACCGTGGTGGCTCACCTCGACGCCGACGGCAAGCCGACGCTCACCCCGTTCGTCAACGACACTTCGGCCCTGGCCGCCGGCAAGGCGCGCCTGACCGTTCGTCACACTGCTGCGGCCCCGGCCGTCGACGTGCGCGCCAACGGCACCCCCGCGTTCAAGGGTCTGGTGAACCCGAAGGAGGCGATGGCCGACCTCGCCGCCGGCACCGTCTCCGCGGACGTCGTCCTGGCCGGCACTTCGACCGTCGCCATCGGGCCGGCCGACGTGCCGCTCAAGGCGGGCTCGAACACGATCGTCTACGCCTGGGGCAGCGCCGCCGACAAGAACCTGAAGCTCGCAGTACAGACCATCGACGGACTCGGCGGGATGCCCGGGGGCGTCCCCGCAGGCAACGGTGGACAGGCAGCGACGGACCAGGGTGCGTCCGGTGCTGCGATCGCTCTCGGCGCAGGAGTCGCAGGCGGCTTTGCGCTGCTCGCCACCCGTCGCCGTGTGAAGACCGAACGCGCGTGATGCCTGCCCGCTTGGGACGGGTGGCGGCCGTACTGGCTGCCACCCTCCTGGGCGGTGCCGTCGCCGCGGCGGTCGATCAGGCCGGCACCCCTACAGCCGGGGACGGGTCGGTGCTCGCCGCGCTCGCGTCGTCCACTCCTGCACCGTCCGGAACCTTGGGTTCTCCTCGGTCACCGACGACGGGACTGCCCACGCCTGTTCGGCGTGCGGCCGACCCGACCTTCGCGACGACGGGCAGCCGGCCGCTGGTGGTGACAGTCGGTTCGATCGGGCTGCGGTCGACGGTACGACCGGTCGGTGTCGACCAGGACGGACTCATGCAGATCCCGACTGACGTGACCACGGCCGGGTGGTACCGCCACGGCTCGTCGCCCGGGGAAGGCGCCGGCGCCACGGTGCTGGCCGCTCATGTCGACACGGCCACCTCCGGCAAGGGTCCGTGGGCGGCGCTGACACGGGTTCGGATCGGCAGCGAA
This sequence comes from Yimella lutea, assembly GCF_006715095.1. NCBI lineage: Bacteria > Bacillati > Actinomycetota > Actinomycetes > Micrococcales > Dermacoccaceae > Yimella > Yimella lutea. Next base: position 64,984 of record NZ_VFMO01000001.1, read on the forward strand.
GTCGTCGTGCAGACCAGCGCCGGCGCTGTCCGTTATCGCACGACGTCGGTCAACCGCATCCGCAAGAGCGGGCTCGACACCGCGAACCTCTTTTCCTCGACCGGGCCCGAGAGATTGCACCTGGTGACGTGTGGCGGCCGGTTCGACCCCTCGACCGGGCACTACGACCAGAACGTTGTGGTTGTCGCACAACGGATATCGACGTCGTGACGTCTACCGTGTCCACGTGACCGCGGACCAGGACGACGTGCAGCAGCTCGCCGTGCAGTTGCGGGAAGGGTCCCGGGAGGCGCTCGCGGAGATCTACCGACTCTGGAGCCCGCTGGTCCACACCATCGCCTACCGGTCGCTCGGCAACCGCGCGGACGCCGAGGACGTCACCCAACAGGTGTTCGTCTCCGCGTGGAACAGCCGGCACACGCTGCGACCCGATCCGGCGGCATTCCCCGCGTGGCTGGTCGGAATCACCCGACACCGGGTCGCAGACCGGATGGCGTCGCGGGCTCGGGAGTCACGTCTGGTCCACCAGGTTGCCGGCCGCGAACCCGACGCGACGCCCGATGAGATGCAACGAACGATCGACCGCGTCGTCGTCACCGACGCCGTCGACGAACTCGGCGAACCACGCCGTACCGTTCTCCTGTTGGCCTTCCGGGAAGACCTGACCCACGAGGCGATCGCGACCAAGGTCGACCTCCCGCTCGGCACCGTGAAGAGCCATATCCGACGCGGCCTGCAACAGTTGCGCACCCGACTTCAGGAGGTGGGTCATGCAGCATCCGAATGACGACGTCCTGATCGAGATCGCGTTGTCGCACGGCAACCACCCCGATGCGGCACACCTCGACACCTGCGCCGAATGCCGCCGTGCCGTCGAGGAGTTCGTCCGCGCGATCGACGCGACAGCGTCCGGTCCGGATCGGTTGGAGCCTGCGAGCGACGACGTCTGGCAGCGCGTACTGGCTGAGATCGACGCGCCGGTCGAGCTGCGCACCCGATCTCAGGGATCGGCCGAACTGCAGCCCACCGCGCCTGCTGCGCCCAAGCCACGCAATCGGCGGCGCACCCTGCTCGCGGTCGCGGCTGCGCTGCTGATCGGCGCAGGGATCGGGCGGCTCACCGCAGGAGTATCGGACGAGCCCACGGTCGCGACCACCACGCTGGCTCGGACACCCCTGTCCACGCTGGGTGATGCCCCGGAGGAACTCGGGGAGGCCGACCTGACCCGCAGCGGTTCGACGACCCAGGTGCGGATCGCCATGAACTCGTTGCCGTCGAAGGGGCAGATCGTCGAGGCGTGGCTGATCAACAAGGACGGCCGGCGGATGATCAGCATCGGCTTCGTGCACGGCACCGAGCCGCAGCAGTTCGTCATCGACCCGCGGCTGCTGGACGAGGGCTACGTGATCGTCGATGTATCGCGCGAGCCGCTGGACGGCGACCCGAAACACTCCGGCGACAGCATCGTTCGCGGCACGCTGCCCATCTGAGGTCTCCGTTCAGTCGCCGCCGTGGGTCGGACGGAAACCCTTGAGACGCAACGAGTTACCGACGACGAACAGGGACGAGAACGCCATCGCGAGACCGGCGACCATCGGGCTCATCCGACCCGACATCGCCAGCGGGATCGCCGCGACGTTGTAGCCGAACGCCCAGGTCAGGTTGCCGTAGATCGTCCGCAGCGTGCTGCGCGACAACTCGACGGCGGTCGCGACCTTGCGCGGGTCACCGCTCATGATCGTGATGTCGGCGGCCTGCATGGCGGCGTCCGTGCCGGTGCCCATCGCGATACCGAGATCGGCCTGGGCCAGCGCCGCGGCATCGTTCACCCCGTCGCCCACCATCGCGACCTTGCGTCCCTGTTCCTGCAGGTGCCGGATCTGCTCGGCCTTGTCGGCAGGAGTGACCTGCGCGATGACCTCGTCGATGCCGAGTTCCGCGGCAACGGACTGCGCCACCGACTCGTGATCACCGGTCAGCAGCACCGGACGCAACTCCAGCGCCTTGAACGCCGAAACGGCCTGCGCCGCAGTCTCCTTGGGCTGGTCGGCTACTTTAACGAAGCCGCGAGCCGCACCCTCCCAGCCCACGACGACGACGGTGCCACCGCCGTCCCGGGCCCGGTCGACTTCGGCGACGAGTTCGTCCGAGAGCGGCATCCCTGAGTCGGTGAGCAGCTTCTCCTGTCCGACGACCACCGGCACCCCGCGGACGGTGCCACGAACTCCGAAACCGTCGACCGTCTCGAAGTCGTCGACCTCGGGCATCGGCGGCTCCTGCGCACGCACGATGGCCTGCGCGATCGGGTGCTGCGAACCCGCTTCGACCGCGGCAGCGGCACGAAGCACTGCCCTGCCGCCGTGGACGTCGACGACCGACATCTCACCCGTGGTGAGCGTGCCCGTCTTGTCCAGCACGACGGTGTCGATGCCGCGGGAGGTCTCCAGTGCCTGCGGACCGCGGATCAGGATGCCCAGCGAGGCCCCTCGACCGGTGCCGACCAACAACGCTGTCGGAGTGGCGAGACCGAGCGCGCACGGGCAGGCGATGACGAGTACGGCGACCAGGGCGGTGAAAGCGGTTGCGAGCGACCCGCCGATAGTCCACCAGCCGATGAAGGTGACCAGTGCGACAGCGAGCACGATCGGCACGAAGATGCTCGACACCTTGTCGGCCAGCCGCTGCGCGTTGGCTTTGCCGGTCTGCGCCTGCTCCACCATGCGAGCGATCCCGGCCAGCGCGGTGTCGGAGCCCACGCGGGTGGCGCGAACGACGAGACGGCCGCTCACATTGACCGTTGCGCCGGTGACGTCATCGCCGATGCTGACGTCGACCGGCACCGACTCACCGGTCATGGCGGACGTGTCGATGCTCGACCTGCCCATCTCGACGACGCCGTCGGTGGCGACCTTCTCACCCGGTCGGACGACGAAGTGATCGTCGACTCTGAGCTGCGACAACGGGATTCGTTGCTCAGTCTTGTCGTGCAGGACAGCGACATCCTTGGCGCCGAGTTCGGCGAGGGCCCGCAGTGCCTCGGCTGACGAGTGCTTGGCCCGGGCCTCGAGGTAACGGCCGGTCAGCAGGAATGCCGAGACACCCGCCGCAGCTTCGAGGTAGATCGCACTCGATGCGTGCTCGGGATGCATGAGGAGCTCGAAGTGGTGCTTGAGGCCGAGTTCGCCGGCGTCGCCGAAGACCATGGCCCAAACCGACCAGAGGTACGCGGCCAGCGTGCCGAGACTGACGAGGGTGTCCATGGTGGAGGCGCCGTGCTTGGCGTTGGTCCAGGCGGCGCGGTGGAACGGCAGTGCGCCCCAGAGCACGACCGGCGTGGTGAGTGCCAGAGCGACCCACTGCCAGCCGGTGAACTGGAACGCCGGCACCATCGACAACAGGATCACGGGCAGGACGAGTGGCCAGACGATCATCAAGCGACGCTTGAGCACCTCGGCAGGTGCAACCTCGTGATTCATGTGGTCTTGCGTATCGTGCGTGCGCTCAGACGCGCCGTAGCCGGTCTTCTTCACGACCCCGATCAGGTCATCGACCGTGATCGGGCGCGGCGCCCGCACCAGCGCCTTCTCAGTCGCGTAGTTCACCGAGGCGCTCACACCGTCGACCCGGTTGAGCTTCTTCTCGATGCGCGCCGCGCACGACGAACACGTCATTCCGGTGATGTCGAGCTCGACATCCCGCAGATCGCCGTTCGCGTCGGCCTTCCGGACGTCCTGATCTGTGGTCATGTGGACTCACCTCCGCCTTTCACTATACCCCTGGGGGGTATTAACGCCCAGCCCGGTCGTCCATTCCCTGTATCCGAAACTACGCTCGATCGAGTGAGCCTCGATCCGCACTCCGACGCCTACTACCGGCGCATCGACGAGAACACCTTCATGCCCACTCTGCACGCCCAGGGTGCCTGGCAGGACGCCGAGCAGCACATGGCCCCGATCAGCGCGTTGATGACCTACATGCTCGAGGCGCACGAGCCTCGCGACGACATGCAGATCGGCCGCATCACCTGGGAGATCCTCGGCATGATCCCGGCCGCGGAGTCGCACATCGAGGTGGTCACGCTGCGCCCGGGACGCACCATCGAACTGCTCGAAGCCACCCTCACGATCGGCGGCCGCGTGATCATCCGCGCCCGCGCCTGGCGGCTTTCGGTGCAGGACACCACCGCTCGCATCGGCAACGAACTCCCCGCGATGGACGGTCCGCAGAACGCGGCTCCCATGGACCCGACGAAGGAGTGGCCCGGTGGCTACATCGCCTCGCTCGAGATGCGACAACTGCCCGGTGGGCGCGACGGACGCCGGTCGGTCTGGATCCGCACGCGTCCGACGCTGGTCGAAGGCGAGCGGGCCACTCCGGTGGCCGCTCTCGTCACCCGCGTCGACACGGCCAACGGAGTTGCGACGAGATTCCGCCCGACCGAACTGATGTTCCCGAACGTCGAGTTGTCACTGCACCTGATCCGGACGCCACGACCCGGCTGGGTCGGTCTGGACACGGCGGTCACCTTCGGACCGACCGGCCTCGGCCTCACCTCGACGACGGTCCACGACGAGGACGGCCCGGTCGGCAAGGTCGAGCAGTGCCTGACCGTGCGCGAGTTCCCGGATCAGAAGCCGGCCGGGTAGCTGCTCGCTCAGAGCCGGAGCGCTCGGCGTGGGGTCACGGACGCCGCGGTGAGCACGTCGGCTTCAGGTAGACCCGCCACGTCGATCGCCCAACGGACACAGTCAGCCAGCGTCGAGGTGCTGCCGGCGATCGAACCCCCCTGCACGAGGCGGGCAGTGCCACCCTCCACCCGCACGTCGAGCGTGCCGATCCGGTAGGGACCGTCGCTGAGCCCGGTCGCGGCCATCGAGTCCGAGACCAGCACGATCGCCTCGGGACCGAGGGTCTCGAAGACCATCCGAACCACCTCGGGTGCGACGTGGACGCCGTCGGCGATCAGTTCTACGAACACGTCTCCGCGGCCCGCTGCTGCGAGCGCGGCCGCCACCGGGCCACCGGCGCGGTGGTGCATCGGCGGCATGCCGTTGAACAGATGCGTGATCAATGCCGGGTGTCCCGACCTTTCGACCACGTGATCGATCGCAGCCGTCACGGTGGCGGCGTCGGCATCCGTATGGCCGATCGCGGGCGTGATGCCGTGGTCGACCAGCACCCCGATCAAACCTCGGGTGTCACCGCGTTCGGGAGCGAACGTCATCTGGCGCAACGCATTCGGCGTTCCGGCGCTCTCCGCGACGGCCGCGAGTTGCTCGATCAACGCGCGGTCGGCATCGCGCAGAGCGGTCGGGTCGTGAGCGCCGCGCCGCGCGTCCGACAGGAAGGGGCCTTCGAGGTGGATGCCGAGCAACGTGCCTTCGGCGACGAGCGGGGCGAGCACGCGCACCGAGTGCTCCATCGTCTCTGCCGTGCCGGAGACGAGGCTGGCGACAAGCTGCGAGACCCCTTGCGACCGGTGGTAGCCGGCGGCGGCGCGACTTCCCTTCACGTCTGCGCCGAACTCATGACCGAGTGCGCCGTGACAGTGGATGTCGATGAGTTCGGTCATGCCTCGGCCTTCGACGTGGTGATCGCGTGCGGGTTGAGTTCCAGCCTGACCGATTCGTCTGGACGCGCGGACGACGGGTCGTCCCCCACCGCCGGGACGAGGCCGACGCCGGGCAGCTCGACGGCCAGTGCCGAACCCCCGCTCACCGCACGCGCCTCCCGTACGACTCCTTCGACCGTGCCGTCGTCGGAGACGCGGAAAGCGTTGTCGCGCAACAGGACCGATCCGTCGGCGTTCGCTCCAGGAAGGCCGGCGGACGACCAGCGCCGGGCATCCACCTCGGTTCGGTAGCCGAGCATGCGCGCCACCTCCCGGCCGCGTGGGTCACGCCAGACCTGCTGCGCCGGACCGTGCTGCACGATGCGGCCGGCGAGCATGACCGCCAGCTGATCGGCGACAGTCAGTGCTTCGTCATGGTCGTGCGTGACCAGCAATGCGGTCGTGCCCGTCTCGGTGAGGATGCGGCGCAGATCGGTGGCCAGCCGCTCTCGCAGGTCGCGGTCGAGAGCCGACAGCGGCTCGTCCAACAGCAGCAGTCGCGGTCGTGGGGCGAGCGCTCTGGCGAGCGCCACGCGCTGCTGTTGTCCGCCGGAGAGCGTGGTGATCGAGCGCTTCTCGTAGCCGGCGAGTCCGACGAGCTCCAGCAGTTCGGTGATCCGGGCAGTGCGTTCGCGGGACGGAACCCCCTGCCGCCGCAGCGGGTAGGCGATATTGCCGCCGACGTCGAGATGTCCGAACAGTTGCCCGTCCTGGAACATCAACCCGAACCCACGGCGGTGGGTCGGTACGCGCGTGACGTCCTGACCGTCGAAACCGACGGTGCCGGCTTCGAGGTCCTGCAGTCCGGCGATGACCCGGAGCAGGGTGGACTTTCCGCAACCGGACGGTCCGAGGATCGACATCACCTGGCCCATCGCAAGCTCGAGGCAGACGTCGTTCACGGCCATCGTCGTGCCGAAACGGACGCGGACGTCATTCACCACCAGTCCGTCTTGCATGCTCACCAACTTCCCGTCCGACCGCGCAGTCGCTCGACCGCGACCATGATCGTTGCAGTCACACCGGCGAGGATCACGGACGCCGCGAGGGCCATGCCGAAGTGGTCGGCGCCGGGGCGGCCGATCAGCTGGTAGATCACGACCGGCAGAGTCGGATTCTCCGGCCGCGCAAGGAAACTCGTCGCCCCGAACTCACCCAAAGACACGGCGAAGGCGAACCCGGTCGCAGCCAGCAGCGGCTTGGTCAAAACCCGCCGGTCGACGTCCCAGAACACCCTCATCGGGCTGGCACCTAGTGCAGCGGTCGCTTCCCGTTCCCGCGGGTCGACCGAGCGCAGCGCGGGCGCCATCACCCGCACCACCAGCGGCAGAGCGACGAGCGCCTGCGCGATCGGGACGAGGAGCGGCGACGAGCGCAGGTCGAGCGGCGGCTCGTCCAACGCGATCAGGAAGCCGAACCCGACGGTGACCGCGGAAATACCCAGCGGCAGCATGAAGGTGGCGTCCAGCGCCGACAGCAGGCGGCGTCCGCCCGCCGAGGTCGGACGCCGGGTGATCACGAAGCTGACCAGCAGTCCGAGGAGCATCGCGAGCAAGGTGGCGTCGACCGCCACCCGCAACGAGGTCAGCAGCGCATCGAAGACGCTGACCTGCAGGAGCGGCACCGATCCGACCTGTGTGAGTTTGCGGTAATGGCCCAAGCCCCAGCCGTCACCGACCTGCAGCGACCGGGCGACGAGGGTGACGAGCGGCGCCAGCACGAAGATCAACGCGGCGCCGGTGAGCAGTAGGTGAGGCAGATCGCTGCGCCGAACCCGTTGCTGCACAGAGGTGCCCGATCGAAGACGGGTCTCGCCACGGTCGGTGATGCGTTCGGTCAGCAACAGCAGTGCGATCACGACCAGTGCCTGCAGCAGGCTCAGCACCGCGGCGGCGCGCAGGTCGAGGAAGTTCGTGGTCAGCAGGTAGATCTCGGTCTCGACCGTCGAGTAGCGCACCCCGCCGAGCGTCAGCACCACGCCGAAGGACCCGGCACAGAAGAGGAACACCACCATCGCGGCGGAGACGACGGCCGGACGCAACGCCGGCAGAGTGACGGTTCGCAGCACCGTCCACGGACTCGCGCCGAGCGAGGCCGCAGCCTCGGCCTGCCGTGGATCGAGCGACTGCCAGCGTCCGCCGACGGTGCGCACGACCACCGCGATGTTGAAGAACACCAGGGCGGCGAGAATCGCCTGCCACGAGCCGTCCCAACCCAGGAAACCCAAGGGACCGGACGTCGACAGCAGGCTGCGGAACGCGATGCCGACCACGACGGTCGGCAGCACGAAGGGCATCACCAGCAGCCCGCGCACCAGCCCCGTCAGCGGCAGTTTCAGCCGGTAGGTGACGTACGCGATCGGCACGCCGAGCAGCACGGTGATGAGCGTCGCGAGCGAGCTGATCCACACCGTGAACCAGACGACGCGGCGGGTGCGTGGCCGCGTCAGGACGTCACGTACCGCGTCCAAGGACCATTGCCCGTCGAGGTGCAGGCCTCGGGCGACCATCGCCGACACGGGCAGCAGGAAGAACACCGCCAGGAAGGCCAGCGGGATCAGTGCTGCGAGCGCCGGAACGAGCGATCGCCCGAGGCGAGTACGCATCACCCGGAGACGGCGTCCTGCCAGCGGCGCAGCCAGTCGTCCCGGTTCTTCGTGATCTTCGTGGGGTCGACCTGCAACGGCTTGTCCGGCACCTTGACCGCGGTCTGCCAGGCGTCGGGCAGCTTCACCTGGTCATCGACCGGGAAGACGTACATGTTCTTCGGCATCGACGCCTGGAACTTCTTGCCGAGCATGAAGTCGATGAACGCCTTCGCGCCGGGCTCGTTCTTCGCGCCCTTCAGCACGCCGGCGTACTCGACCTGCCGGAAGCAGGAGTCCGTCATGGCGGATGTCGTCGGCTTGCCGTCCTTGATCGTGTCGGCGGGAGAAGTGTTGTACGACAACACGATCGGACGCGTCCCCTTGCCGCCGCCGGCGGTGTAGTCGACGCCCCACGCGTCGCTCCAACCGCTGGTGACCTTCACGCCGTTCGCCTTGAGCTTCTTCCAGTAGTCCTGCCAACCGTCGTCGCCGTACTTCGCGACAGTGGCGAGCAGGAAGGCCATACCGGGCGAGGACGTCGCGGCACCGGGCGTGACGAAGAGGTCCTTGTACTCGGGCTTGGTGAGGTCGTCCAGGCTTTGCGGCTTCGCCTTCTTCTTCGCGGCGAACCAGGCGTCGTCGACGTTGACGCACACGTCACCGAAGTCGATCGGCGCGAGCGAATGCGCGGCTTCGCCGGGCAACGCGTACTTCGATGCGCTCTTCGGGAGCGCCTTCGGTTCGTTGGCGGCGAGCGCACCGGAGCCGACGACCCGGGAAGCGAAGGTGTTGTCGATGCCGAACACGACGTCGCCCGTCGGGTTGCCCTTGGCGAGCACGACCGAGTTGGCGAGCTTGCCCGCGTCCCCGGAGGCGAGCACCTGCAGTTGGTATCCCGTGGTCTTGGTGAACTCGGCCTGCACGTCCTTGGGGATCACGAACGACTCGTGAGTGACGAGCTTGACGGTCGTGACCTTGCCGGACGATGTCGCTGCGGGCTTGTCGTCGCCGGTGGTCGAGCAGCCGGCGATGGCCAGGGCGAGGGTGCCGCAGCACGCGGTGGTGAAGGTTCTCCGGAACAACTGATCCTCCTCGGATGCAAGGAGGGGCTCGACTTCCTACACCGGTACTAACCGGATCAGGTTCGAGGGTCTGCGGCCCGATCGCCGCACTCTCAGCGCACCGTGCGCTCCCCTGTCGTTTCCGTATCGGACGCTACACCGTCTCTCCGGCGTCTTGTCGGCGGCCGTTCCATGCGGCCGGGATCACAGCCCGAATCATCGGGCGCGCAAACGTGCGGGCCGGGCGAAACATGGCAGGCTCTGAACAGACAAATCGACCCGACCGGCCGGTGACGGCCGCTGACTTGGAGGAACTCATGGGCTCTGTGGTGTGGAAGATCGTCTCGGCTGCGGCCGGTGTGGCGGCAACTCAGATCGCCAACAAGGTCACCAACCAGGGTTGGCACGCAGTCACCGGACAGCCGGCGCCGGTCGGCAAGCACGACCCGAACTACTCCGCCAAGGAGACCGCGCTCTTCGTCCTGCTCGCCGCCGCCGTCGCGCAGGGTGTGCGCGCGCTGGGTGAGCGCAAGGCCGCCGACGTCTGGACCAAGACCGCCGGTCACCCGCCGCAGGTCGTCGTCAAGGAGCACCAGAAGGCGCTGGAGAAGGCAACGAAGAAGGCCGCCAAGAAGGCCTGACCATCAGCCTCACGTCCGGCCAACCGGGTCGCTTCTGGCCGCCCGGGCCGCGACGGGTGCCGCCGGCGCGGCCAGTCGTGATCCACGCAGCTTGACATGTGCCTCCCGCCGCGGAATCCCCCGCCCGCAGCGGGAGGCACAGCCATGTGCTCACGCCTGCCACGGAGTCCCGACCCCACGGGACTCGTCGAACACCAGCCAGGTGCGGGTGCCCAGGACGCCCGGGATGGCCTGGATGCGTTCGAGGACGAGCGTGCGCAGCGAGGCATTGTCGGGCGCGTGCACCTGGACGAGGACGTCGAAGTCCGAACCCATGAGCGAGATGGTGTCCAGATAGGGCAACGTCGCGAGTTCGTCGCTGACCCGGCGCCAGGTGTTCTGCTCGATGTTGATCGCCACGTACGCCGTGGTGGTCAGGCCGGCCGCCGCCGGATCGATGGCGATCGTGAAGCCGGTGATCACTCCTCGTTCGCGCAACCGCTCGATGCGCGCGTAGGCCCCGGCCCGACTCAGATGCAGCTTCTCGGCAAGCGCTCGCACGGACAGCCGGGAATCCTCGCGCAACGCCGCCAGGATGCGTCGATCCACCACGTCCAGGGCCGCTGCCGATCGTCCAGCCGTCGGTGCGGAGCGTGCATCACGACTGGACGAATTGATCTCATCTTCGGCATTCATGCGCCGATCATCCACTCCTTTGCGCCGAACTTGAGCCAGTAGGCCCGGATAGCGACGATAGTGTGATGCAGACCACAGTCCATGATCCGGCGATCGAGGACCTCCTGCCCTCCGCCCGACCGGTGCAGCTGATCGACCCGACTGGCGCCGAGGTCACCCAGACCGGCACCCGTCGTCCCTATGTCATGCCGGACGCCGACCGGCTCCAGGACGTCTGGCGGCACATGGTGATCGGACGCCGCTTCGATCTGCAGGCGACCGCTCTGACCAAACAGGGTCGGCTGGCGGTCTATCCGTCCTCGCGTGGTCAGGAGGCCTGCCAGGTCGCTGCGGTCCGTGCGCTCACCGAGCGCGACTGGATGTTCCCGACCTATCGCGAGTCGATGGCTCTGGTGAGCCGCGGCATCGACCCGGTCGAGGTGCTGACCCTGCTGCGCGGCAGCGCGCACTGCGGGTACGAGCCGATGACGCACCGCACGGCCGCCCAGTGCACTCCGCTGGCGACGCAGCTGGTGCACGCGGCCGGCACGGCCTACGGCCTCAAGCGTCGCGGTGAGGACTCCGTCGCGCTCGGCTTCATCGGCGACGGTGCGACCAGCGAGGGCGATTTCCACGAGGCGCTGAACTTCGCGGCGGTCTTCGATGCGCCCGCGATCTTCTTCGTGCAGAACAACAAGTACGCGATCAGCGTCCCGCTCGCCAAGCAGACGAAGGCACCGTCGTTGGCGTACAAGGGAATTGGCTACGGCGTGGCCAGCGAGCAGGTCGACGGCAACGACCCGGCCGCGGTGCTCGCCGTCATGGACGCGGCGCTCGAGCACTGCCGCAGCGGCAAGGGTCCGTTCCTCGTCGAGGCGCACACCTACCGCATGGACGCACACACCAACGCCGACGACGCGACCCGCTACCGCTCCGGCGACGAGGTCTGCGCCTGGCTCGACCGTGACCCGATCGCACGTCTCGAGGCGTACTTGCGTTCACGCGGTCTGCTCAACGACGACCAGGCCAACGCGGTCCGCCAGGAGGCCGAAGCGTTGGCGTCCGACCTGCGAGACCGCATGAACGCCGACCCCGTTGTCGACCCGATGTCCTTGTTCGACAACGTTTTCCAGTCCGCGACGCCTCAGGTTGAGGACGCCCGCGCCATGGTCGTCCGCGAACTGCAGGCCGCCGACGAGGTGACCCGATGACCACCATCGACGCTCCTGTCCGCACCAGCTCGCTGACCTTCGCGAAGGCAATCAACCAGGCGCTGCGCGATGCGATGACCGAGAACGACGACGTCCTGGTCTTCGGTGAGGACGTCGGCACCCTCGGCGGCGTCTTCCGCATCACCGACGGGTTGACCCGCGACTTCGGCGAGGACCGCTGCTTCGACACGCCGTTGGCTGAGTCCGGCATCGTCGGGTTCGCGATCGGCCTGTGTTACAACGGTTTTCGGCCCGTGGTCGAGATGCAGTTCGACGCGTTCGCCTACCCGGCGTTCGAACAGATCGCTTCTCATGTCGCGAAAATGCACAACCGCACCGCCGGCAATGTCACGCTGCCGATGGTCATCCGGGTGCCCTACGCCGGCGGCATCGGTGGGGTGGAGCACCACTGCGACTCCTCCGAGGGCTACTACGCGCACACGCCCGGCCTGAAGGTCTACACCCCGGCCACGCCGCAGGACGCGTACTGGATGCTGCGCGAGGCGATCGCCGATCCCGACCCGGTGATCTTCATGGAGCCGAAGGTCCTCTACTGGAGCAAGGCGGACGTCGACACCGAGACTCCCTCGGCGCCTGTCGGTCAGGCCGCCGTGCGCCGGCCTGGCAAGGAGGTCACCCTGGTGGCCTACGGTCCCTCGCTGCCGGTGTCGCTGAAAGCGGCCGAAGCAGCCGCCGAAGAGGGTTACGACGTCGAGGTCGTCGATCTGCGCAGCATCGTCCCGTTGGACGACAAGTCGGTCATGGAGTCGGTGCGGCGTACCGGACGCTGCGTGGTGGTCAGCGAAGCGCAGGGATTTGCCGGCGTCGCAGGCGAATTGGCCTCTCGGATCGCCGAACGCTGCTTCCACTCCCTGGCCGCCCCGGTGCTGCGGGTCAGCGGGTTGCCGCTTCCGTATCCGGCGCCGATGCTGGAGCACACCTACCTGCCCGGTGTCGACCGCATCCTCGATGCGATCGACCGATTGCAGTGGGACGACGAGCCGTTCGTCGGTGACAACCGTGGCTGAGCGCGTCTTCAATCTGCCCGACCTCGGCGAAGGACTCACCGAGGCCGAGATCGTGGAGTGGCTGGTCGAGGACCAGGCAGAGGTGTCGACCGACCAGAACGTCGTGGTCGTCGAGACCGCCAAAGCCACGGTCGAGGTACCCATCCCTTACGCCGGGCGGGTCGCCACTCGCCACGGGAGCACCGGTGATGTCGTCAAGGTCGGCACCCCGCTGATCACGGTCTCCGACAACGCCCCTGCCACAGAGGCCGTGCAGGGCGAGGAAGGCGACGATGGTTCCGGCGCCGTCCTGATCGGGTACGGCACGGGCCACGCCGACCAGACCCGCCGTCGGCGCGCGCCTCGCGGCGCGCTGAACGGCTCCACAGACCGCTCCCGCGTGGACGCCACAGCCTCCCTGCCGTCGGCGTTCACGCAGCAGCGTGCCCCGCAGGTCATCTCGCCGCTGGTGCGCAAGCTCGCCGCCGACGGTGGCCTCGACCTGTGCACCCTGCGACCGGCTTCGGGAACTGTGTTGCGACGCAGCGATATCGAGTCGGCGCTCTCGGCCAGGACGAACATGCAGTCCGCCGAGCCCGAGAAGGCCGTGGTCGCCGCGGACGGCGACGAACGCATCCCGCTGACCGGCGTCTGCAAGGCCATCGCCGATAAGCTGTCGACCTCGCGTCGGGAGATCCCGGACGCCACCACCTGGGTCGACGTCGATGCCACCGAACTGCTGGACGTGCGCGCACAGTTGAAGTCGTCCGGCATCAGCCTGCTCGCGCTGCTGGCACGGTTCTGCGTCGCCGGACTCCAGCAGTTCCCCGAACTCAATGCGTCCGTCGACGGCGACACGATCGTGCGGCACAAGCAGGTCAATCTCGGCTTCGCGGCCCAGTCGCCCCGGGGTCTGGTCGTTCCCGTCGTGCGCGGTGCTCAGGAGATGACCACCCGCCGGTTGGCCGAGGCGCTGGCCGACCTGACTGCTCGCGCCCGCACCGGCGACCTGTCGCCCGGCGAACTCACCGGCGGCACCTTCACGCTGAACAACTACGGCGTGTTGGGAGTCGACGGGTCCACACCGATCCTCAACCACCCCGAGGCAGCGATGCTGGGTGTCGGACGCATCATCGATCGGCCATGGGCGGTCGACGGACAACTCGCCGTCCGCAAGGTCACCCAACTCGGTTTCACCTTCGATCACCGCGTGTGCGACGGCGGTTCAGCCGGCGGATTCCTGCGATTCACCGCCGATGCGGTCGAGCAGCCGGTGCGACTACTGGCCGACTGCTGAGCCGCCTCGGTGCGCGCATTCCTGCGTAGGATCCACGAGGACAAACCTCAATCTCTCGGAGGAAGAATCATCATGACCAACCGCCTCGGCCGCGCAGCAGCGGCGTCCCTCGCCAGTGCCCTTCTCCTCGGCGGGCTCACCGCGTGCAGCAGCGAACCGGCTGTGAAGGAGAAGGACGTCGAGAAGCAGATCGAGCAGCGCATCAAGTCGACCAACCCCGACAAGGAAGTCAAGGACGTCAACTGCGACGACGACCTCAAGGCGAAGGTCGGTGAAGAAGTCAAGTGTGAGGCCGAGGTCGCCGGCTCCAAGCAGAAGTTCAAGGCTGTCGTGAAGTCGGTCAACGGCAAGACCGTCAACTACTCGGTCGAGAAGGACTGATCCTTCGCTCGATGAGGAAGGGCCGCACCGGTTCGGTGCGGCCCTTCCTCATTCCTACTCCAGGTGCAGCTCGTCCAGCTCTTCTCCCGCGCAAAGGTCGACCGCCGCAGCGATCGGCACCCCCGGCCGGTACGCCAGGTGCAGGTGACTCGGCGCATTCAGAACTGCGAGGTCGGCTCGCGCTCCCGGAGTGAGCACTCCGATGTCGTTGCGGCGCAACGACGTCGCCGCCCCGGCAGTCGCCGCCCATACCGCCTCGGCAGGAGTCATCCGTAGCTCGCGCACCGCCAGCGCGATGACGAACGGGATCGAACTGGAGTAACACGTACCCGGATTGCAGTCGCTCGCGAGTGCGACCGTGGCGCCGGCATCGATGAGGTCACGCGCCCGCGGGTACGGCATCCGGGTGGAGAACTCCACGCCCGGCAACAGCGTGGCCACGGTGTCGCTCGCCGCCAGGGCATCGACGTCACCGTCGGTCAGGAAGGTGCAGTGATCGACGCTCGCCGCACCCAGTTCCACCGCGAGCTGCACGCCGGGACCGTGGCCCAACTGGTTGCCGTGTACCCGCACCTCGAGTGCCCTCGCCTTTCCGGCGTCCAACACCGTGCGTGATTCCGCCTCGGTGAAGGCGTACTGGCTGTGTGGTTCACAGAAGACGTCGATCCACTTCGCGTGCGGAGCACACGCCTCGAGCATCGGTCCGGTCACGAGTTCGACGTACGCCGCGCGGTCTTTCCTCGCCTCCGGCGGCACGACGTGGGCACCCAGGAACGTTGTCTCCGATGTGAATTCGCGAGCGATACGCAGCGACCGGGCCTCAGTGTCCACATCGAGTCCGTAACCCGACTTGATCTCCCAGCTGGTCGTCCCCTGGCCGCGCATCTCCTGGACGCGGCGACGGACGAGCGAGCGCAGTTCGTCGTCCGACGCGCCCCGGGTGGCGGCCATCGACACCGCGATGCCGCCCCCGTCGTACGGCTCACCGGTCATCCGTGCCGAGAACTCGGCGCTGCGGTCCCCGGCGAAGACGAGGTGAGTGTGGCTGTCGACAAAACCCGGCAGCACTGCTCGTCCGCCGACGTCGCGGTGCAGGTCCGCCGCGGGCGCCTCGGACTGCAGACCGATCCATTCGATCGCGTTGTCCGACACCACGATCGCCGCGTCCTCGACGATACCGAGCAACCCGTTGTCCTGCTCTGCGTCATTGGTGACGAGTTCGCTGATGCCGGTGATGAGCGTGCTGGTCATGCGTCCTCCCAGAAGGGTGCGATGGAGTCGGCGAGCATTCGTCCCACGTCGCCGAGGCGGTGGTGCCCGTCGGTCACGATCGGCTCACCGTCACGGACGACGGTGTGCACGTCGGCCGACGTCGCGGCGAACAGAATCTGAGCCGGGTCGATGCCGGCCGTGCGTGGTGAGTCGAACGAGACGGTGACGAAGTCGGCGTGCATGCCGGGAGCGAGCTGTCCGGCGTCCTCCCAGCCCAGGCTGTCGTGCCGGGTGGCCATACCGAGGAGGTCCTGCGCTGCGAAGTGACCTCGTGCATTGGTGCGCAGACGCTCATGCATCTCGACCGCTCGAATCTCCTCGAACATGTCGATCACCGCGTGCTGGTCGCTGCCCAGCGAGATGCCGACTCCGCTGTCGCGCAACGCTTTGGCCGGACCGATGCCGTCGGCGAGGTCACGCTCGGTCGTCGGACAGAAGCTCGCGAAGGCGTGCTCGTCTCCGAGCAGGCGGATGTCCTCGTCGTTGAGGTGGGTGGCATGGACTGCGGTCAGATTGCGATCGATCAGGCCGGCTTCCGAGAGGAGCTGGGTCGGGGTCCGTCCGTAGTGAGCGAGGCAGGCTTCGTTCTCCGCCGGCTGCTCGCTCAAGTGGATGTGCAACGGATCGACGGACCATGTGCCCTCGCAGACGTGTGAAGCGAGGTTCGCGGCGGCTGTCAGTTGGTCGAAAGGCACCGCCCGCACTGAATGCATTGCGGTGCCGACGGCGAAGCCGCGCGAATGCCAGGCGTCGAGACGGCTCACCCGTTCACCCCAGGCCATCACGTCCGCATCGCCGAATCGGCGTTGCTGGGCTGACAAGGGGGTGTGCCCGTCGGCGGTCAACCCGCCACGCAGATAGCAGGTGTCGAGCAGGGTCAACCGGATACCGGCGTCCCGTGCCGCTTGCTGCAGGGCCATGCCCATGACATTCGGGTCGTCGTACGGGGTGCCGTCCGGGTTGTGATGCACGTAGTGGAACTCACCGACCGTCGTGATGCCCGCGAGCGCCATCTCTGCGTACGTCGCCCTGGCCAGCGATAGATAGTTGTCGGGATCCAGTTGCCCCGCAACGTGATACATGCGGTCACGCCAGGTCCAGAACGTGCCCCCGCCGTCGTGGGTGCGACCCCGCAAGGCGCGGTGAAAGGCGTGGCTGTGGGTGTTCGCGAAACCCGGCATGGTGACCCCGCGCAGTACCTCGGCACCCCCGGCCGGCGCGTCCTGCTCGACGGCGACGAAGCGTCGGGCATCGTCGCCGTCTTCTGCGCCCTCGATCGTCAACAGCACCGACCGCGCGAGTCCGTCGGGCAGCAATGCGTACTCGCACCAGAACTGCTTCATTTCACGATCTCCCACGGTTCGATCCCGCCGTCGACCAACTCGAGCATCGGGTGTGCAGCGAGGGGTTCGGGCGTGGCTCGCCACCGTTGGAGTTGCGGGTGCCGGGTGTAGCCCTTGGTGCGCCCGGCAAGCACGGATTGAGCCAGCAGGGTCTCTCGCCAACACGACGCCAGAGCCGCGCGGTCGAGTTGAGCGGGGTGGACCGACCAAATGCGCATCAGACGCTCGCCAGGTCTTCCAGCACCTTCACCAGTGCGTCGACGCCTCGGTGGCAGTCGTCCGCCTCGGCGAACTCCTCGGGTGTGTGCGAACTGCCGGTCGGGTTGCGCACGAACAACATCGCGGTCGGCACACCGGCATTGGCCAGGATGCCTGCGTCGTGGCCGGCGCCCGTGCCGAGCATCGGCGTGTGTGCACCGAGCGTGCGCTGCAGTCGGGCACACAGCGAGGCGTCGAACGGTGTGGTCGGGGTCCAGGACTCCTGGCTGAGCGCACCCGGGAAACGTCGCTCGAGTGCGGCGATCGTGTCGAGCACGAGGCGCTCGTCGCTGCTACGGGCGTCCAACCAAGCGGTGACATGCGAAGGAATCGCGTTCACACCACCGGGTTGTACGTCGAGTTTGCCCACCGTTGCGACACAACGGGATTCACCGTCGCGACGGGCAGCTTCCTCGCGTGCGGCCTGGACGAAGGCAGCCGCTTCGAGCATCGCGTCGGCTCGATCGCCCAGCGCGGTGGTGCCGGCGTGGTCGGCCCGTCCGGCGAAGTCGGCGCGCCACCGCCCGTGCGGCCAGATGTCCGTACCGACGGCGACCGCGGACGTGGCCGGGTCGAGGTCGGCCAGGGCGCGGCCCTGCTCCACGTGCAGTTCGACGAACGCAGCGACCCGGCGCAGGGTCTCCTCGTCCCGTCCGATGCCCGTGGATCGACCGGCGCGCTGCATGGCTTCGGCCATCGTCACACCGTCGGCATCCTTCAGCGCGAGCGCACGGTCAGTGGTCATTGCACCGGTGATCACCCGTGAACCGGCGCAGGCAACACCGAAGCGTGCACCTTCCTCGTCCCCGAAGTTCACGATCCCGATCGGACGATCGGGCCGGAACCCATTGTCCTGCATACGTTTCACGGCGGCGAGGGAAGATACGACGCCGAGCGGCCCGTCGTACGCACCACCGTCCGGCACCGAGTCGAGGTGCGAGCCGGTGACGACCCCGGCGGTTGCGTCCGGGTCTCCCCACCAGGCCCACTGGTTGCCCATCCGGTCCTCGACAAGGTCGAGACCGAGTGCGCCGCACTCACCGGCGAACCATTCGCGCAGCGTGAGGTCCTCGTCGGTCAGCGCGAACCGCCGGTAACCGGCCGTCCGACCGTCGCGTCCGATCGGTTGCAGTTCGGCCCACATCGCGTCGAAATGGGAGTGCTCAGCAGTCACCTGTCCAACCTAGGCTCGGTCACATGGCTGACGAAACGACTCCGGCGATCGAGGCCGCCCGTGCGGCAGGTATCGAACACACCGTGACCCGGCACGGGAAAGTGTCGAGTCTGGAGGAGGCCGCGGCAGCGCGTGGGATCGAACCGCGCGACCTGATCAAGACCCTCGTCGTGCGGGTCACCGACGATGAGTACGTGTTCGTGCTGGTGCCGGGTGACCGTCAGTTCTCCTGGCCGAAGGTGCGTGAGCTGCTCGGCACCAAACGACTGTCGATGCCCGACGCGGCGACGGCCAAGCAAGTGACCGGGTACGAACGCGGCACCATCACCCCGTTCGGTTCGGCGCGTGACCTGCCGGTCTACGCCGACGAACACCTGCGCGGCCGCACGATCAGTCTCGGTGGTGGCGGTCACGGCGTCGGTCTCTCTGTCAGCGGTGACGACGTGATCGCCCACTTCGGTGCCACCGTCGCCGACCTGTCCGAGCAGGACTGACCCGAAAGTCCGCAGAAAGCGCGGGTCGACCCGCCTGATCTGCGGACACTCCCCACGAAAGTCCGCAGAAAGCGCGGGTCAACGCGCTCGATCTGCGGACTTTCGGGGGTCATCTCAGCGTCCTGCCTTGGGTGCCTTGGACTCCGCCGCCTTGCGGGTGGCGGCCAGTTGGGCCGCATCGGCGTCGTCGGCGTCCCGCACGACCGGCTCCATCGGCACTCGCACCCCGCGCTCGTCGGCGATGTCGACCGCACGCTGGTAACCCGCGTCGACGTGCCGGAACACACCGAGCGCCGGGTCGTTGGTGAGCAACGCGTTGAGCTTTGCGGCTGCGAGGTCCGTGCCGTCCGCGACACCCACCTGCCCGGCGTGGATCGAGCGTCCGATGCCGACCCCGCCGCCGTGGTGCAGCGAGACCCAGGTGGCGCCGGAGCTCGCGGCGGTCAGGGCGTTCAGCAGCGGCCAGTCCGCGATCGCGTCCGAGCCGTCGAGCATGCCCTCGGTCTCCCGGTACGGGGACGCGACCGAGCCCGAGTCGAGATGGTCGCGACCGATGACGATCGGCGCGGAGACCTTGCCTTCCTTGACCAGTTGGTTGAACAGCAGGCCCGCCTTGTGGCGGTCGCCGTAGCCGAGCCAGCAGATCCGGGCCGGCAGTCCCTCGAACTCGACGAATTCGCCTGCGGCGTCGAGCCATCGGTGCAGGTGCTCGTTGCCGGGGAAGAGTTCCTTCAGAGCTGCATCGGTGACCTCGATGTCCTTGGGGTCACCCGACAGCGCGACCCATCGGAACGGACCGAGCCCTTCACAGAACAGCGGACGGATGTAGGCGGGGACGAAACCGGGGAACGCGAACGCCCGGTCGTATCCGGCAGCACGTGCCTCGTCCCGGATCGAGTTGCCGTAGTCGAAGACCTCGGCACCGGCGTCCTGGAACCCCACCATCGCCTGCACCTGGCGGGCCATCGACTCACGAGCCTTTTTGGTGAAGCCGTCCGGGTCGCCCTCGGCCTCGCGCTGCCATTCGTCGACCGAGTACTCCGACGGGAGGTACGACAGCGGGTCGTGCGCGGAGGTCTGGTCGGTGACGACGTCGATGTGGATGTCGCCGTTCTGGTGACGCTTGAGCAATTCGGGGAAGACGTCTGCGGCGTTGCCGACGATGCCGATCGAGACCGCGCGCTTGTCCTGCTTCGCCTTGTCGGCCCGCGCGATGGCGTCGTCGAGGTCGTCCGCGATCTCGGTGAGATAGCGCTTGGCGACGCGACGTTCCATGCGGGTGCGGTCGACATCGGCGATCAGGCAGACACCGCCGTTGAGCGTCACGGCGAGCGGCTGCGCGCCACCCATGCCGCCACATCCACCGGTGAGTGTGATGGTGCCGGCCAGTGTCCCGTCGAACCGCTTGCGTGCGACGGCGGCGAAGGTCTCGTAGGTGCCCTGCAGGATGCCTTGCGTCGCGATGTAGATCCACGAGCCCGCAGTCATCTGGCCGTACATCATCAGGCCCTCGGCCTCCAGCCGGCGGAACTCCGGCCAGGTGGCCCAGTCGGGCACGAGGTGGGAGTTCGCGATCAGGACGCGCGGTGCCCACTCGTTGGTGGTGACGACACCGACCGGCTTACCCGACTGCACCAGCAGAGTTTCATTGGGCTGCAACGACTTCAGTGTCTCGACGATGGCGTCGAACGCCTCCCAGCTCCGGGCCGCGCGGCCCGTGCCGCCGTAGACGACGAGGTCGTCCGGACGTTCGGCCACCTCGGGGTCGAGGTTGTTCATCAGCATCCGCAGGGGCGCTTCGGTCTGCCAGCAGGTGGCGGTGATCTCGGTACCGCGGGGAGCGCGGACGTGGCGTGCACCTTGCATGGTGAATCTCCTTCGGCGGTGGGTCAGTTGAGCGGGCCGGTGACGGACTCGGCGGCCTGTACGGCCATACCGCTCGTCACGAGTGCGCTGACCCGTTCGATCTCGGGCGAGAGGTACCGGTCGGGGCCGGGCTCGGGCAGGTCGAGCTGTTCGATGAGCGCAGCGGTGATCGGGCTGGGCTCGAGCGGAGCGCGCAACTGCACGCCACGGGCAGCGGTGATCAGTTCGATGCCGAGCACCCGAGCCAGCCCGTCGACGGCCCGACGCAGCTTGCGTCCGCCGGCCCATCCCATCGACACATGGTCCTCCTGCATCGCGCTGCTCGGGATGGAGTCGACACTGGCCGGGGAAGCGAGTCGCTTGAGTTCGGAGACGATGCCGGCCGCCGTGTACTGCGCGATCATCAGTCCGGAGTCGACGCCTGGGTCGTCGGCCAGGAAGGGCGGCAGACCGTGGTTGCGGGCGACGTCGAGGAAGCGGTCGGTGCGCCGTTCGCTCATGCTCGCTACGTCGGCGATGACGATCGCGAGGAAGTCCAGCACGTAGGCGACGGGAGCGCCGTGGAAGTTGCCGTTCGACTCCACGCGTCCGTCGAGGGTGACGACGGGGTTGTCGACGGCCGAGGCAAGTTCCCGGTCGGCGACAGTGATCGCGTGAGCCAGGGTGTCGCGCGCGGCGCCGTGCACCTGCGGCGAGCAGCGCAAAGAGTAAGCGTCCTGGACCCTGGTGCACGCTTCGGGGTCGCGGTGTGACTCACGAATACCACTGCCGGCCAGTGCTTTCCGCAGGTTCTCGGCGGATGCTGATTGGCCCGGATGCGGACGCAGCGCGTGCAGTTCCGGCGCGAACACGTCGTCGGTGCCGAGCAGTCCCTCGACACTCATCGCCGCCGACAGGTCGGCAGTGGTGAGCAGCATCCGTAGGTCGTCGATCGCCAGGCACAGCATGCCGAGCATCCCGTCGGTGCCGTTGATGAGCGCCAGGCCCTCCTTCTCCTGCAGCACGAGCGGTTGGATACCCACCGCGCGGAGCGCTTCACCGGCCCCCATCAGGGTGCCGTAGGCGTCCAGCACCTCACCTTCACCCATCAAGGCGAGCGCACAATGCGACAGCGGCGCCAGATCGCCGGAGCAGCCGAGCGAGCCGTACTCGCGCACGCACGGCACGATGCCGGCGTTGAACATCGCGACGTAGGTATCGAGCGTCTGCGGACGGATACCGGTGCGACCGGTCGCGAGGGTGGAGATACGCAGCAGCATCAGTGCGCGCACCACCTCGCGCTCCACGAGCGGACCGGAACCGGCGGCGTGTGAGGCGACGAGCGACCGCTGGAGCTGCTGTCGCTTGCTCACCGGGATGTGTTTCGTTGCAAGAGCGCCGAATCCGGTGGAGATGCCGTAGTGCGGCACCGTGTCATTGGCGAGACCGTCGATGATCGCCCGCGACTTCTCGACCTCGGCCCGCGACTGCTGCGACAACGCGATCGGGCATCCGTGCCGGGCAACCGCGACGACGTCGTCGATGCTCAGCGGACCGATCCCGACTTCGACAGCTTCTGCGTGCTCGTTGCTCATGTCTGTCATTCCACTCCCGTCGCGGCGGGAGCGACACCGCCGAGGCATCTTCACTGTCTCAGATATGAGACATTCGAACAGTGCCCGATGCCGGCGAAGCGCTCGCCCTCCTTCAACTGCTCGCCCGTCGAGGCACGCCCCAGCCCGGCGCCGCCCTGGCGCGCGAACTCGGCATCCCGCGCTCGTCGACCTACCGACTGCTCGGCGTGCTGCGCGATGCAGGTTTCGTGACCCACTCCCCCGACGATCGACGCTGGGGACTCGGCGTCGCTGCTTACGAACTCGGCTCGGCCTACACCCGCCAGGAACCACTACAACGGGTCGCCCTCCCGACCATCCGGCGGTTGGTCGACGAGGTGCAGCAGAACGCCCACCTTGCGATGCTTCACGGACGCGACGTGCTCTACGTGATCGAGGAGCGAGCGCCCGGGCGTCCCATGCTGGTGACGGACGTCGGCGTCCGGCTGCCCGCCCCGCTGACCGCGTCCGGGCTCGCCTTGCTCGCGGCGCAGCCCACCGCTCAGGTCCGCGCGCTGTTTCCGTCACGAGCCGAGTTCGTTCAACGCCAAGGCGTGGGACCGACCTCACTCACGGCCCTCCGATCGGAACTCGCGCAGGTGCGCCGTCGCGGCTACGCGATCGAGAACGGCTCTGTCACACCAGGAATCGCGTCGATCGCGGCGTGCGTGTTCGACCACACCGGGCAGCCGGCAGCCGGTCTGGCGTGCACCTTCGGTGCCGACCTACCTGACTCGGACCGCGACGACCTCGTGGCACAGGTGCAGGCGAGCGCCGAGTCGCTCAGCCACCGGCTCGGCCACCGAGCCTGACCCACCCCGAATCCGCGTGAGTTTCTGCCCTTCGCCGCGCCTGGCGAAGGGCAGAAACTCACGCCGATTTTGATAGCGCCTGCGTGATCGGCTCTCAGACGGTGAGCAAGACCTTGCCGATATGCGTCGAGTCGTTGAGCAGACGATGCGCATCGGCCACCTGGTCGAGCGGCATCGTCCGGTCGATGACCGGCTTGATCTGTCCGGATTCGATCAGCGGCCACAGATGCTTGCGGACCTCGGCGACGATCCGCTCCTTGTCGGCCTTGTCGCGTCCACGCAACGACGTGGCGATGACGGAGCCCCGCTTGGCCAGCAGCGCCCCGATGTTCAGCTCCGCCTTCGCACCACCCTGCATGCCGATGATCACCAGGCGCCCGTCGGGCGCGAGCGCAGAAACGTTGCGCGCCAAATACTTTGCACCGATCACGTCGAGGATCACATCGGCTCCGCGCCCGTCGGCCGCATCCTTGACCTGCTCGACGAAGTCCTGCTGCTTGTAATCGATCAAGATCTCGGCGCCGAGTTCGCGGCACCGTTCGAGCTTCTCCGCAGACCCTGCGGTGACAGCGACCCTCGCTCCGAGCGCGCGGGCCACCTGGATCGACATGGTGCCGATGCCGCTGCTGCCGCCGTGCTGGAGGAACACCTCACCCTCCTGCAGGTGCGCGGTCATCACGATGTTCGACCACACCGTGCACGCGACCTCGGGCAGACCGGCAGCGTCGATCAGTGAGACACCGCTGGGAACGGGAAGCAACTGCCCCGCCGGGACGGCGACCTTCTCGGCGTACCCGCCGCCGGCGAGCACCGCACAGACCTCGGTGCCCACGCTCCAGCCGTCCACGTCGTCGCCGACCGCGCTGATCGTGCCGCTGACCTCGAGGCCGGGAATGTCCGACTCACCCTTCGGCGGCGGATAGTGGCCCTGTCGTTGCAGCAGGTCGGCCCGGTTCACCCCGGCCGCCGCGACATCGATCACGACCTCGCCGGACCCGGGCTGCGGGTCGGGCACCTCGGCAAGGGTCAGGACGCACTCGTCGCCGAACTCGGGAAGGGTCACAGCACGCATGTGTCGACCCTACGACCGGGGACGGACGTGTCCATGGGATCGAAACCACCTTCTTGACGTCCGCGGCACTTCTGGACATGCAGATCACGACCGGCGTCACCGACGGCACCGGTTGCGGTCCGGACCGCCGGACACGAACCGGATGTCAGGATGGGGCCATGACGCCCGAGGACGAGAACACCCAGCAGGACGCGGCGACCGCAGCCGACGAACACGGCCGGTTCGTGGTGATCACCCAGGACGGCATGGGTGTGGCCGATCCGAACGAGAACTCCGAGGACTCGGACGAGGAGTCGAGCGACCGCAAGGTCGAGAACGCCACCGAACTGGTCGAGCAGCCGGCCAAGGTGATGCGGATCGGCTCGATGATCAAGCAGTTGCTCGAAGAGGTGCGCACGGCGGGCCTGGACGATCAGGGGCGCAAGCGGCTGGCCGACATCCACCAGCGTTCGATCGCCGAACTGAAGGACGGTCTCGCGCCGGAGTTGGCCGAGGAACTCGACCGCATCGTGCTGCCGTTCGGCGAGCAAGCGCCCAGCGACGCGGAGTTGCGGATCGCGCAGGCGCAGTTGGTCGGCTGGCTGGAAGGTCTCTTCCACGGCATCCAGACCGCGATCGTCGCTCAGCAGATGGCGTCACAAGCCCAGTTGCAGGCGATGCGACGCGGGTTGCCGCAGCGGGCCGAGCAGCCGTCCGAACATGGCGGGGACGACCACCCTACGGGTCAGTACCTCTGACGCGCTCGCACGTTCACTCGTACATCACGTAATCGGGCCTCGGGGAGAGCGCCAGCACCTCGTCCGGTTTCATCAGCGGCCCACCACCCGCGGTGTCCTCCTGATAAAAGATCTTGAAACCGCCCTTGATGTTCGAGGGCGTGCCCTTCATGACCGCGTCGTACGCCTTCACCTTGTCCGCCGGTACGCCGATGCCGTCGACGGACTTGATGACCAGCACGCCGGGGTGTTGCTTGAGTCCCGACTCCTCGGTGAAGATCGAACGGCGCAGCACGTGGACGATCAGCGCTTTCTCCGGCAGGTCGTTCTCCTTCACCAGTCCGGACAGGTAGGCCGCGACCTCGTCCACCTTCGCGCCCGTCGTCGTGCCGAACACCTTGCCCGGGATCTGCCCGGGCTTGATCGCCCACTCCGGGTCGAGGGCGAGACCGATGTGCGGTTTGAGCAGCCACTCCTCGTACGCCTTCGCCTCGTCCAGGAAGGACGCGAGACCGGGCTGGATGTCGAGCAGCAGGATGGCCCCGTTGTCCTCTGCCGCCTTGCTCCATTCCCCGATCACCTTCGGGTCGAGGCGCTCGCGGAACATGCCGTCCCGGCCGGCGTACGGGTGGACGACGGTGGTGATCAGTTCCATGACCGGCAGCGGCTTCACCGTGCCGTCGTCGTACTGCTTGACGACCTTCATCATCTTGTCGATCTGCGCCTGCAGATCATTGGTTGCGCCGAGCTCTCCGAGCGCCGGGGCACCGGGCATTCCGCAGTAGCCGACGAGCCGGTGCTGCGGCAGGATCGTGCGCGCCCCACCCGGCAGCGTCTTGCCGGCAGGCGGCGTGGACGAGGGCGCAGGCGTGGTCGACGACCCACCGGCGGGTGTCCCGGAGGTCCCCGCCGTCTTGACCGGGTCGTTCGTGGATTTACTGCTACATGCGCTCAGTCCGACCGCCAGGGCTCCGGCCAGGGCTGCACGACGACTTGTCTGGTTCTGGGTCACGCCCGCCACCCTAGGCGACCGCCCTGCGCACTCAGGCGAACACCGGTTCCTGCATCCGCCCGTCGGCCAACCGCACCACCTCGTCCTGCTCACCCAGCGTTGCGAGGTCGTGCGTGACCACGATCGTCCCGGTGCCCTGGTCCTTGGTGATCCCCCGCAGCAGGTCGATGACCTCGACGCCCCTCTCGTGGTCGAGCGCAGAGGTCGGCTCGTCCACCAGCAACAGTTGCGGGTCGTTCATCAGCGCCCGCGCGATCCCCGCCCGCTGGCGCTGGCCACCCGACATCGCCGCCGGACGACGGTTCGCCACGGCCTCCAACCCCACCGACTCGAGCAGGTGCATGGCGCGCTCCCGCATCTGCGCCGAGAGGTCGCCGGACAGACGGGCCACCATCTCCAACTGCTCCATCGCGGTGAGTGATCCGATCAAGTGGGGCTGCTGGAAGACGAAGCCGATCCGTTCTCGACGCAGATCGGTACTTCGCGACCGGGAGGATCCGGTGACGTCCTGGCCGGCCAGCATCACCCGCCCTGACGTCGGCCGCAAGAGCAGTCCGGCCACCGCGAGCAGGGTCGATTTTCCCGATCCGCTCGGCCCGGTCACCGCGACGAACGCACCGCGATCGATCGTCATCGACACGTCGTCGAGCGCCTTGACGACACCGTCGCCGTCCGGAAATTCGACCGAGACCCGTTCGAGTTCGAGTGCGTAAGTCATCGGGCGCCTCCGAGTGCGGCCATCGGGTCGACGGTCACGACACGGCGCAGGGCTGCCACCGCACCGATCAAACCGACCACTACGAGAAGGACGAGTGGTTGGACGACTGTGCGTGCCTCGATGACGATCGGCACGCGTCCGCCGAGGGCGAGGCCGGCCGCGACGGACGCGGCAGCACCGAGCACGCCCCCGATGAGCAGGGTGAGCAACGCCTGCCCGAGCGCGTCCCGGACGAGGTAGGAGGTGCGGGCGCCGATGGCCTTCAGGACGGCGAGATCGGGTTCGCGTTGCACCGTCCAGACGGTGAAGAACGCACCGATCACGAGTGCGCTGATCGCGATGGGCAGACCCCGGATCATCGTCAGCGACCCGTTCTCCGCGGAGTACGAACCGATCGCGCCGAGCGCGTCGTCCTTCGTCTTCGCCAGCAAGCCGGTCGAGGACTCGAAACCGGTTGCCCCGAAGGAGGATCCGACGTTCATGAGAATCACCGAACCGATCCCGTCGCTGGGATCCTGTCGTCCCACCGACGGGGTCACCCAGAGCACGGGCAGGTGGCTGAACGACGCATCGTCGACCGTGGCCGCGACGCGCAACTTGCTGCCTGCAACGGTGATCTCGTCCCCGGCACCGATCCCCCGATCGTCGGCCAGTTCACGGCTGATCACCGTCGATCCGTCGGTAAGTCCCTTCGGCGCGGCTGGGGCCGACGGGTCGATCCCGAACAACGCGACCTGGGCGACGACACCGTCCACCGTGGCGCGCGAGTTGCCGATACGCAGCGGATCGGCCGACCTCACTCCTGGTTGGCGCCGGGCCGCGGCCACCTGTGCGTCAGTCACCCGGCCAGCGTTCATCGACAGTTCCTGTCCGGCGGCGGGCTTCTCGAACACGATGCGATCGGTCGACAAGGACGTCACTGCCGAGATCGACTGCCGCGCAAGCCCTTCGGTCAACCCACTGAGCACCACCACAAGTGCGGTGATGAGGCCGACCGCGGCGACCATCAGGGCGAATCTGCCCCGAGCCCACCACAGGTCACGGACTGCCAAGAACACGTTGCACAACTCCTTCTGGACACACTGATGTCGATGTCGTCCAGTTCACCCCGCACCAGGCAGGTCGCACATCGCGCAACCGATGGAATCGGCGGATCGACCGTCGATGGACGACGGGATCAACCGTTCGATGGATGCCGCGAGGAAGCGCCGACGGGCGCTGTCGAAGTACGGTCGATGGTGATGCCTGCCGCCACCGCTCCGATCGCACCGAGCCCTGTGCTGCGTACTCTCCAACTCGCCGTGCACGGGCTCTTCGCACTGCTGTTGGCCGTCGGGACGGTCCGCGGCGCGCAGGAGAGCAGCCACCCGATCCCCCTCGTGCTCGGGTGTCTCGCGCTGGGCGCCTGGTACGCGATCGGACTCGTCACCGAGAAACGCAGGCCCTCGTCCGGTGTCGTCTGGTTCGCGGTGCTGTTCGTCGGGTGGATTGCCTTGGTCGCGGTGAGTGTCGAGTTGTCCTGGGTCGCGTTCGCGCTGTTCTTCATCGCGCTGCACCTGCTCCGGGTGCCAGTGGCCCTGGCCGTCATCGGGCTCGCAACGCTCGTCGTGGTCACGGCTCAGTTGGCCCGGGGCGACGGCCCCGTGGTGCCGCGCATCCTCGGCCCCTGCATCGGCGCGCTGGTGGCGATAGGCATCGCATCCATCTACCGGCAGCTGCGGACCGAGAGCGCGCAACGAAGGCAACTGAACGCCGAATTGCTCGCGGCACAAGGTGATCTGATCGCTACCCACGACGCGCTCGCCGGTGCTCAGCGTGAGGCCGGAGTGCTGCAGGAACGAGCCCGCCTGGCCCGCGAGGTGCACGACACCCTCGCGCAGAGCTTCTCCAGCATCGTGCTGCTGTCGCGTGCCGGGCTCACCGGCACTGCCGACGAATCCCAGCTGCGTGACGTGCTGACCCGCATCGAGCAGGCGGCCGCCGACGGCCTCACCGACGCGCGATCGGTGGTGCACGCCCTCACCCCGACCGAGCTCGAACGCGCCCCGCTCTCTGCTGCGCTACAACGGCTGATCGACCGCCAGTCCGGCCCGACCAGACTCGAACTCGTCGTCGACGATCAGGTGGGCTCGCTCCCCACCACCGTCGAGGTCGCACTGTTACGCATCGCGCAGGGCGCCCTCGCGAACGTCCGTCAGCACGCCGATGCCTGCCGCGCGGTCGTCACCCTGGGCGGGGACGCCCACGTCGTCCGACTCGATGTCCGCGACGACGGACGCGGTTTCGACCCGTCCGCACCCATCGTCCCGAGTCAGAGCGGCGGCTACGGGTTGAACGCCATGCGAGCCCGTACCGAAGAGACCGGTGGACGCTTCGCGGTCGAGTCCGCACCCGGTGAGGGCACCACCGTCCAGGTCGAGATCCCGTTGAACGGAGCGCGCTCATGACGCGAGTGCTCATCACCGACGACCACCCGGTGGTACGCGCCGGTCTCCGGATGCTGTTGGAGGCAGCCGGAATCGAGGTTGTCACCGAAGCCGCGAGTGGCACGGAGGCGATCGAACTCACCCGGATGCACCAACCGGAACTGGTACTGATGGATCTCCAACTCGGGCCAGGCATGGACGGCGTCGCGGCCACCGCCGCATTACGGGAACTGCCCGATCCCCCGCACGTGTTGATCGTGACGACCTATGACACGGACGCCGACATCCTGCGTGCCGTCGAGGCGGGGGCCGTCGGCTACCTGCTGAAGGACGCGCCGCCCGACGAACTGATCCGCGCAGTCCGCAAGGCCGCGCACGGCGAGACCGCCCTCGCACCCGTGGTGGCAGACCGGTTGCTGGCGAGTCTGCGGAACCCGGTGCAGCGGCTCAGCGCTCGCGAACTCGAGGTGCTCACACTCGTGGCCGACGGCGCATCCAACCGGGAGGTCGCGAGGAAGATATTCGTCAGCGAGGCGACGGTGAAATCACACCTGGTGCACATCTTCGACAAGCTCGGCGTGGATTCCCGCACCGCCGCCGTCGGGCGCGCCCGCGACCTCGGGCTACTGCGCTGACAACCGGCCGGGCTGCGGCACGGTGGACGCAGCGCGAACGGCCTTGAGGATCCGCGCGGTCGCGTAGTCGGCCTCGGGCCAGCCGACCAGATCGAGCCAGGCGTGGTCGTACGCCTCGCTGGCCACCGTGACCTCGGGTTCGCGGTCACAGACGACGCGGAAGATGACGTCGGCGTGCCGCACCCGCGGGTCGAACACGACGGTGACCAGGTCGCCCGGGTCGATGTCGATCCCGGTTTCCTCCGCCACTTCCCGCCGCACCGCGTCCCGGGGTTGTTCGCCGCGGTCGATCAGACCACCCGGCAGGGAGTAGCCCGCGCGATGCGCCTGCCGCAACGCCAGGAGCTTGCCGTCGAACTCGATCAGCGCGATCGCGCCCAGGGAATAGGTGGGCTTGAAGGTACGAACGAGCCGCTGGCCGACCGCCGGGGAGAGCTTGCGGTAGAGCCGGAAACCGGTGCGCTGCAACGCACCTGGTTCGTCGCTCATGTTTTCGCCACCTCGGCCGAGTCGGCGGTGCTGCCGTTCGGCCGGGAAGTGTGGTGGTGACGTACCGCCTTGATCGCGTTGTTGAGCACCGCGATCAACGGGACGGCCACGAACGCTCCGAAGATGCCGGCGAGCAGCGTTCCACCGGTGACGCCGACGAGGATCGCAAGCGGGTGGATGTCGACCGCCTTGCCCAGGATGATCGGGTTCAGCAGGTTGCCGAACAACTGGACGATCAGCACCAGCGCGACGGCGACGACGATCGCAGTGGTGAGGCCCTGGCTGACGAACGCGATCAGGCACACCACCACACCTGCGACCAGCACCCCGATGAGCGGCACCAGCGATCCGAGGAAGAGCAGCACGGCCAGCGGAACGACCAACGGCATGTCGGCGATCATCATCACCGGCACCATCGCGAGCGCATTGATCGCGGCCAGCAGTACCAGGCTGCGCATGTACGCGGTCAGCGTGCGCCAGGCAGCCTGTCCGGCCTCCTGCGCGTGGTCGTGGATGTGATCGGGAAACATCGAGACGAACCATGCCCACATGCGTCCCCGATCGAACAACATGAACAAGGTCGCGAACAGGCAGAACACCCCACCGGACAGCACGCCGATCGCGCCGGTCGCACGATCGAGCGCCTCGGACGATCCGCCGAACTGCTGCTGCAGAGTGTCACCCAGTTGAACCGAGAAGCGGTCGGCCTGCTTCGGAGTCATCTCCAACGGACCGTGCACCAACCAGTCCCGCACCGAGGCCAGACCACCGTTGAGTTGGTCCAGCAGGCTGTCCTTGGAGTAGGCGATCTGGCTGATCACGAACCACAGCAGCCAACTGATGATCGCAATACCGCCTAGGAAGACGATCAACACCGCGAGGGTGCGTGGCACCTTCCATCGGGTCAGCAGCGCGACCATCGGCTGGAGCAGCGCAGTGATCATGATCGCCACGGCGATGGTGATCGTGACCAGGCTGATCTCGTTGAGCAGCCAGAACAGCGTGATGACACCGCTGACGATCAGGATCAGACACAGCGACCACCATGCGGCGACCTGCACCCCGAAACTGACGTCGTCCAGCGGACGCTCGGGACGCTCGTCCTGGGCATCCTCCGGTACTTCGGCCGACACCATGGCAGGAATGGTCTTTACCGGCTGAACCGGATCGGGCTCCGCGGCGGAAGCCCGTCCGGAACGAAGGAAGTCACGCACAGTGACAGCCTGCCACTGCTCGACCGCCGGTTCAGCCCACCCGACGAGCGAGTGACAGGCCGGCCGCTCGTCCGGAGAAGATGCAACCACCGAGGAACGTGCCCTCGAGCGCGTTCTTCCCGTGGACGCCGCCTCCTCCGAACCCGGCCGCTTCGCCGGCGGCGTACAACCCTTCGATCGGGTTGCCGTCGCTGCCGAGCACCCGCGACTCGAGGTCGGTCTGGATGCCGCCGAGCGTCTTGCGGGTCAGGACGCTCAACTTCACGCCGATCAACGGACCGTGCTTGGGGTCGAGCATTCGGTGCGGAGCGGTGACGCGGCCGATCTTGTCGCCGCGGTAGCTGCGGGCGTTGTGGATGGCGTTGACGGAGAAGTCCTTGGAGTACTTGTTGCCGATCTCGCGGTCACGTGCTTCGACCTGGGCCGTGACGACATCGACGTCGAGCAACGGTTCGTCGGTCAGCGCGTTCATCTTCGCGACGAGCTCGGGGAGGGTGTCGGCGGTGACGAAGTCCTCGCCGTTGTCGACGAACGCCTGCACCTCGCGCTGCGTGCCCTTGGCCACGCGCGACTTCAACACCGCCTTCACGTCCCTGTCGGTGAGGTCGCGGTTCTGCTCCGAGCCCGACAGAGCGAACTCCTTGGCGATCATCGTCGTGGTGAGGATGAACCATGAGTGGTCGTGCTGGTCGATGCCGGACGTCGTGCGCAGGTAGCGCAGCGTGCCGAGCGTGTCGTAGGAGGGGAAGAACGGTGCGGGCAACTGGCGCCCGAGCGCGTCGAACCACATCGGCGAGGGTGCGGACAGGATGCGGATCGCGTGGTTCGGCCATACCGGGTCCCAGTTGTGGATGCCCTCGACGTAGTGCCACATGCGGTCACGGTTGACCAGGCGACCGCCCGCCTCGGCGGTGATCTCGATCATGCGTCCGTCGACGTGTGCAGGGACGCCGGTGATCATGCGCTTGGGCGGCGTGCCGAGGCGCTCCGGCCAGAACTTGCGGACGAGTTCGTGGTTTCCGCCGATGCCGCCGGACGCCACCACGACCGCCTGCGCGGTGAACTCGAAGTCGCCGATCTCGTCCCGGTTGCTCGACACACCACGTTCACAGGAGTCGGGCGCGAGGACGCGTCCGTGGACGCCGGTGACGGCGCCGCCCGAGGTGACCAGGCCGTCCACACGGTGCCGGTGGGCGAAGGTCACCAGGCCTTTCTGCGCTCCCTCACGGGCCAGGTCGATGAACGGCTTCGCGATGCCCGTGCCGGTGCCCCACGGCACGTGGAACCGGGGCACCGAGTTGCCGTGCCCGGTCGCGCGGCCGTCGCCCCGCTCGGCCCAACCGACCATCGGTGTGAACTTCACGCCTTTGCCGGTGAGGTACTCGCGCTTGATCGACGCCGCGAACTCGACGTACGCGCGTCCCCATTGCTTGCCCCAGTGGTCTTCGTCGTGCTCACCGTCGAGGCGATCCCATTGCGCGCTGCCCTGCCAGTCCTGCCAGGCAAGATCGAAGGAGTCCTTGACGCCCATCCGCTTCTGTTCGGGTGAACCCACCAGGAAGATGCCGCCGAACGACCACCAGGCCTGACCACCGAGGTTGGCTTCGTTCTCCTGGTCGACCACGAGCACCTTGCGGCCCGCGGCGACCAGTTCTGCGGTGGCCACCAGACCGGCGAGCCCGGCTCCCACGACGATGACGTCAGCGTCCATCACGACAACTCCTACTGTTGGGTAATGACGAAGTTAGTCGCCCAGGACTGATCGCGGGAGTCGTTCGTCCCGATCGATCGTCCTGATGCCCAACTAGATTGGGCGCATGGACGACGCGCCCACCCTGCACGCTGCGATCGATGAGCTCTACTCCGGCGACCCGGCCGAGTTCATCGCGACCCGCAAGCGGTTGGTGGCGCAGATCCGGAAGGCGGGCGACAAGGAAGTGGCGAAGACCGTCGGTGGGTTACGTCGCCCCTCGGTGGCAGCGGACGCGGTCAATCACCTTGCCCGGCAGGAGGATCCACCGAACATCCCTGCGCTGCGCGAACTCGGTGAGCGGATGCGCGAGGCACAGGGGCGGATGGACGCCGCCACCCTGAAGAAGCTGGGTGCCGAGCGATCCGAACTCATTGCACAACTGCTCGCCGACGCGGAACCGCATGGGGCCGGTACCGCTTCGGCCAAGGATCAATTGACGCAGACCTTCACCGCTGCGCTCGCCTCGCAGAAGGCGGAGGACGCCGTGTGCAGCGGCAACCTGGTGAACCCTTTGTCCTACAGCGGTTTCGGCGATGTCGAGGTGGACGAGGCGGTCGCCGTGCCCTTGCGCGAACTGCAGCAGGCACGGCTGGCCGAGATCGCCGAGCGGGACGCCGCACGCGCAGAACGCCCGCTGCGCTCGGTGAGGTCCGACGAACCGGCCGAACCCGAAGATCATCCGGACGAGGCACCGGCCGCGGACGAACCCACACACGAGGAGCCCGCGCAGGACGCGCCCACCGAGGAAGCGCCCGACGACGCCGAGCTGTCCGACGGGCCCGAGGAGACCCCCGACGAGGAGGCAGAGAAGCCGACAGAACCGGCGAAACCAGCTGAGAAGGAACCGGTTTCGTCCGAAGACGCACAACGCGTCGTCGAACAACTGAAAGACCTGGAGCACCGGACGCAGGAGGCGGTCGACGCCGCGCGCGAGGCACTGGCGGCTGCCAAATCACACGCGGCGGCGGTCACCAAGGCTCGCCAGGACGCCGAGGACCTGCTCGACTCACTCGGCTGAGTGACGACGAGCCGCAGTCAGACCTTGATCTTGCTCAGGCAGTAGGTACGCATCTTCTGGGCGTCGGAGTTGAAGTTCTTGGTCGACACGGTCTGTCGGCGGACGCGCGCGGTGGCCAGGTCGTCGAAGTCCTTCGCGACCGCCCAGACCAACGGGGTGAACTGCTTGTCGCCCGGCGCCTTGGTGAGCGTGCGCAGGTAGGTCGCAGTCTGGCGGAAGCCCTTCGCAGCGTTGTCGAGCTGCGTGCTGTCCTTGGAGCGAACAGCGGCGTTCCAATCGTTGACCGCACTGTTCGACCGCGAGTTCGCGTTGATGCACGACTTGACCAACGTCGGCGAGGCGGCCGGCTTGGACGACTGACTCGAGGAAGCGGCGGAGGTCGGAGCGCTCGATGACGAACTCGCCGGGGCGGACGACGTCGCAGCACTCGAGGGAGTCGAGGTGGCCGAGGTGGTGGTGGACGAACTCGACGTCGAACTCGTCGTAGATCTCGAGGATGAACTCGAGGAGTTGTCGTCACCACTGTTGCACCCGCCGAGGGCAAGAGCACCGACCACGAGAACGGCCATCGGGGCGGCCGCCCGGCCGCGTCGTGCGTACTTCATCCGAACACCATGCAACGCGCCGCCCACGCCCGCCAAATCAGCGAATCCGTCAGTCCTCGTCGAACGGGTGCCCGGTCGGACCGTCGTAGGGGTCTGGGTCGTCCGGGCCGGTACCGGCGAGCGCGGTGCCGAGCCAGGACACGACGCTCCACCCCTCGTCCGAATCACCTTCCAGCACGACGATTCCGGTGTTGGGCAGTGGTTCTACGGCGAGGTCGGTGTCCTTGATGTTGTCGGCGCGCTGGTAGGTCCAGAAACGGATCACCGCCCCGTGGCTGACCATCACGGCGGTGCGCGCACCGGATGCCTCGATGCGCGCGACGCTGTCGTCATAGCGGTCCAACACTTCGTGACCGGTCTCGCCGCCGGGGACCCGCTGGTCGAGGTCACCTTCGGCCCAGTCACCCAGCAGCTTGAGGTAGGCGTGGATGCTGTCGGGGTCGGTGCGCTTCTCCAGCTCGCCGGCCTGGATCTCGTGCGTGCCGGGGAGCGCCTGCGGCTCGATGCCCAGGTGCTCGGCCAGCGGTGCGATGGTCTGCTTGGTGCGCAGGGCGCGACTGGTCCACAACCCGTCGATCTGTTCCCCATGCAACGCCGCCGGGATGGCTTCCGCCTGCTCGACGCCACGGTCGGTCAGACCGGGGCCGGGAAGAGTGGTGTCGAGCGAACCTTGCACGTTGGCCGGCGTCTCGCCGTGCCGAATCAGGATCAGCCGCATGGGTCCATTCTCACCATGGACCTGACCGGGAGGTGAACCCTCCGTGAGCTGAGACGAAGAACAGGCGGCGTCAGCGTCCCAGCTTCGCCGTGGCGTAGGCGTCCAGCTGCCCGATCCGGCGGCCGGCGTTCGTCATCCTGGTGGAGTCACCCGAGCGCAGTTCGCGGTCGAGCCGGCACAGTTCGTCGATGCTGATCCCGACCTTGCGTGCGCCCGCTACCGACTCGGCCGACAACAGGTCGATCTGCGGCGCGGCGAGCTTCCCGCTGTGCTGAGTTGTGGCGGCGGCTGTCACACGCATCGCAGAACCGACCAGAGTCGGCGACAGGGCCGCCGCGTAACCCTGCTTGCCCGCGACGTTCGGGTGGTAGGACTCCTCGATCGGATTCGACAACCCGTTCACCCACTCGACGCCGTCGCACCCGGTGGGTGTCGAACGCTGCACGGACGTCGACCGTCTTGAACCGGCGGTTCGCCGCCTTGGTTAGCAGCAGCGTGTCGAGCTGGTCGGTGGCGGCATTGAGCGACGTCTGCTCCTGGGGTGAGAACCAGGTGAGCGCGTTGCAGTCCTCACCGTTGAACAGCCGCGGATATCCGGCGACGACCACCCTCGCATTCGGTGCCTTGCTGCGGACGAGGCCGTAAAGGTTGTCGTATGCAAAGCGTGGCGATGTCCGGGTCAAGCCGTCACCGCCTGATCGTCAATTCTTGGTCAGGAATGCCGAGCGCGCAGCACCAGTTCGAGTTCGAACCGGGACTGCGGATCCTCCAGGGCGTTGCCGAACAGTTCGCGCAGTTGCCCGAGCCGATAACCGACCGTCTGCGGGTGCACGTGCAGTTCCTCGGCGATCTTCTTGCGCTCGCCGCGCCAGCGCAGCCAGGCTTCCAACGTCTCCAACAGACGCTCGCGCTGCGTCTCGCCGGCCTCGTCGAGAGGTGCAAGTCGACGCTCGGCCAGGTCCGCCACCAGTTCACGCTGCGAGGCGAGCACCACTTCGACCACGTGGTCGACGACCCACCGCGGTTCATCGACCGACGGAACTCCGAGTGTCTGCATCGTTGCGCGCAACGACTCGTTCACCGCTGTCCAGGGGCGCCCCGGGCCGAGCCAGGCACTGCGTCCCGCGAGCGCCAACTCGAGTTCGCGGTGAGCGGTGGGCGTGCTCGGCTCAGGCACGATCGCGACGGCTTGCCCCCCGCG
Source organism: Yimella lutea (assembly GCF_006715095.1). Taxonomy (NCBI): domain Bacteria; kingdom Bacillati; phylum Actinomycetota; class Actinomycetes; order Micrococcales; family Dermacoccaceae; genus Yimella; species Yimella lutea. Next base: position 101,822 of record NZ_VFMO01000001.1, read on the forward strand.
AGCGGACGCGAGCGCCCGATCACCCAGGCGCAATCGCAGGCCCTCCGCGTTCTCCAGCGGCACAACCAGCGCGATCAAGCGGTCCGGGATCACCCAACCGGCACGCGCCGCCAACCGACGCACCTCGATCTCGTCCACGCGAGTGGACAGCAACGAGTTCAGCAGGGCTGCACGGGCGCGGTCCCGCTCCCCCATCTGCCGGGACTGTTCCTCGGCGAAGCCCTCGACGCTCGCCGCCGAGATCTCGTCGAAGTACACGAAGATCGCTTCGCCGACATTGAGCAGGACGCGCGCGTCGAGTCCGGCCTCGAGCGCTGCTTCGCTCACGCTGCGCAGCGTGAGGCGGGCGCCGAGCCGGTAGGCGGACAGCAGGGCTTCCAGCGAACGACCGGTGCGCGCCTCGCCGATGCCGAGCGTCCGATAGATCGCACGGCCCTCGGGAGTGAAGGGCGGCTCATCCGTGCCGGGCAGTTCGATCAGCAGACGCTGCAGCGCGGTCTCGACACCACGCCGCACGGCCGCACCGAACTCGCCGTCGAGCGGGCGCGCGTACTCGGTGATCTCACGGGGAATGTTCCTGATGATCGTCGCCACCAATTCAGGGACGACGGGACCGATCGTGGCACTGATCTCAGGCGGCAATTGAGCCCACGGCTGGGGGCGACTCACCCGATCGGGTGTGACTGGTGTGGTCATGAGCGAGCCTCCGAACGAAGAAACGTGCCGTTCCGTCCCATTATTATCACCGGAGCACAGTTTATCGGTCGAAATTCTACATACAGACTCACCGTTTACGCGGACCGCGCCAATCAGAATGGACGTATGGGAGTTCTGAAGGCGATTCATCGTGCCGCGTCCGTCTGGACGTCGCCGGCATCCCCTGAGGACTACCTGCAGATCATCAATCCTCTCGCTTCCGCGCGTCAGCTGCGCGGTGTCGTCACCGAAGTCCGCCGACACGGCGCCCGCTCGGCGACCATCTCCTTCCGGCCCGGACGTGGCTGGGAGCCGCACTTGGCTGGGCAATGGGCCCGCGTCGGGGTCGAGATCAACGGGGTCCGCCAGTGGCGCTCGTATTCCCTGTCCGCGGCCCAGGGGCACGACCCGGAGATCACCGTCACCGCGATCGGACGCGTGTCGCGCCACCTGGTCGAACACACCAAGACCGCCGACGTTCTGTTCCTCGCTCCCCCGCAGGGTGAGTTCATCCTGCCGACCGGCCCACGCCCGTTGCTGATGATCACCGCGGGCAGCGGCATCACTCCGGTCATGTCGATGCTGCGCACCCTGATCCCGAGGCGCCCCGACGCCGACGTCGTCCTGATTCACTCCGCCCGCAATGAGGACGATGCACTGTTCATCGACGAACTGCGTACGATGGATCGGCAGTACGCCGGCCTGACCGTCGTCATCCACTTCACCGGCAACAACGGACGTATCGACTTCAGCAACGCGTCCGCGGTCGAGACCGTCTGCCCCGACTGGCGCTCGCGCAAGGCCTACGTGTGCGGCCCCACCGAGTTGCTCGACGACACCGAGAAGCTCTGGGCGAACGCCGGACTCCCGCAGGGCCTGCAGGTGGAGCGATTCGCACCGGCGCTGCTCGCACCGTCCGACACCGACGGTGGCACGATCACGTTCGCCAAGTCCGACAAGGAAGCCGTCTGCGACGGCTCCACCCCGATCCTCGAGGTCGGCGAAGAAGCCGGCGTCATCATGCCGAGCGGTTGTCGAATGGGCATCTGCCGCACCTGCCTGACTCCCCTCGTCTCGGGTCAGGTGCGCGACTTGCGCACGGGCGAGATCCACGCCGACGAGGGCGAACTCATCCAGACCTGCATCACGGCCGCTGTCGGCCCCGTCCATCTTGAAGTCTGAACCGTTGCACTTCACGAACCCCCTTGATAGTCAGGAGATTTCATGACGATCACCAATGCCTCCGTCATCGAACGTCGCACCGCGATCTACGACGACACCCAGAAGAAGCGCACCGGCGTGCTGCCCACCGAGGGCGGTGCACACACGCGTCCGAAGGCGGCCGCGCACCTCACCGACGAGCAGGTCAACGAACTCGGACGTGAGCTCGACGCGATCCGCGCTTCCGTACTTGCCGAGCGCGGCGCGGACGATGCGGCCTACATCCGCAAGGTCATCAAGGTCGCGCGCACCTGCGACCTCGCCGGACGCACGGCGCTGATCTTCGGCAAGCACAAGCCGATGTTCCTGCTCGGCATTGCCGGCGTCTCCATGGGCAAGGTCCTGGAGAACATGGAGATCGGCCACAACGTCCTGCACGGGCAGTGGGACTGGATGCGCGACCCCGACATCCACTCCACCACCTGGGAGTGGGACTTCGTTGCCCCGGCCCGCGGATGGCAGCACACCCACAACGACCTACACCACACGTACACGAACGTGATGGGCAAGGACCGCGACGTGGGCTACAACATCCTGCGTATCAGCGACGAGCAGCCGTGGCAGAAGCGCGACATCTTCAACCCGATCGTCAACGCCTTCCTCGCGCCGACCTTCGAGTGGGGCATCGCCTCCTATGACCTCGAATGGGACCAGGTGCAGACCGGTGCCAAGTCACGTGAGCAGTTCGACAAGGATCTGGAGGCGCTGAAGGCCAAGGCCGTTCGACAGGTGCTGAAGGACTACATCGCCACCCCGCTGGTCGCCACTCTCACCGGCTCCGGCAAGTGGTCGCTCGCCGGAATGATCGGCGGGAACATGGTGCGCAACGTGTGGGCACACTCGGTGATCTTCTGCGGTCACTTCCCCGACGAGGTCGACGTGTTCACCGAGGACGTGCTCGACGGCGAGACCCGCGGCGACTGGTACATCCGCCAGATGCTCGGATCGGCGAACCTGTCGGGCAGCCCGCTGTTCCACATCCTCACCGGCAACCTGAGCCATCAGATCGAACACCACCTGTTCCCCGACCTTCCCTCGAACCGCTACATCGAGGTGGCGCCGAAGGTGCGCGAGATCTGCGACCGGTACAACCTGCACTACACGACGGGCCCGCTCGGCACCCAGCTCGCACAGACCTGGAAGAAGATCGCCAAGCTGTCGCTGCCGGACGAGTTCTGGGAGCGTCACGAGTCGGGCAAGCCCGGCAAGTGGCAGGTGCTGCGCGACGCGTGGAAGGGCCGCACCACCCCCAAGACCGCCTGAGCGACTGAATCGCCCGGGTGTCATGGGCACAGACTGCGAGCCGCCACGCCGAGCGAACCCACCCTGCTCGCCGGCCCGGCAGTGCTGGTGGCCGCGGCGTTCTTCGACACGCCAGAACGAGAGTTGCTGTGGATCGTGGCCGCGGTGATGGATCTGTCGGGACCGGTCCTGGTCGGGACCACCGGTTGGAGCGTGACACCTGCCTACTTCGTGGAGCGGCACGGGCTGATCATCATCATCGCGCTGGGTGAGGCGATCGTCGGGGTAGGCGCCGGCGCCGAAGCCGCTCTTGCGCGCCCGAGGGTTGTGACGGCCGTCCTCCTCGCCGTGCTGATCGCGGCCGGTCTGTGGTGGTCCTACTTCGGTTATCTGCGCGGCGGTGCCGAACGACGGCTGCGCGGCACCACTGGTCGGGAGCGGTCAAGGCTCGCGCGCGACTCCTACAGCTACCTTCATCTGCCGCTCGTGGCCGGGTGGTGTTCTTCGCTCTCGGGGTGCACGAAGCAGTCGCGGCACCGGGGGAACCACTCCCCCTGTTGCCGGCCCTCGCCCTGGCCGGTGGCGTCGCGGTGTTCTACGTCGGCGACGTCGCCTACCGATGGCGCGACCACCACCAGCTCGCCACAGGTCGCCTGATGGCCGCATTGGGGGCTGCTTCGCTGATTCTGGTCGCGGTGGTGGCGCCTGCTTTGGCGGCGCTCGCCGGGCTGACCTTCGTCTGCTTGCTGCACACCAGCTGGGAACTCTGGCACCACCCGGCGATCGGCCCGGGCGGCGACTCCTGATCGTCCAGTGCCATCGCCGCGCAGACTCTCGCAACTACGGCTTGGGACTACCTCACCGGACGGCGTTTCGCGGGGGCTCGCCGACGGAGGCACGGCGCAGTCGCCACGCGCGTGTCGCCAGGTGGAGGTTGAGTTGTGTCTCGACGTCGTTGAGGTCGTGGCCCGAGATCTCGGTGATGCGGCTGATTCGGTAGCGCAGTGTGTTGCGGTGGATGGTGAGCGTCGTTGACGTGTCGGCGTACTTGCCCCCGTGGTCAAGGTAGGCCGCTAGCGTGGGGACGAGCTCGGTGCCGTGGCGACGGTCGTAGCTCAATAGGTCGCCGAGCCAGTCCGTGATGAGACGCTCGACTTCCTCAGCGTTGCCGTCGAGCGCGAGCAGCCGGTCTACTCCCAAGTCGGCGTAGGCGATGAAGCCATACGGATTGTGGGACTGCTGACGAGCCCTGAGTGCTCGTTGGGCTTGTTCATACGCACGTGGGATCTGTTCCGGCGAGTTGGCCGGCTCCCCCTTGGCGATCACACCGTTGGTGTCGCCGTAGGCGCGCGACAAGTCGTTGAACATGCGGCCCATGTCGACACCTCGATGGGCGAGGGCGACGACCAGTCCCCGGTTCCGGACGACCAAGCAGGGCAGTCGCTGACGAGCCATGGCCATCCGGAGGTGATCGACGTCGCGGTCGTGCCCGCGGTGACCCCGCTCGGAGGACCATGCGCACACGATCAGGTCGTGCGGAACGCCAAGGTCGTGGCCCTGAGCGGATGCCCGGTCCACGGCAACGTCGGCCGGGAGCCCTCCAAGAAGGTCGTCGAGGAGGTCTCGACTCAGTCGGTTCTCCAGTTCATTCATCGCTGCGGCCTGAGCCCTCAGCAGCCCCAGTGCGACGCCCGCGTACCGCAGAGCGAATGATGCGTCGTCTCGGTCTTTGTCCGGTGGCACCTCCAGTTCGATCGTGCCGAGTTCGGGGCGTCCGCCGATGACCTCCTCGAGCGAGGTTCGCTCGAGGACCGGTTGGTACCGGCCGGCAACCGTGATCCGGGTCGTCTCGTGCCCGAATCTGTCCCGCAGCACGACAGCGGAGCCAGTGAGCCGACTGAGTGAGGTGGCCACGTCGAGCTCAGTCCCGGTCGTGGATAGTCGGGCGAACTCCTCAAGCACCCCCTCACGGTGCTGCAGCGCCGCGACGGTGCGCGCCATCTCGTTATTGGCTGCACCGAGTTCGTGGGCGCGTCGGCGGTGGCGCTCGTGCACCTGCGCGTCCGCGAGCGCCGTCCCGAGGAGATTGCCCAACCGTTCGATGACGAACAGTTGTTCGGGGTCGGGCCGGGCGAAGCTGCGAAGGACCAGTTGGCCCGGGGCGCCGTTCAAGACCGCCACAGCCGTCGTCGACGTCCAGGAGTCGCCGTTGTCCTGCACGAATACCCGTTCACCGGTTGAGGGGCTCGGTTCCGCCGGCTTCGTCGGCTCCCTGGGGGGCAGGGTGATCCACTCCCGGTCCCGCTGGAAGGTGACGTTAACCAACTGGCAGCCGGTCACCGACTCGACCTCACGCTTCAGGACGTTGATGACCTCGTCCACGTCGTGACGTTGCATCATCGCCATGGACATCACCAGCAGCCCCTCGAGGCCGGTGAGGGCACGCCGCAGATCCAGCTCGCCGGTTGGCACAACGGTTCCGGTTGTGGCGGGCTCGCAGACGGTCATCTCTTGATCCCTGGCCGGCCCGCCCGGGATCCCCCTGTGCCGTAGGGACCCCACAGGTCGTCGCGCTGAGCCACGACGCCTCGGTACATGCAGCACGGATGTATCCCGGGATCCAGTCCGAATCCGTGCGAGCTCATCGGTCCTCGTCAACTCTCGGGGGCAGCGTCGCGCTCACCGTACCCCTTGCCCAGCGCACCCACGGTGGGGAGTTGTGCACTCGAACCAAATCATGCCCCGGGACTTTGGCCTGGTGCGCCCATGAATTCTTGGTGGTCGGCGACGAGTGTGGACTGGTCGGAGTCACCGACACAACGATTGGAGATTCGCCATGAAGGCTGTCGTCTATCAGGGACCCAAAGATGTCGCGGTCACGGACGTTCCGGACGCCGAGATCGAACGGCCCACCGATGTGCTGGTCAAGGTCACAACCACCAACATCTGCGGCTCGGACCTGCACATGTACGAGGGGCGGACCTCCTTCGAGAAGGGCCGGACGTTCGGCCACGAAAACATGGGAGAGGTGGTGGAGATCGGCAAGGGAGTAGAGAAGATCAAGGTGGGCGACCGGGTCGTGCTGCCCTTCAACATCTCGTGCGGGTTCTGCAAGAACTGCGAGCGCGGGCTCACGAACTACTGCCTGACAACGCAACCTGACCCGTCGGCCGCCGGTGCGGCCTACGGCTTCGCCGAAATGGGCCCGTACGGCGGCGGGCAGGCAGAACTGCTCCGGGTGCCCTTCGGCGACCACAACGCGCTGCGCCTGGGTGAAGACGCGCAGGACAAGGAGAACGACTACGTCATGCTCTCCGACATCTTCCCCACCGGCTACCACGCCACCGAGATGGCCGGCGTGATCCCGGGCGACAGCGTCGTGATCGCCGGGGCCGGCCCCGTGGGACTGATGGCCGCCCTGTCCGCGACGATCAAGGGCGCCGCGAAGGTGATGGTGGTCGATCGCCACCCCGACCGGCTCGCGCTGGCCGAGCAGATCGGAGCGATCGCCATCGACGACTCCAAGGTCGACCCCGTGCAGGCTGTGCTGGACGAGACCATGGGGCTCGGAGCCGACCGTGGCTGCGAGTGTGTCGGCTATCAGGCCCACGACCCTGAGGGCAACGAAGACCCGGCTGCCACCTTGAACATGCTCATCAACTCGGTCCGGTTCACCGGCGGGATCGGCACCGTCGGCGTGTTCGTCCCCGAGGACCCGGGGGCCAAGAGCGAATTGGCCAAGCAGGGCAAGGCGGCCATCGACTTCGGCACCCACTGGTTCAAGGGACAGACCATGGGCAACGGTCAGTGCCCGGTCAAGAGGTACAACCGCCGGCTGCGAGACCTCATCGCGGCTGACAAGGCGAAGCCGTCCTGGATCGTCTCCCACGAGATCTCGCTGGACCAGGCTGCCGACGCCTACAGGAACTTCGACTCCAGGTCCGAGGGTTGGACCAAGGTCGTCATCAAGCCCGGCATGTCAAACGGAAAGAAGGCAAACTGATATGGCAGCAGATCTCCAGGGCAAGAGGGTCGCGATCCTCGCCGCCGACGGCGTCGAGCGCGTTGAGCTCGAGCAACCCCGCGAAGTACTGGACCGCGCGGGCGCTCAGACCGAGGTCCTCTCGATCCACGAGGGCGAGATCAAGGCCCGTAAGAACGACCTGGATGAAGCGGGCACGTTCACCGTCGACGGGCTGGTCGCCGACGCCTCGGTGGGCGACTACGACGCCCTGCTGCTTCCCGGCGGCACGGTTAACCCCGACCAGCTCCGGGTCGACGAGGACGCCGTTTCCTTCGTCCGCGACTTCGTCGAGAGCGGCAAGCCAGTGGCGGCGATCTGTCACGGGCCGTGGACGTTGATCGAGGCCGGCGTGGCCGCCGGTCGCACCCTGACGTCGTACCCGAGCATTCGCACCGACCTGCGCAACGCCGGCGCCGACGTCGTCGACCAGGACGTGGTGATCGACAAGAATCTCATCACCAGCCGCTCGCCGGAGGACCTGCCGGCGTTCTCCGAGGCGATAGTGTCCCAACTCGCGGGCACCACGACAAAGGAAGAGGAGAAGTCATGAGTGTGACCAAGGGATTGCTGGTCAGGTTTGACGCGTTGCCCGGCAAGGAGGACGACGTGAAGGAGTTTCTTGACAGCGGCCGTGCGCTTGTCGAGGACGAGCAGGCGACCACTGCGTGGTTCGCGATCCGCCTCGGGCCGACCTCGTTCGGGATCTTCGACGTGTTCCCCGATGACGCCGGACGTGACGCCCACCTGTCCGGCCCTGTTGCGGTAGCTCTCGGCGAGCAGACCGGCACATTGTTCTCCGAACCGACGATCGAGAAGCTCGACGTACTGGGCTCCAAACTCCCCGCCTGACACCCAAAACTGGGAGTACTGGCCCAGCGAGGAGGGGTCGCTGCGCGCGATGGCTTCGGGCTTACACAGCCCGCTGACGTCGTGGCAGCGGCCCCTTCTCTTGCGGCCAATCGCTCATCACCAACAGATCGAGGAACCGCGATGACAGGAACTGACGACGGCGTTGCCACGACGCGTTCACCCGAGGTAGCAGTGATCGGGGGCGGGATCGTCGGTCTGTCGACGGCGTACGCGCTGCGAGAGCAGGGCGTGCCGGTGCGCTTGTACGAGGCTGGTCTGCCCGGGACGGGTCAGTCCGCAGGCGAGTCACGGATCTTCCGGCACGCCCACGACGACCCGCGACTCGTCGCTTTCGCGCGCGAAAGCCGCGGCGTATGGGATGAGTGGGCCGAACACTTCGACGTCGAGCTGGTCTCATCAGACGGTGTCGTGGCCATCGGAGACAGCGCCCTGGCGCGGCTGCGGGTGCTGGACCAGGTCGGCGGCGTGCAAGCACGCGAGATCGACGCGGCCGAGGTCGCCCAACGGATGCCGCTGCTCGCTGGGTACTCGGGGCCGGCGGTGCTTGACGAGTCGGGCGGCGCGATCCGCACTCGCGCCGCGATCACGGCACTCACGGGTGCCCTTGCAGATGCGGTCACCACTGGTGAGGTCATCTCCATCGATCCCCGCGCCGACGGGACGGTCGAGGTGCGCAGCGTCACCGACCGGGCTGTCTACTCCAAGGCGGTCGTGTGCGCCGGCCGCGAAACCGCCCGCCTGGCGCGCAGCGTCGGCCTGTCGCTGCCGGTTCGCCTTGCCGCACACGTCCGGCTGACCTTCGAGGTGAAAGCCGCCGCCCCGGCACGAGTCGCGTGCCTGCAGGACAGCAGCGGCGTCTTCGGCGAAGTCGGCGTCTACGCGACGCCGCTACCGGGCAACAGCAGCTACTCGGTCGGACTCAGCGACACCGTCGGCGTCCGCGACGACGGAACTTTCATCGACCCGGCGGCGATTCGATCGCTGGACGAACGCGCACGCGACTACGTGACACGAGCGCTGCCCGGTCTCCACCCAGAGCCGCGCGACTTCCTTCACTGCTGGGTGACCGACCTGCCGTGGAGTGAGGACGGCGTGGCCGTGTGGGAGGCAGGCTCTGTCTTTTTTGTGGCCGGTCACAATCTGTTCAAGCAGGCACCGGCGCTGGGTCGCGCTCTTGCCCGGGCTGCGACCGGCGGCGGTCTCCGCGCCGAGCTCACGCCCGAAGCGCGCCTCGGCGAAGCCCAGGATTAGCGGGTCTGCGGCGCGGCACGCGGCGAGCACCTCCCGGCGTCCGGGCACTTCGCGGTGGGCACCTGTCAGGCCATGGTCGACGTGCGCCTCGGATCACGCTGCCCGAAGCGCCATCGACAAGCGTCTGGGATCTAGTGTGTTCTGTTGTCCAGTCATCCACCAGGAGGAGTAGTCCATGAACCTGACACAGATGCCGCTGCGCGTCACCACCGGCGCCTTCATCCTCAACTCCGGGGTCGGCAAGCTGAAAGTCGACGAGGGCACGGCCGCGTTTCTGCACAACGGCGCGAAGACCGCCTACCCCGGCGTCTTCGACTCGATGGACCCGAAGACGTTCTCAAAGGTGTTGTCCTACAGCGAAATTGGAGTCGGCGCGCTGCTTCTTGCTCCGATGGTTTCCCCTGTAGTCGCCGGCGCGGCGCTGACCGGCTTCGGCGCGAGTCTGGTTCGGATGTACCTCAAGACCCCTGGTATGACCCAGTCCGACGGCGTCCGTCCGACCCAGGAAGGTACCGGCGTGGCGAAGGACGTCTGGCTCGTCGGTGCCGGCCTGACCTTGCTCACCCAAGGCCTGACCTCGGCGACCAAGGCGGGCGCCAAATCGGTCGGCCGCGGTGTTCGACAGGTCACCCCGTTCGTCGAGAGCTGACTCCCCCGAGCTCGACGTCCCGCAAGGCTCGACCTGACAGCGTCAACAACGACGTGCGTGCGGCCGGGGCGACAAGCGCGAACATCGTCCAGGCTGCGCCGAGCGCAACGGCTCGGCGCAGCGCGGACTGATCGTCCGGTGCAGCGCTGTTCCGGCACGCGCACACCGATGGCGAAGGTCGCGGGCAGTCCGGGCGCCGAAGATCAACCCGGCGAACTTGGACGCCGCGCAAGGACGCTGAAAACGCGCATCGCGCAGTCGTAGTCTTCGCACAGGAAGTGCATAGACACCGTCGGCAGTCTCTTCTTCATGAACACCGCAGCCACCAACTCACTGTCCACCTCAAAGCGCGTCGGGCGCGGTGTTCTTGCCGCGACCTGCGTCGCGCTCGTCGGGGCGTCGGTCGTGCCGGCCGCCCAGGCCGAGGCAGCCGGAGCGAAGGCGACCGATTACGCCGTCGTCTCGCCAGCATCGAAGGCATCGATCGTCTCCCCCACCGACCTACCACGCAGCGATGGCAGATCGATCTCCTACCGGGTCGGTAAGGACGGCACCCTGCGCGCCGTCTGACCCGCCACCAGCCCGGTCGGCGCCGTCTTCTCCTTCGGCTCCGACCGGTCACCGAGATCAGGCCCCTTCGCCCCAGCAGGCGACGACAGCGGGTGCCTTACCTTGTGGCGCAAGGTATGAACTGAAAGGCGTCCGCCGACACGGGCGCCGGTGCATGGGGATGGTGCGTCAGATCGCGAGTCTGCGTGCCGAAGCCATGCACCGGCGTCGTCGGGGGCTAGTTGCGGTAGTTCTCCACCACGTCGGCGGGGCGCTCCTGCGCCTCGTCGGGTTGCGGCTGGCCTCCCGCAGCGCGTCGCGCTGGCGGAGCAGGTCCCGGTCGAGCTCGACCTCGGCGGACCGGAGCTCCTCGCGGTCGGCCTGGGCCTGGGCCCCGAGGTCCGTGCCCAGTTGCTCGCGGAGCTCACGCTCGCGGGCGACGAGGGCGCTGATCCGGTCGTGGATGCTGTCGTCGGTCATGCCTCATCGTGGCACGGACGACCCGACGTCTCCTGCTCGAGCAGATCGAGGTCGCGGGTGGCGAAACGCAGGTGCTCCCACTCCTCCTAGAGGATCGTCCGGAAGCAGGAGAGCACGGTCTCGCGGTGCTCGGGCGCGTGCGGGTTGGGTCGTTCCTCGGCGAGCTCCTCGGTCGTGGTGGCGGCGATCGCCCGTCGGACCTGGGCCTGGCGGTCAGCCCGCACCTCCAGCACCTGCTCCCAGGTCGGTCCGTCACCCATGCCGTCAGTCGGGTCGCCGTCGGGCAGCCCCCACGGGTGGAAGGGGTCGTCGAGGCGCTGCATCCCCGTGCGCAGCCACATGTCGGTGGCGTGGGCCAGGTGGCGCAGCGTCTGGGCGAACGTCCACTCGCCATCGACGGACCGGTCGATCGTCCCGTCCGGCATGGCCTCCGCCCGCGCGACGGCCCGCGACCAGGCCTGCTCGACCGCGGACCAGGCCTCGCCGAGCCCTTCGGGGGTCGCCGCCGTCCGCAGAGCCCGCCCGGGGAACCGGCGGTCGAGCTCGGTGTCGACGAGCGGTGCCACGTCGACCCCGTTGACGACGAGGCGGCCGTCCTCCTCGAGCAGCCAGGGGGCGTCGATCTCGAGGCCGTCGACGTCCACCGCCCGCATGACGGCGCCGGACAGGTCCACGTCGCGGAACCTCGCACCCCGCAGGTTTCGGCGGACGAACTGCTCCGGGGCAGGGGACTCCTCCGGGACGAGCGGCACCGCACCGAGCTCCCGCGCCAGGAACTCGACCGCGCGCTCCCAGAACGCTTCGAGCGGTTCGCCGTGGAAGACGTGCCCGGAGCCGGGGGAGATTACCAGCTCGCAGCGGGCCCCCACCGCCTCGGCGGCCTCGGCCAGGGCGTGCGCCTGGGTGACCGGCGCGACAGTGTCGGCGTCGCCCATCATCGCCAACAGCGGCGGGGAGTCCGAGCGCAGGTAGGTGACCGGCGACAGCCGGCGCGCCAGCTCGGCCCGGGCGTCCGCCTCCACCTCGGGCCACAGCCACGCCGCGAGCTGACGCTCCCGGGCCAGGTCGGCGAGGCCGTACCACCACACGACGGCCCGCACGTCGGTCCGCTCCGGACCGCCCGAGGCGTAGGCGCCGTCGGCGACGACCCCGATCTCGCCCAGCACCCACGGGTCCGGCTCGGGAGAACTGCCTGCGAGGCCTGCCACCGCCGCCAGGTGCGCACCCGCCGAGTCTCCCCAGAGTCCCACGCGGTCACCGTCCACCCCCAACTCAGCGGCATATCGGCGCAGATAACGGACGGCCGCGACGACGTCGTGGACGGCGGCGGGCAGACGCGCCTCCTCGTTGAGCCGGTAGTCGCAGGTCGCCACGGCCATCCCGGCGTCGAGGATCGCCTGGAACATCCGCTGCTGACCCCACTGCAGCGGCACGTGGCGCCGGTCGCCCTCTGCCCAGCCGCCGCCGTGCACCCAGAGCACCACGGGCGGCGACGCGAGGCCCTCCGGCACGTGGACGTCCAGCTGCAGCGGTCGGTAGCCGGGGACGGACGCGTGGGTCAGGCCGGTCCACGACCTCGCGCCCCGCAGCGGGCCGTAGACCAGCGGCGGGAAGTGGGTGATTGGGGGCCAGGGGCCGTCCTCGACGGGCGGTCGCAGGTCGCTGAGGTCCACGTCAGTCCCCCTGGGGTGTCGAACCGAGCCGTTGCCGGAGACCGCTCGCCCGCACGACCCGACGGGCCACCGCCGGGCGCACGACCTCCTCGGACCCGACGACCCGCACCTCCTCCTCGGACCCGACGACCCGCACCTCCTCCTCGGCCCGGGTGACGCCAGTGTCGCACAACTCCCGCGTCAGCAGCGGGCTGTCTGTGGTGCGGACGCCCTGCGGCCCGGCGTGGTGCGCGCACAGCAGCCGGTGCTCGCCGAGCGCCTCCACAGCGGCGGCCGCGTCGCCCCGGCGGGCGGCGGTGAGCACCGCCCGCGCGTTCCCGGCCAGCAAGTCCCGGTCGTGGCGGAATCGGCTGCGGCTCTTGGGGTTCCAGCCCAGCGCCAGGGGCCTTCGGCGTGTCGACCAGCTGCGCAAGTTACGCCACTTTGCGGCGAGAGATCAACCGGCGCGCAGGCGATAGCCGGCGCCGCGGACGGTCTGCAGGTCGTCGCGTCCGAACGGCCGGTCGATCTTGCGGCGCACATGGCTGACGCCTTGGTCGACGACGTTGGATCGGCCGAGGTAGGCGACGTCCCACACCCCGTCGAGCAAGAACTCACGGGTGAGCAGTCGTCCCGGGTGCCGCATGAACACCTCAAGCAGAGCGAACTCCCTCGGGGAGAGGTCGAGTTCGTGAGTGTCGCGCCACGCACGTCGCTCGTGTGGTTCGAGCCGGAGAGTGCCTACCTCGATCGACGGACCGAGCTGCGGTGTGGTCCGGCGTGCGATCGCGCGGAGCCGGGCATCGAACTCGCGGGAGCTCACCGGGGAGCACATGATGTCGTCCGCGCCGGCGTCCAGTACGCGTACGACATCGGTGTCGTCGGCTGACGCCGCGAGCATCACCACGGGGGTGCGTTCGGCGCCGCTGCCGATCTCGGCGATCGTCGCCAGATCGTCGAGGGCCGGACGGTCACAGCAGATCACTACTGCGTCGATGTTGCCGATTTCGCTGCGCCACAAGGCGATCGACGGGTCGCTGATGGTCTCGACCCGGTAACCGCGTGCCTCGAGGGACGCGTGCAGGCGGGGCCCGACGGAGCCGGACAGGTCCAGGATGAGCAGTTCCATGGCCGCGACGGTAGAAAGATCCGCTGTCCGGTCACTGTGGGGTTCGTTGGCGCGCGGTGTCGGCGTCACCAGCTTGCCGTCACGGTTGCGACATCTGCCCAAGTGCACGCTCGTCGATGTCCCCAGAACCTACGAGAGCAAGGACACCCACCATGAAGCAAGCTTCGAAGCGAACCGCCACCTGGCGCCGCGCCGCGATCGGCGGCACCGTCGGCCTCGCACTGCTCGGCGTCGCCGCAGCGGCAGCGCCCGCCCAGGCGGCCACCGTGCCCGACGTGCTCGCGAAGATCCGCTACTGCGAGAGCGGCAACAACTACCAGGCCCAGAACCCCAGCAGCTCCGCGTCGGGCGCCTACCAGTTCCTCACCAGCACCTGGCAGTCGCTGTCGGCAAGCGCCGGCTACGCCACGGCGAAGTCGGCGCCCGCGTCGGTGCAGGACGCCGCGGCGATCGAGCTCTACAACGCGCAGGGCACCGCACCGTGGGCCGCGTCGCAGTCGTGCTGGGCGTCCCTCGGCGCGGTGCCGACCACGTCGACGGGCTCGACGGGCTCGACCGGCTCGACCGGCTCGACCGGCTCGACGGGGTCGGCCACCGGCACCTCGACGAGCGCGGGCACGGGCACGACGACGGCCGGCACCACGTCGACGGGTTCATCCACCCCGTCTACCACTCGCGACGCCGACCGGACGCACGGCGCACCGGCACGCAGCAGTTCACGCCCGGCTCCGCTCACCGCCAAGAAGGTGAACACCGCTGCGGCGCAGGGAAACCGGACCGATCACGACGGTGACGGCAAGCGCGACTGCGGCTCGAAGCCGGCCGGCAAATCGGCCTCCGCGGCGAGCGCGCGCAGCACTGCACACTCCTTCGCAGCGCGCTGACCCCCTTCCGCTGCGACCGAAAACGGCAGCTGGCCCCGGGCGATCACCCGGGGCCGGCTTGTCGTGTCTCGAGTTCGGTCAGCCGGCAGTGCCAGCCACGATCGCGTCGGTGTAGCCGTCGTAGATCGGCACGTAACCCTCGTCCTTGGTGAGGACGTACACTGCCTCGTCACCGTCGGCGAAGCCGAGGTTGCGCAACTCGACCTTGCGCGACTTGAAGGTCGAGGTGTGTTCGAGCTCGTTGACCAGTCGCACGAACAGAGGTCGCGCATAGGCCGGGAGCTGCGAGCGCACGTGCTCCGCGAGCGCTGCACCGTCGAAGGCCTCACTGTCGGGCAGCACGACCGCAGCCATACCGGCCTTGCCGTCGCACCCCGGCACCTCCACGCCGTAGACCGTCGACTCGACCACCTGAGCAGACCCGGCAAGCGCCGCCTCCACCTCGGTGGTGGCGACGTTCTCGCCCTTCCAGCGGAAGGTGTCGCCGAGCCGGTCGACGAACGCAACGTGCGTGAGCCCCTGATTGCGCACCAGGTCACCGGTGTCGAACCAGCAGTCTCCGTCCTTGAATCCCCCGCGCAGCAGCTTCTTCTCGGTGGCGGCGTCGTCGGTGTAGCCGTCGAACGGCGCGCGGTCGGTGACCTTGCTGAGCAGCAGCCCGACCTCGCCCGTCTTCACCGTCGTGAGGCGCCCGGCGTCGTCGCGGGTGGCCGCACCAGTCTCGGGGTCGTAGGCCACGACCTTGTAGGGCAGCGGGCAGGTGCCGGCGGTCTGCCCGATGTTGAACGCGTTGATGAAGGCGATGTTGCACTCGGACGCGCCGTAGAACTCCGCGATGCGCTCGATGCCGAAGCGCTGCTGGAAGGCGTCCCAGATGTCCGGACGTAGACCGTTGCCGACAACGACCCGGATCCCGTGGTCGCGGTCGTCCGACTTCTCCGGCTGGGCAAGCAGGTAACGGCACAGTTCGCCGATGTAGACGAAGGCGGTTGCGTCGTAGGAGCGACACTCGTCCCAGAACTTGGTGGCCGAGAACTTCGGCGACACCGCGAACGCTGCGCCGCCCGCGAGCACTGCGCCGAGCGCGACCGTCACTGCGTTGTTGTGGTACAGCGGAAGGGCGCAGTAGAGCGTGTCGGTCGGGCGCAGGCGCACCCCGAGCGCTCCCAGACCGGAGTACGACTTCAGCCAGCGGTAGTGCGTCATCACCGACGCCTTCGGCATGCCCGTGGTGCCCGAGGTGAAGATGAGCAGCGCCCGCTCCTTGGCCCTGACCTGCTCGGCCGACGCGGGGTTCTCGCTCGGGCGGCCCTCGGCCAGACCGGCCAGCTGCGAATAGAGGATCACGTTCTGTTCGTGAGCGATCTCGCCGGCACTCGCGAAGTCCTCGAGCAGGTCGTCAGCCATCACGATGAGTGCGGCGTCGAGCGTCCGCAGGCTGTGCGCGAGCACCTCGCTGCGCTGGTTGTAATTGATGAGGCCCGCAACGGCACCGAGCTTCACCACGGCGAGGATGACCAGGACGTTCTCGACGTCATTGGCCGAGTTCACACCCACGACGTCGCCGTGGCCGACGCCGCGCTCGGCGAACAGGTCTGCGTACTGGTTGATCAGCGCATTCGCCTCGCGATAGGTGAGCGTGCGGCCCTCCCCCTTGAGGAACGGACGGTCGGGGTGGCGTTCGACGGTGCGCTGAAACTGCTGGCCGATGGACGCAGTGTGCGTCGGCTTACGCAGCAGCAGACCGGGCGCCTCACGGGCCAGCATCGGCAGGTCGGGGGCGAAACCGAGTAGGCCCTTGCTGATGTCGGTCAAACCGACGCGACGGCGAGTGGCAGGACTCATGTGACTCTCCTCACGAACGACCGGGACAAGGTTAGCCAGGTTTGCTACCCACTGGTAACGAGCCGTCCCACGAAAACCGGTTGGCCCGCTCCGATCTCGTCCTTCAGACTGGATGCACCATGGAGAACTGATCGGATCATCGCCCCGCTCGCGGCCCTGCCCGGCGGCGCACCATGCCGACCCCTCCGAGGCCTCATGCCAGCCAATTCCTCCCCCACTCTCCTCCTGGACGATCTCGCCGTCACCTACGACGGACGGTGGATCCTCGACGGCATCTCCCTGGCCGCGTCCGCCGGCAACCGCGTCGGGCTGGTCGGCGAGAACGGCTCGGGCAAGTCGACGCTGCTGCGCCTCGCCGCTGGTGTCGAGCCGCCGACCCGCGGCGAGGTGCACGCACCGGCAGATCTGGGCTACGTCGCGCAGGACGGCGGACTCGCTCCGGAGCACACGATCGCCCGGGTGTTACACGACGCGCTCGCGCCGCTGCACGCCGCGGTGCGCGAACTCGAAGAGCTGGCAACCGGATTGGAGCAACCCGGCGCCGCCGATCGATACGACGAGGTGCTCGCGTGGGCCACCCGTCATGACGCCTGGACGGCGACCGCCCGGGCCGAGCGCGCCGCCGCACTCCTCGGTCTCGAGCAGTTGCCCCACGACCGGCCCGTCGGGACGCTCTCGGGTGGGCAGCGTGGACGGCTCGCCCTTGCCGCGCTGCTCGCACGCCGGCCCGACTGCGTGCTGCTCGACGAACCGACCAATCACCTCGACGACACGGCCCTCACCTTCCTCGAGGAGGAACTGCGCGCGATGAGCGGCGTCGTCGTCGCGGCGAGCCACGACCGCACCTTCCTGGACGGCGTGTGCACCTCGATCGTCGACTTCGACCGCACCCACTTCGGCACCGACGGCGAAGGCGGCCGCAGCTACACCGGCAACTACAGCGACTACCTCGCTGAGAAGGCCCGGTCGCGGGCGCGCTGGCAGGAGGCGTTCGAGGCGCAACAGGAGGAGCTGAACGAACTTCGCGCCACCGCCCGCACCACCAATCTCGATGTGGCCCACGACCGTCCGCCCAGGGACGGCGACAAGTTCATCTACGCGTTCAAGGGGTCGCGGGTGCAGGCCACGGTGTCGCGGCGCAGACGTAACGCAGAGCAGCGCATCGCCGCGATCGAGCGGGCGCGCATCAGCAAGCCACCGAAGACCCTGCGGTTCGGCGGCACGTTCTCGGCCGACGGCGCGGGGTGGGTGTCGGCGCGTGACGCCGCCGTGGCCGGCCGCTTCCGGATCGGGCGGCTCGACGTGTGCGCCGGTGAACACTGGCTGATCACCGGGGCCAACGGCTCGGGCAAGTCGAGCCTGCTCGCGGCGATCGCGGGCGAGCTCGCGCTGGGTCACGGCACGCTCGAGGTGTCGGCCCGGCGAATCGGATTTCTTCGTCAGGAGATCAGCTTCGCCGAACCGCACCTCACCCCGCTGCAGGCGTACGGCGACGACGAGTCGCAGCCCGGCCTGGACACCCTCGGGCTACTGCCGCCGCGCGACGCCCGCAGGCCGATCGGACAGCTCAGCCTCGGCCAGCAGCAGCGCCTCGCGCTGGCGATGCTGATTGCGGGGCGCCCCGACCTGGTGCTGCTCGACGAGCCGACCAACCACCTCTCGCTCGGGCTGGTCGAAGAACTGGAGGCGGCACTGCTCGACGCCCCGGCGACGGTGCTCGTGGCCAGCCACGATCGGTGGTTGCGGTCGCGGTGGAGCGGGCCGACGGTGCTACTGGGGTCGTGAGTTGGTGCGGCAGCGGGAGCTCGAGCCCCCGCTCACCTGACCACCTCCCGCACCGACGTCAGATCAGCGCGCGCCCCGGGCCACTCAACGCACCTTCACGCGGTGCCCGCCGCGTGGCCACCATCAGCAACTCGAGCGCGGGGCCGCGCAACTCCGGTCCCTGCCCGATCGCCAGATCGGCATCGTCGGCCACGAAGCGCACCCTCTTGGCGAGCGACTTCGTGCCGTCGAACGCATGAGGCGTGCGCAGTTGGTAGCCGATGGCCGGCACGATCGCGGCGACCGGATACTCGCGGACGATGCCAAGCGGGCGCCGGATGTCCTCACCGTGGGCGATCTCCTCGACCAACCGGCTCGCCAGCGGTGCGGGCGGGGTGTCGGTGCGCTCGGCCACCGCACGCATTCGCTCGAGAGTCGCCTGCGGCGTAGCCCCCTTGGCGGCGCGCAGGCCGGTGTCGTTCTGCCGGTGGAAGTTGCCCCGGGCCTTCACCATCGCCTTGACCAGTCGCCAGGTGGTCGCCGTGGCGTTGTCGACGAGGTGTGCGGCGACGTCGTGCACCGTCCACCCCTCGGCCAGCGAGGGCGCCTGCCACTGCGCGTCGGTGAGGCTCGAGAGGTCGTCGACGAGGGCGTGCCGTTCGGCGTGGACGAGGTTCCAGATGTCGCTCATGACGCCAGCCTCACATGTCGCCCTGACGGTGGCTGCCGGCACGGTCTCGCCGTCCGCCTCGCGGAGCTGGTTGCGACCTACCATCGGACCCATGAAGCCGATGCCGAGCGGAACCGCGATCGCCTGGCGGGTGCCCATCGCCCCCGACCTCGCCGACCTCGCCGCGCAGGGACGGCTGCAGTTCACCGAGGTGGTGGCCGAGAACGTCGATCCCGACCGTCCGCCGGCTGCCTTGATGACCCTTGCCGAGCACGTCACGGTGATCCCGCACGGGGTCAGCCTGGGCCTTGCCGACGCCTCCACCCCTGATCCCGCTCGGCTGCAACGACTTTCGTCGCTCGCGATGCTCTTCGACGCGCCACTGGTGAGCGAGCACCTCGCGTTCGTGCGGGCCGCCGGGACGCCCGATTCGTTGCACGGCGATGTGCTCGAGGCAGGCCACCTGATGCCGCCACCGCGCACCCGCCGGATGCTCGACATCGTGGTCGAGAACATCGAGATCGCGCAGGCGCAGCTGCTGGTGCCACTCGCCATCGAGAACATCGCCGCCCTGCTCAGCTGGCCCGAGGACGAGTTCGACGAGCCGGATTTCCTCGGCGAGATCGTGCGCCGCACCGGCGTCCGGGTGGTGCTCGACGTGGCCAATCTGCACGCGAGCGCGGTCTCGCGCGGCACGGATGCCCACGCGGACCTACTTCGCTTCCCGCTCGACGCCGTCGCCTACGTGCACGTCGCCGGCGGCACCGAACGCGACGGTCTCTACATCGACACCCATGCCCACCCCGTGCCCGACGCGGTGTCGGAGCTGTTGAGTGCCTTGGTTGCACATCGGATTTCGTGCGGCGCCCCGGTGCCGGGCATCATGCTCGAACGGGACGCCGACGTGCGGGCCGAAGCGGTGCTGCACGACCTCGACCGGATCGACCGCGCCGTCGCCCGGGGAGCCGCCCGTGTCGGCTCGTGACGAACTGGCCGCGCGCCAGAGCGGGGTCGTCGGCGAACTGCTGCGCGGTCGCACGCCCGAGGGTTTCGACGAACTGCGCTCCCGCCACACCGGTCGCATCCTCGCGATGAAGCGGGTCGACGGCATGACCCACGTGCGACCCGAGATCGCATTGCTCCCCCGCTGGCGAGACCGCGCGATCGCCTTCGTGCTGGCGACACCGGCGGGCTCGTGCGCCCACTGGGACGCCGAGATGTTCGTGGAATGGGTACGCGACCGCCCGGCCGCGGACGACGGGGACTGGGTGGTGCTCGACGACCTCCGCGCCGGGCGGCGACGTATAGCAACGGTCGAGATGGCTACGCGTCGGCACCTGGTGTGGAGTCGGCGCGGACGCCTCCACGCCCTGCCTGCCCTGCCGAACTGAGCCTCGGGGGCCTGCGCTGCGGCGGCAAGGCCGTTTCGCATATCTGAGAGTCGAGCGGGAGGCCGGGACCGATCAATACCGCTGCCCCCGTCGTGACGCAATCGTGAGCCACCGCATCGACGGACGGTCACGTCGCGTCCACGGGTCGCCGCGGCGCCCTCCCGCTTTCGGTGCACAATGGTGATACCACATTGATACCATCATCCGCATGGCGATGACACTGCGACTGTCCGAAGCAGACGAGCGCGTCCTGGCGATGCTGGCAGAGGCCGACGGCATCAGCCGCCAGGAAGCGACGATCCGTGCGATCCACGAGGTCGCCGCTCGACGGGGCCATGAGCGGCGTGTCACCGACGCTTCCGCTCGCGC
The DNA here is from genome assembly GCF_006715095.1 of Yimella lutea. Lineage (NCBI taxonomy): Bacteria > Bacillati > Actinomycetota > Actinomycetes > Micrococcales > Dermacoccaceae > Yimella > Yimella lutea. The sequence goes on from NZ_VFMO01000001.1 coordinate 122,508, forward strand.
CCGGGCCCGTTACGCCGACGTCCTCGACCGCCTCGGGAAGTGACCGAGTTCCTGACGCTCGAGGATCTGCTCGGTCTCGTCGACGATCTCGGCGTCGGGCCGTTGCGGGACGTAGGTCTGCTCGAAGCGGCGGCGCACCGACCGACGACGGTGCTGTGGGGGCGCGAGGCGTATCCGACGCTGGAGGAGAAGGCGGCTGCGCTGCTGGAGTCCCTGGTCGGCAACCACCCACTGGTCGACGGCAACAAGCGACTCGGCTGGCTCGCCACCGTCGTCTTCCTCGATCTCAACGGCGCCTGGATCGAGGCTCCCGACGACGATGCGTACGACCTCGTCATCGCCACCGCGGCCGGGCGGATCGAGCTGCCCGACATCGCCGCAGCGCTCACCCGCTGGCACTGACCGCGTCGCCGTCGCCCACCGAGCGCCGCCGGTCAGCGACGGATCACACAGATGTGGAGCTGCTCCCGCTGCGCGCGCCGTCCGCAGGATCGTCGAAGGCCGCCTCCACCCGCGCCGAGCGACGACGCAACAACCAGAACCCGAGGAGGCAGAGGAGGAAGCCGGCGAAAAAGCCACCGGTGAGTGCCGGCATGCCGTCGGCCTCCGACCCGCCCTTGGCCCAGACGATCGCGGCCAGCACGGTCACCACGAGGCACAGGCCGGCCACGACTGCCACCATCGCCGCCGCGACCCGCAGCGCGAAGATCCGGAACATGCTTGGCTTCTCACTCACGGCGCCCAAGGGTACGCGTAGGTTCGGACCATGGCAGCCTTACCGGGACGGCACAGCAGCTCCCCCAAGGTCGAGATCGAGGTCGGCGAGCGCATCGTGTCGGTCTCGAACCCCGACCGGGTCTACTTCCCTGCTCGGGGCGAGACGAAGCTCGATCTCGTCAACTACTACTTGTCGGTCGGTGACGGCATCGTGCGGGCGCTGCGCGACCGTCCGTGCATGCTGCACCGCTTCCCCACCGGCGTCTCCGGGGAGAAGGTGCACCAGAAACGGCTGCCGCACGGCGCGCCCGAGTGGATGGACACCGTGCGCGTCTTCTTCCCGCGCTACAAACGCACCGCCGACGAACTCTGCGTCACCGAACTCGCCCAGGTCATCTGGGCCGTACAGATGTCGACCGTCGAGTTCCACCCCTGGAACTCCCGTCGTCCCCAGATCGAGAAGCCGGACGAGTGGCGCATCGATCTCGACCCGATGCCGGACTGCCCATTCGACCGAGTACGCAATATCGCGGACGTGTGCTGGGAACTGTTGGACGAGTTGGGTATTCGCGGTTTCCCGAAGACCAGTGGTGGCGCCGGTCTGCACATCTACGTCCGCATCGAGCAGGAGTGGGGCTTCTCGGACGTGCGACGGGCTGCCCTGGCGTTCGCCCGTGAAGTCGAGCGTCGCGCCCCGAAGGACGTCAGCACGACCTGGTGGCGCAAGGATCGCGACCCGGCCGCGTTGTTCGTCGACTACAACCAGAACGCCCGCGATCACACGATCGCATCCGCGTACTCGGTGCGCGGCAACACCGATGCGACCGTCTCCACGCCGTTCGACTGGGACGAGCTGGCCGACATCGACCCGCGCGACTTCACGATCGCGACGGTCCCGGCCCGATATGCGAACAAGGGCGATCTGACCGCCGAGATCGACGACGTCGCGTTCCGACTCGACCAGTTGCTCGACTGGGCCGCTCGCGATGAGAAGGCCGGCGAACAAGCGCCACCGGAACCATCGGAGTGAGCAGGCCAGATGCGAACCTACTGATGCGCGCCGAACCTACTGGCTGCAACCAGTAGGTTCGGCGCCGAGCAGTAGGTTTGCTATTTGGTGAGGGAGACGGTCGTCCCGCCGGAGAACATCGAGTCGTGCAGCTCCAGCTTGGTCGCCTTCGCACCGGCCGGCATGTCGTAGACGAGGGTGCCGGTCAACGTGTTGCCCGGGTTGATCTCCTTCATCCAGATGTCGTTGTTCTTCAGGTAGATCGCAGCTGCGGAGTCGGGGCTGAACGAACGACCTTGGTCGTCGGTCAGCTTCTGGATGCTGTCGAACATGGTCTGCGGCTTGTCGCCGATGTTCTTCACCGTGACCGTGATCAGCACGAACTGCCCCTGCGCCTGCTGGTTCAGGTACTCGTCGCCGATCTGCTTCACGCCAGGCTGCACCTTGGTGACGGTGAACTCGAACTTGCCGTCCCGCACCGGGGTGTTCAGGCCGGCATCCTTCTTCTCCTGCTTCTCGGCCTTCGTCTGCGACGGCTCGGCAGCCGCCTGGGACGAGCCGGCGGAGGACTCCTGGCTCGTACTCGACGAGGTCGACGTCTGCGACGTGGCGGCGTCGGTGCCCTTGCCGCCACCGCCTCCGAGAGCCGACGCCATGGCCCCGAGGAGCACCAGTGCGCCGAGCCCGGTGAGTACCTTGTGACGCAGGAACCAGTTCTTCTTGGGCGGGTTGGCGTACGGCGGCGCCGGCGGCAGGTTGCCACCCTGACCGTACGGCGAGGGCTGCTGTCCGTGCCACTGCTGACCGTTCGTGTTGTGGTTCGGGTTGTACTGCGGCGCACCGTTGTTCATCGGCTGCTGGTCGTTCATGGTGGGTCCTTTCCAAGGTCCTTCGTCGATGTCCCAAGTGGACGACGGCAGGCCCCTTCTCCACTTCCACCGCACGGCTGCAGCCGCCTCCCCCGATCGGTGGAGGTTCGGCGCCGGCGTCGATCCGATCGGTGGAACCGACTGTCGGTGCTCTCCCATAGGTTGTGCGCATGATGTCGTCCACCGCACCCCATGAGCGCTCGTGGCGACGGGTGCGGACGACGTCGCTGGTGATCGTGGCGTTCTTCTCCACCACATTGGCGATCGCCTACAACGACCTTCGCCGCGTCGGCGCGACCGATTCGGAACAAGTCGCGACGACCTCCGATTGGACCTTGCTCGCCTGGCTCGTCGGCGTGGTCCTCGGCATCCTGCTCATCTGGCGGCGCCGGTGGCCATGGCAGCTTTTCGCCGCCTACTGCGTAGCCACCATCGCCCTGCCGATCGACGGATTCCTGCCTCTCGCAGGTCTTTTCACGGTGCTGCTCATCGCACGCCGGCGCGAACACGTCCTTGCGGCCATCGCAGCGGCATCGCTCGCGGTCGCCGTTTCGGTGTACCGCGACGTCACCGACGGCGTCCCTGAGGTCTCTTCCTTCTGGCGACTGTTCTTCCGGTACGAGGCCGGCGTCGCGTTCCCGTGGTGGTTGATCGCGCTCATCACGACCGTCCTGGTCGCCGTCGTCGGACTGTTGGTCGTGTTCACCCGTAACCGGCGAGCGCTCGACACCAGCACGCTCAAGGAACAGATCGCGCACACCCAGATCGACCGGTTGAGCGAGGAGGTGGCCCGCCGGGCGGAGCGCGAACGCATCGCCCGTGAGGTCCATGACGCGCTCGGCCACCGCCTGTCGCTGCTCAACCTGCACGCTGGCGCTCTGGAGATGGCGGCGGGCAACAACCCGAAACTCGCTCAGAGTGCGCGGGTGGTGCGCGAGAGCGCTCAGCAGTCGATGGCCGACCTGCGTTCGTTACTCGGACTGCTACGCGAACCCGGCGACCCCGACGTGAGCAAGGCGCTGCTCACCCTCAGCGACCTTCCCGGGCTCATCGACGAATCTCTTGCGGCCGGAAGCCCGGTTGCGTCCTCGATCTTCATCGACGAGTCGGCGCCGCTGGACGAACAGGTCAGCCATACCGTCTTCCGGATCACCCAGGAACTGCTCACCAACTCGCGCAGGCACTCGCCCGGTGCGCCCATCCGGCTGCACCTCGACGCACGGCCGGCCCGCGGCATCGAGATCTCAACGACCAACCGCCTGCGTCCCGGTGCCGCATCCGCGTTCCGCCCCGGCAACGGGCTCACCGGCATCCACGAACGCGTCACCCGATGCGGGGGCGAGTCGTGGGCATGGGTGGACGACGACGCCTTCCGGGTGCTGGTGCGGCTGCCGTGGCAGTTCCGCCCGGCCGAACAGAAGGTGGGCCGATGAACGACCTGCGCCCGATCAGGGTTCTGATCGTGGACGACGACGCGATGGTCGTGTCGGCCCTGCAAGCCATCGTCGGCATGCCCGACGACATCGACGTGGTCGCGACCGCGTCCGACGGTGACGAGGTGGTCGACGCGATCCACCGCCACCATCCGGACGTCGTCCTGCTCGACGTCCGGATGAAGCGGCAGGACGGTCTGGTCACCACCGCGCAGATCCAGCGGCTGACCAACCCGCCGCGAGTGATCGTGCTGACCACCTGGGACACCGACGACATCGTCCAGCGAGCCATCGCCGCAGGCGCCGCCGGCTTCCTGCTCAAGACCGCCGACCCGGCCGACATCATCGCCGCGGTGCGCAATGTGCACCGCGGTCAGGGCGCGCTCGCCCCCGGCAAGGTCGGCTACGTCTTCGGGCTGGTCAACGAAGGCCGTACCGACCGCGACGCCGCACGAACCTCGATGTCCGCACTCAGCGAGCGCGAGCACGCGGTGGTCGTCGAGGTGGCCCGCGGGCTGTCCAACGCCGAGATCGGACGCACGCTCTATCTCGGCGAAGCCACCGTCAAGACCCACCTGGCGAACGCGCAGCGCAAACTCGGTGTCGGCGGACGCGTCGAGGTGGCGGTGATCGTCACCAAGGCCGGTCTGGTCTGAAATCAGACCGCGATCGGGGCCGCGATCACGCCCCTCGGGTCGTAGGTCGATCGCACCGTCCGCCACCGCGAGTAGTTGCCGGCGAGGTAGCGCTGCATCGACGTCCCGGCCTCAAGGTAGTTGACGTACCCGCCGCTGGAGTCAGGCACGGCAGAGCGGAGCGCAGTGGCCGGCGACGCGACGACCGGGGTGATGACGGCGCCGGCAGCGGCACCGAGGACGGAGCGGCGAGTGATGTTCATGACTGATGGGCCCCCGAACTGCGAACCAGGTTGGTTTCACGTCGGTAACCACCGTCCTCGCCTCAGCGCGAATCCGCCATGGGTAGCTCTGCCCGGAAAGGAGTCCGTCAGGACTTGGACTTCCGCATGCGAGTCCAGACCTTGTCGATGTCCGCCATCGGGTCCTTGCCCTCGCGCACCTGCTTGGCCGACCGGATCATCGCCGCGTCGTAGGCCTTCCGGGCGTAGCGCTTGGCGTTGTACGCGGCAACACCGTCGGAGTCGGTGAGCACGATGAAGCGGCGGTTGCGGACGCCCTCCAACGCCTTGGACGCGACCTCGTCGGCGGACCGCGGGGCCTGCGTGATGAGCCTGACGGCGGTCTCCTCCATGTCGACGTCCTTGCCCTGCAACGACTCTGCGAGGTTGGTGCGGAAGAACGACGGGCAGATCACCGATACGTCGATGCGGTCGGGCGCAAGTTCGTGGCGCAACGTCTCCGAGACCGCGACGACTGCAGCTTTCACCGCGTTGTAGGACGCCATACTCGGTGCGTGCACCAGTCCGGCCAGAGACGCGGTGTTCACGATGTGCCCGCCGCCCGCCTGCTTCATCATCGGCACGAAGGTGCGGCAGCCGCGGACGACACCGAGCAGATTGATGTCGATGATCCACTGCCAGTTCTCGATCGACTCCACGTCGATGCGTCCGCCGGCTGCGACACCGGCGTTGTTGAACAGTAGGTCGAGCCCACCCCAGGTCGCCTCCACCCAGTTGCGGGTCTCGTCCCAGCCCTCGTCGGAGCGCACGTCCAGCTGCCGATACTCGACGCCGGCCGGCAGCACGCCTTCGGGCGCGAGTCCGTGGACGTCGACGACCAACACCTTGGCGCCCTCGGCGGCAAGGATCTTCGTCATCGCCAGGCCCAGTCCGCAGGCACCACCGGTGACCAGGGCACGCTTGCCGGCGAAGGACTGTGGTTCGCGGCGCAGAGGATTCTTCATGAACCCGACGCTACCGGTGAGTACCCGCGTGCGTCCGTCGGTCAGCTCTCCAACATCGCACGGATGTCGGCAGCGGTGATCGCGCCGGACGCACCCTCGCCGCCGTCGACGACCCGGGCGAACAGGTCGCGCTTGCGCTCCTGCAGGTCGACGACCTTCTGCTCGATGGTGCCCTGGGAGACCAGGCGGTAGACCATCACCGGCCGGTCCTGGCCGATGCGGTGCGCGCGGTCGATCGCCTGCGCCTCGGCAGCCGGGTTCCACCACGGGTCGAGGACGAAGACGTAGTCGGCCTCGGTGAGGGTGAGCCCGACACCACCGGCCTTCAGCGAGATCAGGAAGGCTGCGGAGTCGCCGTCCTTGAAGTCGTCGATGACCTTCTGCCGGTTCGTGGTCGAGCCGTCCAGGTAGTTCGTGGTGATCCCGGCCTCGGTCAGCGCGGACTCCACCAGACGCAGGTAGGAGGTGAACTGGCTGAAGACCAGTGCTCGGTGGCCCTCCGCCGACAGTTCCTGCAGTTGGTCGATGAGGAAGGCGATCTTCGCGCTCGGCTCGCGCGAGGAGTACTCGGCGTCGACCAGGCGCGGGTCGAGCGACAGCTGGCGCAGGCGGGTCAGCGACGACAGGATCGCGATGCGGTTCGCGTCCGGGTCGTCGAGCAGGCCGAGGATGCGCTGGCGTTCGCGCTGAAGGTGTCTCTTGTAGTACGCCTCGTGCTTAGTGGTGAGCGAGATCTCCTGCAGCTGAACCTGTTTCGGCGGCAGGTCGGCCGCAACGACCTCCTTGGTTCGGCGCATCATCAGCGGCTTGATCCGGCGCCGCAACTGCTCGAGCTTCTCCGGCTCGACACCCGACTCGATCGGTTTGCGATAGGTGTTGCCGAAAAGTTCGGGCTTGGGGAACAGTCCCGGCGCGGCCAGGGCGAGCATCGACCACAGGTCCATCAGCGAGTTCTCCAGCGGGGTACCGGTGATCGCGAGAGTGAAGGGTGCACGCAGTCGCTTGGCCGCGTGGAAGGTCTTGCTCTGATGGTTCTTGATGAACTGTGCCTCGTCGAGGATGAGCCCGCGCCAGGAGAGCGACTGGAACTCTTCGGCGTCCAGACGAAGCACGGTGTACGACGTCACCACGACCGCCGCACCGGCAACCGTGTCCCGCAACGGTTCTCCACGCTTGGACGCGGTGCGCTGCACGGCGACGACGGGCATCCCAGGAACGAAGGTCGCAGCCTCCCGCACCCATGTCCCGACCATCGACGACGGCGCGACGACAAGCACGGGAGCCGTGAGTTCGCCGGCTTCGTGGGCTCGCGCGATCATCGCGAGTGCCTGAACGGTCTTGCCCAGGCCCATGTCGTCGGCAAGAATGCCGCCGAGCTGGGCGTCCCAGATGCTGGCGAGCCAGTGGTAGCCGTCCACCTGGTACGGACGCAGGGTGGCGGTGAAGCCCTGCGGCGCTACCGGCGGCTCCCCCTTGCCGACCGATTCCAGGCGGGCGACCCGTTCGGACCAGGCAGCTGACGCGCTGGTGACGACGCCGAGTTCGACCAGTTCGTCCCAGTAGCCGAGCTGGAACTTGTTGAGCTGCAAACCGCTCGAACGGCGATCGGACAGCTCGCGCGCCTCGGTGATGAGGGACGAAAGTCGTTGCAGTTCAGGGTGATCGAGCGAGAACCAGGTGCCGGAGTCGAGGAGCAACAACTCCTCGCCACGGGCCAAGGCACGGAACAGCGGCTCGAAGGGCACCTTCTCGCCGCCGACGCTGACCTCGACGCGCAGGTCGAACCAGTCGATGTCGTCGGAGTCGTCCGCACCGATCTCGATCAGTGGGTCGTCCTGGGCCTCTTCGAACACCGGCAGATCATCGGCGCGCTCGACGATCACCAGGTCGTGGCGGTCGAGTTCATCGAGGAGGTTGGTGAATCGCACCGCAGCGAAGTCGGTGAAGATCTCGCGGTCCTTCGGCCACCACCCGATGCCGCCGATCGCCTCGAGCAGCGATGCCTTGCGCAGCAGGGGCTCCAACTGCTCGACGAGCACCCGTTCGTTGTGCCGGTCGCGCCCGCTCCAGGGAGTGGCGTCCAACGCCATCGTGTGCAGTTCGCCGCCGGGGTACCGGACACCGGTCGAGACGAGGACGGCCGTGTCGGACTCCCGTTCCACTTTCAGGTGCAGCCGCAGCGGCTCGACCAGCGCCAGGCGGGGCTTTTCTACCGACCCGCCGGCCACCACCCCGTATCGACGGGCGAGCTTGGGCAACTGATCGTCACGGAAGGACTCGGCGAGGGACTCCGGCACGGTCACCGGACCGTTGGCCGACAGCCACTGCGCCATGGACGACATTGGCCGGTCGAGGCCGGCGAGCACCACATCGTGATCGCTGATGACGACCAGACCATGCGCCGGGTCACCGATCAGCACCAGCCGGCCGGGCCGGTGCAGGTCGATCTCGGTGCGACCGATCAGCTCACCGTTCGGGCCGTCGGAGAATCGGACGTCGGTACGCACCGGCGTCGCGAGCAGTTCGATCGAAGCGTCCGGGTGGGCGAACGCGGGCAGCAGTTCGACACCGGCGGCGACAGCAAGTTGAAGGTCGTCCCAGATTCCGCCCCCGAGTTCGTCCAGCATCAACCGCGGGGCGCGGGTCATCACGCCGCCGGCACCGCGCCAGCGTTCGAGCAGCCGGGTGAGGGCCTGCGCCTGCTCGGGCACGAAGAAGCGGCGTCCGGAGGAACGGGCGTCGGTGCGGACGTCGGTCCACTCGATCGACATATTCCAACGACCGGTCTTCCCGCGGCGGCACGGAATCAGTTCGAAACGGGTACGCGGGGAGGAGTCGGTGCCGGACCGCGGCGCCATGATCGGTGCGATGCGCAAACCCAACGCGTCCGCGTCCGTGAAGGTTTGGGACGCCTCGTCGTCGCCCAGGAATCGGTCGGAGAACTCGCGCCAGTTGGCGTCGCCGGTCGGGGTCGGCTGCAGCGCACCACCGAGCGCTTCGCGACCCGACATCACCATCGAGGCGACGTGCTTGCACGCCTCCTTGACCGGGCAGGAGCACCTCGAACGCCAGTCGCGGGGTGGCGCGCCCACCTTCGGGACGGTCAACATTGCCGTGTACGGCCGCACGTCGCCGCCGTTCACGGTGCCGATCAGCAGGCGCCCGTTGTCACCGACGTTGATCGACTCGACGCGTTCGGCGTCGACGTACCCGAGCGCTCGCTCGTAAGCGAAGCGGCCCACGTGCTCGATCACGTCGTCGTCGCTCACCTGGGCCAACCAGGCCGCGCCGCGTACCTGGAGCCGAGGGGAAGTGACCATCGTCCGAAAATAACCCGTGCCGCCCGCTTCCGGAAATCCCTGGGTGCCGGCGATCAGTCGGTGGGCACCTTCTCCAGGTCCTTGAGCCAGACGGCGGCGTTGCCGTCGGACGGCGCGCGCCAGTCACCGCGCGGTGAGACGGACCCGCCGGCCATCACCTTCGGCCCGTTCGGCAGCGCCGATCGCTTGAACTGGCTGAACGCGAAGAAGCGCTTGATGAACACCTCGAGCCAGGACCGGATCTCCGGCAGGTCGTACGCGATCCGCTTGTCCTGCGGGTATCCCGCGGGCCACTCACCGGTCGTGTCGTCGTGCCACCCGTGCCAGGCGAGGAAGGCGATCTTGCTGGGTCGGTAGCCGTAACGGAGCGTGTAGAAGATGTTGAAGTCCTGCAGCGCATACGGTCCGATGGCGTCCTCGGTCGACTGCGGCTTGTCGCCCTTCTTGCTCGGCACGAGTTCGGGGCTGATCTCCTGATCGACGATCGCGGTGAGCACCTCGCCCACCTCGTCGGTGAACAGTTCGTGCGCGACGACCCAGCGAATGACGTGCTGGATCATCGTCTTCGGGATACCCGAGTTGACCGTGTAGTGCGACATCTGGTCGCCGACGCCGTAGGTGCACCAGCCGAGCGCCAGCTCGGACAGGTCGCCGGTGCCGAGGACGATTCCGTTCTCCTTGTTGGCGATCCGGAACAGGTAGTCGGTCCGCAGGCCGGCCTGCACGTTCTCGAAGGTGACGTCGTAGACCGGCTTGCCCTCGCCGAACGGATGACCGAGGTCCTTCAGCATCTGGGTGGCGGTCGGCCGGATGTCGAGTTCGGTGAAGGTGACGCCGAGTGCCTCGCCGAGCTTCCAGGCGTTGGTCTTGGTGGAGTCGGACGTCGCGAACCCGGGCATCGTGTAACCGAGGATGTCGGTACGCGGGCGCCCCATCCGGTCCATCGCCCGCGCGGCCACGATCAAGGCGTGGGTGGAGTCGAGACCGCCACTCACGCCGAGGACGATCTTCGGGTTGCCGATCGCGCGCAGGCGCTGGACGAGGCCGGCCACCTGGATGTTGTAGGCCTCGTAGCAGTCGAGGTCGAGGCGGGCGGGGTCGTCCGGCACGAACGGGAAGCGGTCGACCTTGCGCAGCAGGCCGATGTCGCCGGCGGGCGCCTTGAGTTGGAAGTCGACGGTGCGGAACTCCCGTACCCGGTCGGTGTAGGTGCGCGCGTTGTCTGCGATCGACCCGTCGCGCTGCCTGTCCTGCCGGATGCGGTCGAGGTCGATGTCGACCACGGTGCGACGCGGGCCGTCCGGGAAGCGCTCGGTCTCCCCCAGCAGGTCCCCGCACTCGTAGACCATCGACATGCCGTCCCAGGACAGGTCGGTGGTCGACTCCCCGACCCCGGACGCTGCGTACAGGTAGGCGGTCAGGCAGCGAGCCGACTGGGCGCGCACCAGCAGATGACGGTCCTCGGCTCGGGCCACGGTGATCGGGCTGCCGGAGATGTTCGCCAGGACGCTCGCGCCGGCCAGCGAGGCGATGGACGACGGCGGGACCGGCACCCACATGTCCTCACAGACCTCGGCGTGCACTACGAGCCCGGGCACGTCGGTCGCATTGAAGAGCAGATCGGGACCGAAGGGAATCTCGTTGTCCCCTAAACGGATCGACTCACCGATCTGATCATCGCCAGGCGCGAAGTGGCGCTTCTCGTAGAACTCGCGGTAGTTCGGCAGATAGGACTTCGGGGCGACGCCGAGGATCTCACCGCCGTGGATGACGACGGCGCAGTTGTACAGGCGCAGACCCTTGCGCAAAGGCGCGCCGACGATGACCAACGGTCGCAGTCGCGTGGTCGCGTTCGCGATGGTCGCGAGCGCGTCTTGGACCGCCTCCAGCACCGGGTCCTGCAACAGCAGATCCTCGATCGCATAACCGCTCACGCAGAGTTCGGGGAAGATCGCGAGGGCGACTCCCTCCGCATGGACAGCTTTGAGTTCCTTGACGATCGACGCCGCGTTGGTCGCCGGGTCGGCGATCGCGGTCGGGACCGTGCACGCCGCGACGCGTGCGTAACCGTGGGCGTACGCCGACCAGAAGTCCGTGCTCGAAGCCATGCGGAGAGTCTGCCAGTCCGACACCCCACACCCGCGTGGAGCCGCTCATCGACGCACCGGCACCGCTCGGCGAGACAAGCGCCCCCGTGTGACCTGGCTCACTTACGCTCGCGACATGACCGAGCCGTCCGCGCAGCTGTCCCACACCCACGGCGAGACCGACACTCCGCTGATCGAGCAGACGATCGGCGACAACTTCGACGCGACCGTCGCGAGCTTCGGCGATCGGGGAGCCCTGGTCGACGTCGCACAGGGCAAACGCTGGACGTACGCCGAACTGCAGTCGGACGTCGATCGGTTGGCCCGCGCGCTGCTCGCCGCCGGCGTCGCCAAGGGTGACCGCGTGGGCATCTGGGCACCGAACCGCAGCGAGTGGGTCCTGGTTCAGTACGCGACCGCGAAGATCGGCGCGATCCTGGTCAACATCAATCCCGCCTACCGTGCACACGAGTTGAAGTACGTGCTGAAGCAGGCCGGCATCTCCTATCTGTTCGCGGTCAGCGAGTTCAGGACCAGCAACTACGCACGGATGGTGCAGGGCGTGCGGCACGACTGCCACGATCTGATGGACGCGATCTACTTCGAGACCCCGGAGTGGGACGCCCTGCTGGCCCAGGCGGACGACGTCACCCCGCAAGCGCTCGCCGACGTCCAGTCGGGCCTCGACAGCAACGACCCGATCAACATCCAATACACCAGCGGCACAACAGGATTCCCGAAGGGCGCGACGCTGAGTCACCGCAACATCCTGAACAACGGTTTCTTCGTCGGAGAAACCTGCCGCTACACCGAGCAGGACCGGGTGTGCATCCCGGTGCCCTTCTACCACTGCTTCGGCATGGTGATGGGCAACCTTGCGTGCACCAGTCACGGCGCCTGCATGGTCATCCCGGCGCCTGCGTTCGACCCGGCCGCCACTCTTCAGGCGACCCAGGACGAGAAGATCACCAGCCTGTACGGCGTCCCGACCATGTTCATCGCCGAGTGGGGTCTGCCGAACTTCGCCGACTACGACATGTCGAGCGTCCGTACCGGCATCATGGCCGGCTCACCGTGCCCGGCGGAGTTGATGAAGAAGCTCATCGCCGCCGGCATCGAGCAGATGACGATCTGTTACGGCATGACCGAGACCTCGCCGGTCAGCACGCAGAACCGCACCGACGACACCTTCGAACAGAAGGTCGGCACCGTCGGACGCGTGATGCCGCACCTGGAGATCAAGATCGTCGACCCCGTCACCGGTGAGACCCAGCCGCGCGGCAGCAGCGGCGAGTTCATGACCAAGGGCTATTCGGTGATGCTCGGCTACTGGGAACAGCCGGACAAGACCGCCGAGGCCATCGAGGACGGCTGGATGCACACCGGCGACATCGGCGTGATGGACGACGCCGGTTATGTGCAGATCAGCGGCCGGATCAAGGACATGGTGATCCGCGGCGGCGAGAACATATATCCGAGGGAGATCGAGGAGTTCCTCTACACCCACCCCGACATCGTCGACGCACAGGTGATCGGGGTGCCGGACGAGAAGTACGGCGAGGAGTTGTGCGCCTGGATCCGCCTGAGGCAGGGCGCCGAGCCGATCACCTCCGAGTCGTTGAAGCAGTTCTGCTCCGGCCAACTGGCTCACTACAAGATCCCGCGTTATGTCGAACTCGTCGACGAGTTCCCGATGACCGTAACGGGCAAGGTGCGCAAGGTCGAGATGCGCGAGACGACCGCCGCGAAGCTCGGCCTCGGCGGAGGGTGACCACTTTTTTTCGGATAGTTTTTGTTCCCCAAGATATCAACGCGAAAGATCTCGGTACGAGACGATGATCGTTGCCGAACACGGTGAGGGATCGTGGCCGCTCGCAAGGGGGACGACGGGGTATGAGCTGGGGAAAGATTCGGGGTGCACCCCGGCGCCTGCCTGCCGACGAACACGACCTGTTCGACTCCTCGATCGACGTCGCGGCACGCACTGCCTGGTTGCTAAGGGTCAGCAGAATGGCCTCACCGTGGGGAGCCCGCACCGCGGACTCGTTCGTCCATCGTCTCGCCGAGGTCGGCTACCCGATCAAGCACGGGTCACAGGTATCGCAGTGGGAGAGCGGACGTTTCACCGCTCCACTCGCTCTGGTCGCTGCCTACGAACGCGCGCTGAGCCTGGCACCCGCCGAGTTGCTCGGAGCCGTCGCGAGCATGCAGCAGACCTACCGGGTGACGGTTGCCGAGCCGATCCCCGACGACCGTGACCAACTCTTCACGCAGATCTCGATGCTCGACGACGCGATCGCGGAAGGCACGGCTACCGGCCACGACTGGTTGACCCTGGTCATCCTCATCACCGACCCCCGGATCACCCCTCCGCCGCGCGGCACAGCGCGCCTGATGGCACACGGTCTGACGACCGAGATGCTGCGGGCGGGACATTTCGACTACTCCTCGCGGTGGGCGGCGTTGTCCATCCTGCTCGGCGACAGCCTCTACCAAGAGCTGGCGGAGCAGGAGATCGTCGCGGTCGCGCAGCAGCCCGGGGCCCCGTTGGCCCGCAATGCCTGGGACGCGTTGTCCCAGTCGACCCGCAAGGGTGTCGCCGCAACCCTCATCGAGCAGTTCGTGTCCGGCGACGACGAACGGGTGCTCGGCGTCTCGTTCGGTCTGGCAACCATGATCGGCCGGCGTCAACTCGGCGGCCAGGATGTCGAGGCCTTGCAGGACCGGCTCCGGGTGATGGCCCGGGAAGGATCCCCACAGGATCGCGACATCGCTTACAGCCTGGCGGGTCGGCTCGGCGGACGCACGATGGCCGCGGTCGGCCACCCACCACCGGCACAGTGGAGTCAACGCGGCTTCGTCGAGCGCCCGCCGCACTACGACGATTACCTCGCCGCCGTCCGCGAGGCCTCCGGCTTGGACGACGACCCGATCATCGACCGCCTCCTGCAGGAGGCGCTGTCGAACCTGTGGCTGGAGAAGCGACAGTTGGCGCAGGAACTCATCGGTGCCAGCCCCTACCGGGACGCCGTGGCACGCACCGCGATCCATGTGGCGACGACGTCCGCTGTCGGCCAGGCGCGTCGCAGCGCCTCGAACCTGTTGCGACAAATAACCCCGGACGACCAATCGTTGTTGCGCCGGTTGCTGTTCGCGACCGACCCGAAGGTGGTCTCGGACGGACTGATCGCGATCGGACGTGGTGGCGCACTCGATCGGGCAGCCTTGGCTCCCTTCCTCGATGACCCGACGCCGCGGGAGGACGCTCTGATGGCCGCCGGAATGCTCGGCCACACGGGCGTCGCGGCGACGGACGAGGAGCAGGTCGCAGCCGACTGGTGGGCTCGCGGAGGCGGACGACGCACGACTCCGGGCACCCCGGTGGGCGGCTGACGCAGGTCAGATCCGCCCACGACACCGTAGATGCCGGTCGTTCCGTCAGGCTTGCGAACGTCGTCCTCGCGGACGCGCAGCCAGGAGTTCTCATAGATCGGGCGGCTGTCGAGTTGCTCCCAGCTCATCGAAACGATCAGCGCGTCCCGCGCGCGACGAACTGCGGTGCTTCCCGCTTCAGGCCCGCTGCCCGGGCGATCTTCGCGTTGCGGCCCAACAGCAGTTTCACCTGCTCGCGTCGCTCAGCCGCGAAGGTGCGCCGGGCCGACGAACTGTGGTGCTTGTCGAACAATCGCTTGGCGGCGGCGAGGGCGTCCGGCGATTTCGTCGTCAGCGTGCGCGCCAACTCGAACGCAGCCGCGCGCGGGTCGGCCGCGACGGTGCCGGCGAGACCGACGTCATGGGCGTCCTGACCGCTGAGCACCTCGGCGGTCATCGTCAGTCGCTTCGCGGTCTCCACCCCGACCAACTCCGAGAGCGAGCGCACCCCGCTCATGTCCGGGATGAGGCCCCACTTCCCTTCCAGCACAGACCATTTGGCGTCCGGCGTCGTGATCCGGAAGTCGGCGGCGAGCGCGATCTGGATGCCGCCGCCGTAACAGTGGCCGTGCACGGCGGCGATCACCGGGACGGGGACACGTCGCCAGGCCCAGCACGCCTCCTGGAACACATTGGTGCCCCGCCATGGCACCGGCACCAGACCCACGGGGATCTGCCAGGGCTTCTTGGACACCGAGCCGAAATCGAGTCCGGCGCAGAACGCGTCACCGTTTCCGCTGATCACGACGGCGCGCAGCGTTCGGTCCTTGCGCAGCCGGTGCGCGGTGGATGCCAGATCGCGCAGCATCTCGAAGGTGAGGCCGTTGTACTTGTCCGGGCGATCGAGGCGGACGTCGGCGATGCCGTCTCGGACGGTGCAGCTGATCAAGGAGGTCACACGCTCACGCTACTTCGCCGCGGCCCGACACCTGCGGGAATGCTGCGGCCCGTGAGACGTTGGACGAGGAGAACCCGATTTCAAGGAGGGCCGGCATGGCCACCACCACCCTGACCACCGAGAACTTCGTCGAGACCATCCAGAACAACGACATCGTTCTCATCGACTTCTGGGCCGACTGGTGCGGCCCGTGCAAGATGTTCGCTCCCGTGTACGACGCCGAATCGAACAAACACGAGGACATCGTGTTCGGCAAGGTCGACACAGAGGACCAGCGCGAACTCGGCGGCGCAATGAACATCAGCAGCATCCCGACCGTCATGGCCTTCCGTGAGGGCGTGATGGTGTTCAGCCAGTCCGGTGCGATGCCGCCGGCAATGCTGACCGATCTGATCAAGCAGATCCGCGAACTGCCGATGGAGAAGATCCACGCCGAGATCGCCGAGCAGCAGGCCGCCGAGGGCGACGCCGCCCAGCAGAACTGACTCACTACTGACTTACTACGGACTCGATCAGTTGAACGCCGCAGCCTTCGGGCTGCGGCGTTTGCTGCGTCCGGCTACTCAGGTCCGCCCGGATTGCAATAGGCGCTCACGACCTGGTCCATCGGGACGGCCATCCGCCAGGTTTCCAGGTTCCAGGTCGCTTTGGATCGGGCGTAACGCCAGTGACAGGCGAACTGGCGTTGCATCGACACTGTGTCGGCCCGCGGCTCGCGCCTGGCGACCTCCGCCCAAGCAGCCGCCTCCTTCTCCTGCCCCAGCACGGCGCGTCCGGCTCCGGTGGGCGTGACGATCAGGTCGTGACCGTGCCGTCCGGGCCGCCAGGTGAGCGTGCCGATGTAGGGCGGACCCGGCTGCGGTGTGCTCGTCGATGTCGTGGCCGGCGACGGCCGACTCGAACTCGACGTCGAGCTCATGGTGGACGTGTTCGGGGAGGACGTGGTGGTCGGCTCGGTGCTCGAGCAGCCGGTACACAGCAGCGCGACTGCGAGGACGACGACCTGGCGCACGGTCTCAGCTACGCGATGTCGGGCGGCGCAGGACTCGCAACGAACCATGCACCTCGACCTGCTCGAAGCCGTCCGTAAGCGCCGACTGCACCACGTGCCAGGGCGCCTGGCCACCGTCGGCAGGGTCGGGGAAGACGTCGTGCACGAGCAGCAGAGCGCCGGGGACGAGGTGCTGCGCGAACGCGCGGTAGTCGTGCTGCGCGGTCTCTTCGGTGTGGTTGCCGTCGAGGAAGAGCACTTCGAGCGGTGTCGCCCACCAGGCGCCGACCACCCGGGTGTCGGCGACGACGGCACTCAGCACGTCGGCGTACTCGTCGAGCACCGGGCGGAAGGTGGCGAAAGTGTCAAGGCGTCCGGATCGTTCGTCGACCATCGACTCGTCGTGCCACTCCCAGCCGGGCTGGTTCTCCTCGGACCCGTGGTGGTGATCGACAGTGACCAGCCGGGCACCGGCCTGCCGTGCCGCGTCCGACAACAGACGGGTCGACTTGCCGCAGTACGTACCGATCTCGAGCCAGACGCCGGGCTTGGCGGCAAGCGCGCTGGCATGCAGCGCCTCGCCCTCGTCGTCCGGCATGAATCCCTTGGTCGCGTCGACCGCCGCCCGCAGTTGCTCCGAGATCAACTCGCCGCTCCTTCGATCGCGCCGCCCCAGCCACTCCAACCACCGGCATCACGAAACAGCGAGGCTCCCCCGGTGGCTTGTCCTAGCGCGTCGGCCGCGAGCAGGACGGCCGCGGCCGACCAGGTGGTCTGTTCCACCGGCCAGACCTGCTCGTTCGGAATGTTCATGCCGGTCCAGTAACCACCGGTCTCCTCGTCGAAGAGGAACTGCACGTCATTGAAAAGCTCTGTGGCACGGTCGGATTCACCGATTGCATCCAGAGCTGCGACGAGCTCGACGGTCTCGGCCGCGGTCACCCACGGCTCGTCGGCCACACAACGGATACCGCGTCCGGGCCATCCGAAGGTCTCCCAGCCGGAGTCGATCAGCCGCGCGGCAGCTTCGTCGCGCACGGCCCCGGTGAGCACCGGGTAGTACCAGTCCATCGAGTATCGACTGCGATCCTCGAACACCTCGGGCGAGTTACGGATCGCGTCCCGCAGCCCACGACCGGCGGCCCGCCAGCGCGGGCGGTCGTGGCCCAGCGTCTCGGCGATGAGACAGGCGCATTCGATGGCCTGCAGGGTGCTGCACGAGCCGGTGAGCAGCGCCTGGTCGTCCCATTCCCGCTCGACGTTCATCGCCCAGGAGATCGCGCCGGACGCAAGCTGTCCACGCACCACGAAGTTGATCGCCGCTTCGACCGTCGGCCAGAACCGGGCCAGCGACGCGCTGTGTCCGGTGACCAGGTAGTAGTGCCAGACACCGACCGCGATATAGGCGCACTGGTTGGTGTCGGCTGCAGCTTCCTCGACGACGCCGGCGGTCTGCTTCATCGGCCAGGATCCGTCGGGCCGCTGGGTACGCGCCGACCACAGGTAGGCCCGGATCGCCTCGTCGTGACGACCGGCCACGGTCAGACCCATCGCGGCCTCGACGTGATCCCAGGGGTCGAGGTGGCCGCCGCGGAACCACGGCAGCGCACCGTTCGGATCCTGTTGCGAAGCAATGAAATCGCCGATCCGGACGACGCGCTCGTGGGTGAGCGCGTCGTGCAACGAGAGGTCGCGTGCGGGTGCCGTCATGAATGCTCCGGCTTGCGGAGGTAGACCACGAAACTCTTGCCGAGCACCGGGTCGAGCGACTTCTCGGCGAGCCGGGTGACCAGCGGCGCGCTCATCATGTCCCAGACCAACAGGCGGTGGTACGCCTTCGTCGCGAAGTTGTCGTTGTCGCTGCCGACCGCGCACTTCAGCCACCAGTACGGGGCGTGCAGCGCGTGCGCGTGGTGCTGCGCGTACGGCTGGAATCCGGCGCGGGTGAGCTTGTCGACGAGTTCGGACGCCTTGTAGATACGGATGTGTCCGCCCTCGACCTCGTGGTACTCATCGGAGAGCTTCCAACAGACCTGTTCGGGCCAGTTGCGCGGCACGGTCACGGCGACCAGACCACCGGGTTTGGTGATCCGGAAAAGTTCGGCCATCACGGCCTCGTCCTCATGGATGTGCTCGAGGATCTCCGAGGCGATCACCCGGTCGAAGCTGCCATCCTCGAACGGCATCGCGCGGGCGTCGCCGGCCTGCACCTGGGCGATGGCTGGGAAGCCCGCTTCACCCTCGGCCTCCATCGCACCGAACATCGTCTTCACGTCGGCCAGGTCGGATTCGTTCATGTCGAATGCAGTCACGTTGCAGCCACGGCGATACGCCTCGAAGGAGTGCCGTCCCTGGCCGCAACCGACGTCGATCAGGTTCATCCCGGGTGAGACCGGGAAGCGGTCGAAGTCAACGGTCAACATGTTCGTTCTCCTTCATCGTGCCGGACGTCCGTCGAGCACGGATCACGTCCCGGTAGAGGTCTGCTGTTTGTTCGGCGACGGCACGCCAGCTGTACGTCGCCACCGCGCGCCGTCGACCGGCCGCGCCCATGGCGGTACGAAGATCCGGCGAACTCAGCACTTCGGTCAGTGAATTTGCCAGTGCGACGGGGTCGTTCGGCGGCACGAGTGCTCCCGCGCCACCGGACACGAGCGTCGGCAGGGCGCCGACCGCGGACGCGACGACCGGCGTCCCACACCCCATCGCCTCGATCGCCGGCAGCGAGAATCCTTCGTATCGCGAGGGCACGACGAGGGCTTCGGCCGACCCGATGAGGCCGGCGAGTTCGAGATCGGTGAGGCCGGAGCGGAAGCTCACCCGGTCGAGCAGGCCGGCGTCTGCCAGCGACTTCTGGGTGCGTTCGCTTGCGGCTGCGACGATGATCAGTTCCGACCACGCGTCGGTGCGCATGTTCTTCAGCGCTTCGATCAACACCGGCACGCCCTTGAGCGGCACGTCGGCCGACGCGATCGTCACCAGCCGCCCACGGACGCGCGGCAGCGACGGCGGCGCGAACGTCTCGACCGCCACCCCGACCGGGACGATGCTGATGCGTTCGCGGGGCACGCGGAAGTCGGTGACGATGTCCTGCGCCGAACCCTCGGACACCGTCAACACGTGCGAAGTCTTTCGAGCGACGCGAGCCTGCATCTGGACGAAGCCGTAGAACCGACGCTTGGTGACGCGATCCCACCCACGGGCGTGCTCGATCTCCAGGCGACGGTCCCGGCTGATCGGGTGATGGATCGTGGTGAGCACCGGTAGCCCGCGTCGCTCCAGTTCGAGGATGCCCGGAGCGAGCGTCTGGTTGTCGTGCAGCACGTCGAACTGCGACAGCCGCGAGCGCAGCAGGCGGTCCAGGCGAAGACCGAACACCCGGGGCTCCGGGAACCCCGCAGTGCACATCGTCGCGAACTCCAATACGTCCAGATCGGAACGAAATTCGCGGATGTGCGGGGTACGGAAGGGGTCGGGCTCGCGGTACAGGTCAAGCCCCGGGACCGTTGTCAGCCGCACCCCTGCGTCCAACTCGGGATAGGGCGGACCGCTGAACACCTCGACGTCGTGGCCGAGTGCGACCAGTTCCCGCGAGAGATTGCGGACGTACACGCCCTGGCCGCCCGAGTGCGGCTTGCTGCGATACGACGACAGCGCGACCCGAAGGCCGCGCTCGGCACGTACGTTCTGCGGCACGGACTCACACCACCGCGGGAGCGGCGATCTCCTGGATGTCGTGCTGCTCTGCGCGACGGACGAACGTCATGTCCTTGCTGACGTCGGCTCGCCGGGTGTCGCGCCGGTCGCGCAGGTAGTTCTGGTGCAGGAACCACGGTGCGCGGTCACCCTGCTTGGGGAACTCGGCCATCGACCGCAGCACGTACCCGGCGTCCAGGTCGAGGGCCGGTCGGGCGTCCATGGCGGAGTCGACGTGCGGGTAGCCGTACGCGTACCCCTGGGCGTCCAGGTGGTTGATGAACGTCGCGAAGTACTGCGACGTGAGATCGGCACGCAGCGTCCACGAGGCGTTGGTGTAACCGACGCACATCGCGATGTTCGGCACGCCGTTGATCATCATGCCGCGGTAGATGTAGCGGCTGCCCATGTCGACCTTCGCCCCGTCGACGGTGAGCGTGATGCCGCCACCGGCGAGCATCTTCAGCCCGGTCGCCGTGACGACCGCGTCCGCCTCGATGACCTGACCGGATCCGGTGCGGATGCCTTCGGGCACGAACGAGTCGACGGTGTCGGTGACGACATTCGCCTTGCCACTCCTGATGGCCTTGAACAGGTCGCCGTCCGGCACGATGCACAGCCGTTGGTCCCACGGCCCGTACGGCGGGGTGAAGTCGCGCTCGGTGACGTCGGTGCCGCGCACCTGGGCCATGACGCCCTTGCGCAACATGTTGCCGATCGTCTTAGGCGCCCGGCGGCTGGCCAGGTAGAGGGAGAGCGCCTGAGTGGCGTTCTTCATCCGGATCATGCTGTAGGCGCGTTGCGGCGACAGTGTCCGTTGCAGCACGTTCGCGATCGGGTCGGTGTTCGGCAGCGCCAGGACGTAGGAAGGCGTGCGCTGCAACATCGTCACCTCTGCGCCCCGGTCGGCGAGCGCCGGGACAAGGGTGACGGCGGTCGCGCCCGAACCGATGACGACGATCTTCTTGCCTGCCGGGTCGAACTCCTGCGGCCAGAACTGCGGATGGATGACCTCACCCCGGAAGTCGTCACGGCCGGTGAACGCGGGGTCGTAGGGCTCGTCGTAGTCGTAATAGCCCGAGCAGAGGTAGATGAAGCGGCTGCGTACGGTGCTTTCGCCGCCCGGTGTGGTGAGCGTCAGCGTCCACTCGGCGGTGGCGCTGTCCCAGGAGGCGTCCGTGACCTTGGTGCGGTGGACGATGCGCTCGTCGATGCCGTGCTTGGCCGCAGTGTCCTTGAGGTAGTCCAGGATGTCGGCGCCGTCAGCGATGGACTTCTTACCGGTCCACGGCTCGAACGGCAGCCCGAGGGTGAACATGTCCGAGTCGGAGCGGATGCCCGGGTATTTGAACAGGTCCCAGGTGCCGCCCATGCTCTCGCGGCCTTCGAGGATGACGTAGTCCTTGTCCGGACACATCGTCTGCAACCGGTAGCCGGCATCGATCCCCGACAGACCGGCACCCACCACGACGACGTCGTAGCGGTCCTTGAGGGCAGGGTGCTGCCGCGTCTGCTCGTGCATCTGCTGTTCGGACACCGTCGGCTCCTTGCTGTTGCGGGCTGACCAAGCCTAAGTTACCGGCGAGTTCAGGGGAACCGTCACGGGTGGACGAACGCGTCAGCCCTTGGCGGGACGAGCCGTCGTCGTCCGCGCGGTACGACCCTTGTTGGACGTCGAAGTGAGTTCGGCGCTCTCCTGACCGATGGCGACCGAGTCGTCGGCCAACCAGCCCTCGGGTCCGTCCGAGCCGGCCTTGTACTGCTGGATCGGCACCAGATTCTGTTCGAATGCCTTGATCGCCGGAGCGACGATCTTCCAGCACAGTTCGGCCGAGTCCGCTCGCACGCTGAGCAACTGGTTGTCGTCCATCAGGTAGCGCAGCACTTCGCCGTAGGCCGTCATCTGCGCTCCCGCGAGATCGGCCGACAGCGTCTTCTGCTCCAGGTCGAGCGGGTCACCCTCGGCGTTCATCGACAGCTTGAACGACACCCGTCCGGGCTTGAGATCGATGATCATCGCGTCGCCGGTGTGGTCGCCGATGAACCCCTTGGGCAGGTGCGGCACGTCGCGGAAGTAGACGATGACCTGCTTTCGGGGAGCGCCCATCGCCTTCCCGCTGCGCAGCACGAACGGGACGCCGGCCCACCGGTTGTTGTCGATCTGGACGGTGAGCTGGGCGAGCGTCTCGGTGTTGCGCGAGGATTCGACGCCCTTCTCCTTGACGTACGAGGGCACGCTGCGGCCGTTGATCGAACCGGCGGTGTAGCGCGCGCGCTGCGCGTACTCCTTCGGGTTGTTCTCCCAGATGTGGGTGGCACGCAGCACCTGAGCCTTGAGATCGGCCAGTTCCTGCGGATCGAGACTGGCGATCGGCTCCATCGCGAAGATGGCCAGGATCTGCAGCAGGTGGCTCTGCAGCATGTCGCGCAGCGCACCTGCCTGGTCGTAGTAGCCGGCGCGGCCCTCGAGCGCGAGGTCCTCGTCATAGAGGATCTCGACCCGCTCGATGTGCTCGGCGTTCCAGATCGGTTGGAGCATGCGGTTGGCGAACCGCATGCCGATGAGATTGAGGACGGTCGAGACGCCGAGGAAGTGGTCGACGCGGAAGATGCGGTCCTCGTCCACCACTCGCTGCAGTTGCTTGTTGAACTGCCGGGCCGACTTCTCGTCGGCGCCGAACGGCTTCTCCAGACCCAGACGGGTGGACGCGGGCAGGTCGAGCTTCTCCAGTTGGGCGCAGACCTTCATCGAGATGGCCGGCGGGAGCGCGAAGTAGACGACGAGTTCGCCCTCGGCCGCCTGGACGAGGTCGGCGAGCGCGGACGGGTCGAGCAGGTCGGCCTTGATGTAGTGCGCCTTGCCGGCGATGCGCCCGGCGGTCTTCGCGTCGGCGCCGCCCTTCTTCAGCCGATCGCGCACCAGGGCGCGGAACGAGGCCGTTGTCAGGTCGGCACGGTCGGCACCGATCACCTGCACCTCGCGGTCGGACTCGACCGCCAGCAGGCTGCCGAGTCCGGGGAGCAGCAGGCGCTGGGTGAGGTCACCGCCGGCGCCGAGGATGAGGAAGGTGACGGACTTGGTCGTCTGCTTCGTCGTCATGGTGACCGATCGTGCCACTCCCGGCATCGTGGCGGGCGACTGCCGACCTCAGGCGTCGGTCACCTCGACGACCGTGTGCTCGCCGTCGCCGGTGACGAAGGTGGCGCGCACGGTCATCCGTGATCGCAGTGAACGGGCGATGAAGCACTCCTGGTGAGCGATCCGCACCCAGCGCTCCCACTTGTCCGGTTGCTTGCCGCCGCTGATCTCGATGACCGGGTTGAGTCGGATCTCGTTGACCCACAACGGTCTTTCGTCGTTCGCCATGACCGCTTCGGCGTGGTCGACGTACGAACGCACGTCAGCCCGTGCGCGTGCTGCGACGGCGAGGAAGGACAGCAGTTGGCAACTGCTGGCTGCGGCGAGTAACAGTTCTTCGGGGTTGGTCAGGCTGGGGTCGCCACGGAAGGCGGGGTCGGAACTGAGGGTCAGATGATGTTTGCCCACGACGTCGATCTGGTGTTGCCGCGAGTAGTCGTCGTACCCGGTCGCCGTCGTCCCTTCCCACCGCAGAGAGGTCGAGTAGGAGTGGTTCACGCGGTCGCCGACATCGTCGAGGTGGCAGGTGTACGTTCGGCCAGTTCCACGGTCTCTTCGATGACTCGCGTGATCAGCTCCGGTTCATCGAGCATCGGGACGTGCCCGCAGTTCGGGAGGGCGACGTGGCTTCTGGCTGAACAGCCGGATGATCGGCAACGGTGCGTGGCTCGCCGCCTTCATCGACAGCAGCGCGGCACCCGCGACAGCGAGTCCGGTCGGCAGGTAGAACCCGGCCGGCGAGATGGCCGTACAACTCGCGACCGACCCTAGCGGCTCGAACGAAGGCGCGATTGTCGCGACTTACGCCCCGGTACGCGGCACTACCGGGGCGTAACGCGCGACTGTCGCGCTTTGCGCCCGGCGGCATCCAGATCGACGGAGGTGACGAACTCGCCGACGAAGTCGTAGCCGATCGTCGCCGTGACCACGTCGCCACGCAGCACGTTCGGCAGCCAGATGCGGTCGTCGTCCCACATGTCCGCATACGGGATCTCGTCCAGCGGGCACCAGAACGGCGACAACTCAGCTGACGCCTCGGCCTCGCCCGTCCAGCGCTCGATCATCACCAGCGACACCCGGAACGGCGTCCGCTGCGGGTCGGCCCAGGTGAACAACAACTCCCCCACTGACCGCGCGTCCCGGACATACGAACTCAGGGACGTCTCCTCCGCCAGTTCCCGTACCGCCGCTTCGAGCGCGGACTCTCCCGCTTCGAGCTTCCCACCGGGTGCGATCACCTTGCCCTCGCCGAACCCACGCAGCTTGCGACCCAACAAAACCCGTCTCCGATCCAGGTCTACGACCAGCGCAAGGCACATGTCGATCGGTTGCTCGGTCACCTGCAGATCCTTGCACCCCGCGCCGAATTCGCCGACTCGCATTTTGAGCAGGCTCGCCGGGCGGTTTCGCCGACCGGCGGGTAGCCGCCATGCTTGACCACGTGAACATCGGCATTCTGACCAGCGGCGGCGACTGCCCCGGCCTGAACGCAGTTATCCGTGGTGCGGTGATGAAGGGCGACCGCATCTACGGCGTCAACTTCCAGGGCATCCGCGACGGATTCCGTGGGCTCGTCGAGGACGACATCCGCCCCCTGCCCCGCCACGACGTTCGAGGGCTCTCCCGCACCGGCGGCACGATCCTCGGCACCTCGCGCATCGGGCCGTTCGGCGAAGGTGGCGGCGGCTCGGCTCGGGTGAAGCAGGTGATGGAACGCAACGAGATGGACGCGATCATCGCCATCGGTGGCGAAGGCACCCTCACCGTCGCGCGGATGCTGCACGATGACGGCATCAAGGTCGTCGGCGTGCCGAAGACCATCGACAACGATCTCTCGGCGACCGACTACACCTTCGGTTTCGACACTGCGGTGTCGATCGCGACCGAGTCGATCGACCGGCTGCGCACCACCGCGGAGTCGCACCACCGCTGCATGGTGGTCGAAGTCATGGGACGCCACGTCGGTTGGATCGCCCTGCACGCCGGTCTCGCCAGTGGTGCACACGCGATCCTCATCCCCGAGCAACCGGTGAGCATGGAGCAGATCTGCGGATGGGTGGAATCGGCGCTCGACCGCGGCCGCGCACCGCTGGTCGTCGTGGCCGAAGGCTTCATGCCGGACGGTGCGGAGATCGTCCGCGATGCCCTCGACGGCTTCGGACGACCCCGCCTCGGCGGTGTCGGCGAATGGCTCGGCCCGATCATCGAACAGCGCACCGACATCGAGACCCGGGTCATGACGCTCGGTCACCTGCAGCGTGGGGGCGTGCCGACGTCCTACGACCGGGTGCTCGCCACCCGGTTCGGGCTGGCCGCGATCGACGCCGTGATGGACTCCAAGTGGGGCCACATGGTGTCGCTGCGCGGCATCGACATCGAAACCGTTCCACTGAGCGAAGGCACCGCCGACCTGAAGTCCGTGCCCCAGAGTCGCTGGGACGAAGCCGCCGTCCTGTTCGGCTGAGGAGAAGACATGACCCATATCCTGCTGCTGCACTCCGCCCTCGGCCTGCGACCGGCAGTGCGAGAGTTCGCCGATGCGCTCACCGCTCGCGGCCACACCCTCGTGGTGCCCGACTACTACGACGGCCAGGTGTTCGACGACGAGGAGTCGGGCGTCGGATACCGCGACCGCACCGGCGCCAAGGAACTGTTCAAGCGGATCCTGCCGGTGGTCGAGGAACTTCCCGCGGACGCCGCACTCGCTGGGTTCTCGCTGGGCTCGGCCTTCGCGCAGACCCTCGCCGCGACCCGGCCCGAGGCCGCGGGCGTGATCCTGATGCACAGCGTCGCGGCGCCGTTCGGACGGTGGCCGGGTGCGCCGGTACAGGTGCACCGCTACGAGTCCGACCCCTGGATCGAGCAGGACGACCTCGATGCGTTGCGTGCGTCGGTCGAGGCCGAGGGCACGTCCTTCGAGGACTTCGTCGTCCCCGGCCGCGGCCACCTGTTCACCGACGTCCATGGGCCGGACGGCGACCGCGAGGCGACCGCCGCCACGATCGACCGGATCGACGCGCTGCTGACCCGTCCGTGAAGGTCACCACCTGGACGCTGGAGATGCGTTCACCGGACGACCTCCGTGGCCCGGCCCAGCTTCCCGAGGGCTTGACCGTCACCGAATCAACTTCGGTGACACCGGAATTCGCTCGCTTCCTGTACGGACTGGTCGGCGGTCCGTGGCGCTGGACCGACCGCCTCGATTGGTCTCGTCAGCAGTGGTCCGAGGACCTCGCCGCGCCCGGCACTCGCTTCCTGATCGCCTACGCCGACGGCGTTCCACAGGGCTACCTGCAACTCGGTGCGTCGGCGATCGGGCAGACCACGGACATGGAGATCAAGTACTTCGGACTGGTGGAATCGGCGATCGGCTGTGGACTGGGGTCGGCGCTACTCACCCGAGGCATCGAGCGCGCCTGGCAGACAACGGGATTGCCGAAGGTCTCGCGTGTCTGGGTGCACACCTGCTCGCTCGACGGATCTGCCGCGCTACGCACCTACCGAGCACGCGGGCTGAACGTCGTCGACGAGGTAGTCACCGACGAGGACTACCCCGATCAGCCGCTGGGCAGCTGGATGTCGACCGGCGGCCGGTGATGCCGACGGATCAGGCGAGGTGCAGCCGCAACATCGCCAGCGAACGCTGCCACAGGTCGCGAGCCAGTGCCGACTGCGGCCCGACCGCCGCCAGATCACGCAGCGTGTTGAGGTTGCCCGGGTACTTCTTGGCGCAGAACGGCACTCCCGCACGGCGCATCGCTGCCCGTAACTCGGGCAGACCTTCTGCGGCCGCCGCGTTGTCGGCCGCGTAGAAGCTGACCGCTGCACCCTTGATGTTCTCGACCAGGTCGATATCGGTGGCCACACAGTCGTAGGACAGTGCGAGGCGAACCCGAGAATCGACCGCCGCGAGCGCGAACGCGAGTCCCCCGCCGGTGCCGTAGCCGATCACCGCGATCCGGGTGTCGACGCCCGGTTCCTTCGCTAGCTCCCCGACGGTGGCACGCAGGGCCTTCATCACCCAACGCTCGTAGTCGGGGCTCTGCATGACGGCCATGACGTCGCCGACCGTCGGGTCGTCGGCAAGGTCGGCGTCCTGCCAGGCCTGCTCCGCGCGCGCGGCCGCCTGCGGGTCGAGGCCGAGGCCCGCGACGAGTTCGGGGACGAGGACGACGTAGCGCTCGTGAGCGAAACGGCGCGCGAGTTCCATGATGGTCGCGTCCGACTCGCGCAGCCCGGGCAGCATCACGATGCCGCCGCGTACGCTTCCACCCGGCGCCACGCGGTGGGCGCTCAGGGGCATGGTCGTCGCAGCGGGTCTCAACGTCTTGCCTTTCATCGATCTACGGCCAACTGTCCCAGGGTAGGACCGTCGACGCATCGCCGGGCGGGAGTCGCACAACGACTTGGAACCTTCTGTGATCAGCCGGCTGCGGGCGGCTGCGTTCCGGGCTGGGTGCCCGCCTGGGTGCCAGGCTGGTTCGGCTGCGGAGCCGGAGTGGTCGGCGGCTGCTCGCCACCCTGAGGCTGCGCGGGAGCGTCCGGCACCCCGAGCTGGTCCTCGAGGGCGTCTGCGCCCTGCCTCACCTTGCCGGCGTACTTGTTGCCGGTCTTGGCGTTGACCGCGGCCTCGGCCTTGTCGATGCCGTCGCGCACCTTGTCGGGGTTCTTCGCGGCGTAGTTCTTCGCCTTGGCGATGATGCTTGTGAAGTTCATGCTCCGGATCCTAAATCCACCCGATCGGTAGTCGATCGGTGACTCAGTCGGTTCGGCCGAGCTCGTGCTGCAGCGCCTCCCGCAGGCCCGGGTGTCGGAACCTGTGTCCGGCGTCGATGAGCGCGGCGGGCACGACGCGCTGGCTGGCGAGCGCCAACTCCCGCGCTCCGCGTTGGCCGAGCAGCAACTGCGGGCCCACCTTCGGCACCGCGAGCGAACTCGGCCGGGAGATCACCGACGCGAGCACCTTGCTGAACTCCTCGTTGCGAAGTGGCTGCGGGGCAACGGCATTCACCGGACCGGCGAGCACATCGTCGAAGATCGCGCGGTGATAGACGTCGATCAGGTCGTCGATGGCGATCCACGACATCCACTGCTGCCCGTCACCAAGACGACCGCCCAGGAAGGCCTCGTACAACGGACGAAGGACGGCCAGCAGGCCTCCGCGGGCCGACTGCACCAAACCTGTGCGGACCAGCACCGTCCGGACACCTGCGTCGGAGGTCGGCGAAGTCGCCTCTTCCCACTCACGCACCACACTGGCCAGGAAGTCGTCGCCCGACGGGCTCGACTCGTCCAGCAGTTCGTCGGTGTGCTCGGAGCCGTAGAAACCGATCGCGGATGCGGAGGCGAACACCCGCGGACCGCCGTGCTGCACGATCGCCTCCGCCAGCCGATGGGTCGGACCGACCCGACTGTCGTGCACCTTGCTCATGTGTTCGGCGGTGAACCTGCCGGCGATCGTCTCGCCGGCCAGGTGGACCACCGCGTCGACCCCGTCGAGGATCGCCGGGTCGGGGGTTTCGAGATCCCAGTGCCGCTGCTGGTGGATCGCGTCGGGATCGGGTTCGCCACGCACGAGGTGGATGACCCTGTGGCCACCGGTCGAAAGGAACGCGGTCAGCGCCGTCCCCACCAACCCGCGCGCGCCGGTGATCGCGATGGTGCTGGGTTTCGCATCCCACTGCCGAGCGGCAGCCGCGTGAGCGTTCAGATCGTCGGTCACCTGACGTCCGCGGTAGCGGAACATCGGGGTGAGCACTGACTTCGGGACGCGGGTCGTCACTTGGTCGATCAACCGGCAGGACGCGTCGTCGCCCTCGAAGCGATGCAGGTGCTTCCACCCGGTGATCGCCGAGAACGGCTGGGACACACAGTGATCGCCGAACTGACTCCCGTCGATGTACTCGTCCGGCTGGTGCTGGGCCACCCACCGGCCACGGGGCACGGACGCCGTCGCGACCTTCGCTTGGAGCACCGCCCGGCCGTCGGCCAGACTGCGCGCTTCCTCCAGTGGTTGCAGGGGTGTCCACGGAGCCGCCAACCGGTGGAAGGCACCCGGACGGGCGAACCAGTCCCAGACCTCCTGCCGGGAATGAGGCACAGGAACGGTGAACGCGTGCGTTCTGGTCAGCATGCGACCACTATCCCACGCGGGCCGCCCTCCGTCCGTTCACGCATCCTGAGGCCCCAGGCTCGCCGGGCCAGTTGTTCAAATGTCAGAACAAGGCCGATAACCTGGCTTTGACCGTCCCGAGGGGAGCACCGATGAGCTCGAGTTATCCGTACGCCCACGCGCCCACCGTTCGCCTGACGGTCGGCCAGGCACTCGTCCGCTTTCTGACGCAGCAGTACTCGGAGAGGGACGGCGATGAGCGGCGTTTGATCGCAGGCACATTCGGGATCTTCGGACACGGGAACGTCGCCGGCGTGGGCCAGGCCCTGCTGCAGAACTCGGTCGATGCGAAAGAAGACGACGAGATGCCGTACTGGCTGATGCGCAACGAGCAGGGCGGGGTTCATGCGGCCGCCGGGTTTGCGAAGGAGACGCGGCGCCGCCAGACACTGGCCGTCACCACGTCCATCGGCCCCGGCGCGACGAACATGGTCACCGGCGCCGCCCTCGCGACAACCAATCGACTACCGGTACTGCTGCTGCCGTCCGACCAGTTCGCCACCCGCTACCCCGACCCCGTGCTGCAGCAATTGGAAGACCCGCGTTCGCTCGACATCTCGGTCAACGACGCATTCAAACCGGTCTCACGTTTCTGGGACCGGATCAACCGTCCGGAACAGTTGATGCCCTCGCTGCTCGCTGCCATGCGGGTGCTGACCGATCCGGCCGAGACCGGTGCGGTGACGATCTGCCTGCCACAGGATGTGCA
Organism: Yimella lutea; assembly: GCF_006715095.1. NCBI lineage: Bacteria > Bacillati > Actinomycetota > Actinomycetes > Micrococcales > Dermacoccaceae > Yimella > Yimella lutea. The sequence continues at coordinate 152,861 of NZ_VFMO01000001.1, forward strand.
GGCCGAGGCGTACGACTGGCCGCAGGAGTTCTTCTCCCGCCGGGTCTGGCACATTCCCCGACCGGCCCCCGACCCGGCGGCTCTCGAACGAGCAGTCGCCGCGATCAAGGCTGCCGAGCGACCCCTGATCGTCGCCGGTGGTGGCGTCGTCTACTCGGAGGCGAGTGACGTCCTGCGCGAGTTCGCCTCTGTCACAGGGATTCCGGTGACCGACACTCAGTCCGGCAAGGGTGCGATCAACTTCGACCATCCGGTGGCCGTCGGTGGAGTCGGCTCGACCGGCAACTCCGCGGCGAATGCGCTCGCTGCGCAGGCGGATCTGATCATCGGCATCGGCACCCGGTACTCCGACTTCACCACCGCGTCACACACCGCGTTCGCGCGTCCGGACGTGAAGTTCGTGAACATCAACGTGCAGTCCTTCGACGCCGCGAAGAACTCGGCGACGATGGTCGTGGCCGATGCACGCGCCGCGCTCGTCGCGTTGCAGGAGCAGATGGCGGGGTGGCACACCGACGACGCGTATCAGCAGGAAGCAGCGGGGCTCTGGGACGAGTGGAACGACGTCATCGAGCAGTGCTATCACCGCGACCACGAGCCGCTCCCGGCACAGACCGAGGTGTTCGGTGCACTCAACGACGAACTGGCCGAGCGCGACGTGATCATCAATGCGGCGGGTTCGATGCCGGGCGACCTGCAGTGCCTGTGGCGCGCGACCTCGCCCGACCAGTACCACCTCGAATACGCCTACTCGACCATGGGATACGAGATTCCGGCAGCGCTCGGCGTCCGCCTCGCGATCGGCGACGAAGACCGGAATGTCGTCGCCGTCGTCGGTGACGGTTCCTACCAGATGATGCCGATGGAACTCGCGACCATCGCGTCCGAAGGCATCAAGGTCATCGTCGTGCTGCTCGACAACGCGGGCTTCGCCTCGATCGGTGCGCTGTCGGAGTCTGTCGGGTCGCAGCGCTTCGGCACGAAGTACCGGATGCGGGACGCGTCCAGCGGGCGTTTGGACGGGGCGCCGGTGCCGTTCGACCTCGCGGCAAATGCGGCGTCCTGGGGTGTGAAGGTGGTGCGCAGCGACGGAATCGAGGAGTTCCGCAGCAGTCTGCGTACTGCGCTGGACGGCGAGGAGTCCGTGGTGCTCTACATCGAGACCGACCTCACCGGCCCCAATCCCCCGGGTTCGTCCTGGTGGGACGTACCGGTCAGCGAGACCTCCACCTTGCAGTCGACCACAGCTGCGCGTGCGGCGTACGAGCAGCGCAAGCGCGATCAGCGCCATCACCTGTGACGGTGCTCAGCTCTGGTGGACGGTGATCTCGATGGCGTACTGGTCGGCGCGGTAGACGTGGTCGCCGTATTCGACCGGTGCGCCCGACTCGTCGAACGCTCGACGGGTCATCGTCAGCAGCGGTTCGCCCTTGTCGGTGCGCAGCATCGAACGTTCCTTGCCGGTCGGACGTCTGGCACCGATGCGCTGTTTGCCGACCACCGGACGCACTCCGGCCTCGCGCAGCAGCGCGTACAGGCCACGGTCGATCAGTTGCCGCTCGTCGAACTTCGCCGCTTGCGGCAGCAACCAGTTCGACAGGATCGACAGGGGGACGTCACCGGTGTATCGCAGACGCCGCACGAACACCAGGTCGGCATTCTTCGGGACGCCGAAGAACTCGGCAGCCACCGGCGAGTGAGCGGTGCGGTCGAAGTCGAGCAACTCGGTGCGTGGCTCCTTCCCGGAGCGGACGAGGTCCTCGTAGAGACTGGTGAGCTCGTCGCGGCGGTGGATCACCTCGTTGGCCACCGTCGTCCCGATGCCTCGGCGCCGGGTGACCAGGCCACGCTGCACCAGCTCCGCTATCGCCCGGCGCACCGTCGGGCGGGACAGGTCGAGCCGTTCGGCCATCGCCAGTTCGTTCTCGAACGGGTCGCCCGGTTTGAGCGACCCGCTCTCGATGGCAGCGGTGAGCTGCTGGGCGAGTTGGTAGTACAACGGGACTGGGCTCGCCCGATCGATGACCACCGGCACTGTCTCAGCCATGGGCCGATCATAGACAGCAAATGTCGTTCGGAAGTAAAAATGTCATTACATTGCAGGATCACCCGTCCGGTCCCCCGAGAAGGGCATTCGTCGTGACCTCGTCCGCACCCGACCTGCTGGCCATCGGCCGGCTCGGCGTCGACCTGTACCCGCTCACCAGCGGCGTCGGCCTGGAGGAGGTCGACACGTTCGGCAAGTTCCTGGGTGGCAGCGCGGCCAACGTCGCGGTCGCCGCCGCGCGGTACGGACGCACCTGCGCGCTCATCTCCCGGACCGGAGACGACCCGTTCGGTCGTTACCTGATCAGGCAATTGGAGGAGTTCGGGGTCGACCCCGCCGCCGTGACGCCGACCCCGGAACTGAAGACACCGATCACCTTCTGTGAGCTCTTTCCGCCCGACGACTTCCCGCTCTACTTCTATCGCGAGCCGATCGCACCCGACCTCACCATCGATCCCGCGCAGATACCGGTCGAGCAGGTGCGGGACGCCCGCGTGTACTGGTCGACGGTCACCGGCCTGTCCCGCGAACCCTCGCGCGAAGCGCACTTCTACGCCTGGGGTGTTCGAGAGCGGCGCCCGCTCACCGTGCTCGATCTCGACTGGCGACCGATGTTCTGGCCGTCGCCGGACGGCGCCCGCGCGATCGTCGGTGAGGCACTCGCGCAGGTCACGGTCGCCGTCGGCAACCAGGACGAGTGCGAGATCGCGGTGGGTGAGACCGATCCGACCAGAGCTGCCCGAGCTCTGCTGGATCGTGGGATCGAGCTGGCGATCGTGAAACAGGGTCCGCGTGGGGTGCTGGCGATGACCGCCGGCGAATGCGTGGAGGTGCCGCCGTTGCCGGTCGACGTCGTCAATGGCCTCGGTGCGGGTGACGCGTTCGGTGGGGCGATCGTCCATGGGCTTGTGTCCGGCTGGGATCTGGAACGGATGCTGCGTTTCGCGAACGCCGCCGGCGCGATCGTCGCCGGTCGGCTCGAGTGCTCGTCCGCCATGCCGAACACTGCCCAGGTCGAGGCTGCGCTGGCAGCGGGCGCCGTGCGTCTGGAGGGATGATGAGACTGTCCGACACCGAAATTCACCAACTGACCCGCCGACGGATCAGCGACCCGGACGCGATCGCATCTGCCTGGGCGACGCGTGGGCGCCGCAAAGGCCCGGACAGTCGGCTCCTCATCGTCGCCGCCGACCACCCGGCCCGTGGCGCGCTCGGGGTGCGCGACAACAACGACGCGATGGCGTCCCGACCTGAACTGCTGGGCCGGCTGGTGACGGCGCTGGCCAACCCGCGTGTCGACGGCGTGCTCGCCACGGCCGACGTGCTGGAGGACCTCCTGTTGCTCGGAGCGCTGGACGACAAGCTGGTGATCGGGTCGATGAACCGCGGCGGCTTGCAGGGGGCCGGCTTCGAGTTCGATGATCGGTTCACCGGGTACACGGCGGCGCAGATCGACGATTTCGGACTGGACGGCGGAAAGACACTTGCTCGAATCTGCTTGCAGGACAGCGGAACCGTCGCCACTCTCCAGGCGACAGCACGTGCTGTCGACGAGCTGGCAACCCGCCGCAAGATCGCGATGATCGAACCGTTCTGGTCAGAGTTCGGCACCGACGGCCGTGCCCGCAATATCCTCACCGCCGACGCGACCATCCGGTCGATGCACGTGGCGTCCGGGCTCGGCGCCACCAGCGCGTACACCTGGCTGAAGGTGCCGATCGTGCCCGAGATGCACCGCGTTCTGGAGGCCACCACGCTTCCGACCCTGCTCCTCGGCGGCGACCCGACGACCGACTCGGACGAGACGTACGCGAGCTGGGAGGACGCGCTCAGCGCTCCGTCCGCGGCCGGGCTGGTGATCGGTCGCGCGTTGCTCTTCCCGCCGGACGACGACGTCGCCGCGGCCGTCGACGTCGCGGCTCGCCTCGTCCACGGCACCGAACCTTCATCGAGTGGCCGGGTTACGGACGAGTGGCCGGGTTATACCCCGGCCACTGGTTCACAGCCCGGCCACTCGGCGAAAGGGACTGAATCATGAATTGGCACAGGCCTGCCGGGTCGATCAGCGACGAGCAGTACGACGTCGTGGTGCGACCGGGTAGTGACGACTGGCGGCACACCGGGCTGCTGGTGGCGACGCTCGGTGCCGGCGAGTCACGCACGCTCCAGACCGGCGACGACGAGTACATCGTGGTTCCGCTGTCCGGCCTCGGTGTCGATGTGTCCTGCGACCCGGATCAGGTCCGGCTGATGGGGCGAGCCGACGTGTTCGAAGGTCCGAGCGATGTGGCGTACGTGCCGCGCGGCCGAACTCTCACCGTCACCGCGTCCGAGCCGAGTCGGGTGGCGCTGTGTTTCGCGCCCGCGTCGTCCGATCAACCGTTCGCTGTCGTCGACAAGGACGCCGTGCCGGTCGAGCTTCGCGGCGCCGGCAACTGTTCTCGGCAAGTGCACAACTTCGGCACTCCCGCTGCGCTGCACGCGGATTCGATCATCTGTTGCGAGGTGCTGACGCCGTCGGGCAACTGGAGTTCGTACCCGCCGCACAAGCATGACGAGGAACGCCCCGGCGTCGAGACCGAACTCGAGGAGATCTACTACTTCGAGTCCCGTATCGCCACGGGTGGCCCGGCCGAGGCCGAACCGCACGGCTACCAGGCGGTGCACGGCACGGCCGATCGTCCGATCGAGGTCAACGCCCGCGTCGTCTCCGGCGATGTCGTGCTGGTGCCGCACGGCTGGCACGGGCCGTCGATGGCCCCGCCCGGGTACGACCTGTACTACCTGAACGTGATGGCCGGACCCGGCGACGAACGGGCGTGGCGCATCTGCGACGACCCGGCGCACACCTGGGTCCGCGACACCTGGACCGACCACCCGATGGACCCCCGACTTCCCTTCACCGGACCGACACACGAGGAAACGCCATGAGCACGCCCACCCGGATCACCCACCTCATCGGCCACCAGGAGTTCGACGGTTCCGCCGAGCGCACCAGCGAGGTATACAACCCCGCCACCGGGCGGGTCACCGGAACGCTCGACCTCGCGTCCGCCGAAGTGGTCGACCGCGTGGTCCAGCACGCCGCCACAGCTGCGAAGCAGTGGGGATCGACCTCGCTCGCGAAGCGAACGCCGGTGTTGTTCAAGTTCCGCCAGCTGCTGGAGGAGAACAAGGAGCGGATCGCCGAAATCATCACCTCGGAGCACGGCAAGGTCACCTCGGACGCCCTCGGTGAAGTGACCCGCGGCCTGGAGGTCGCCGAGTTCGCCTGCGGCATCCCGCAATTGCTCAAGGGCGGGTACTCCGAGAACGTGTCGACCGGGGTGGACGCCTACTCGATCCTGCAGCCCCTCGGCGTGGTCGCCGTCATTTCGCCGTTCAACTTCCCGGCGATGGTGCCGCTGTGGTTCGTGCCGATCGCGGTCGCGTGCGGCAATGCCGTGGTGATCAAGCCGTCCGAGAAGGACCCGTCCGCCGTCGTCGAGGTCGCGAAGCTCTGGAAGGAAGCCGGCCTGCCGGACGGCGTCATGAACGTCGTCCACGGTGACAAGGAGGCTGTCGACGCGCTGCTCGATCACCCCACCGTGAAGGCCGTCTCGTTCGTCGGTTCGACCCCGATCGCGAAGTACGTCTACGAGCGCGGCGTGGCGACCGGCAAGCGGGTTCAGGCTCTCGGCGGTGCGAAGAACCACATGCTGGTGCTGCCCGACGCCGACCTCGACCTCGCTGCCGACGCGGCCGTGAACGCGGGGTTCGGTTCCGCCGGTGAACGGTGCATGGCGATCTCCGTGGTCGTCGCGGTCGACTCGATCGCCGACGAGTTGATCGAGCGGATCAAGAGCCGGATGGCCGGACTGAAGACCGGTGACGGTTCGACCGGCTGCGACATGGGTCCGGTCGTCACCGCGCAGGCCCGCGACCGGATCACCGACTACATCCAGGCCGGCCTGGACGCCGGTGCCCGCCTGGTCGTCGACGGTCGCGACGGGGAGTTTCACGGCCCGGACGAGGGCTTCTTCGTCGGACCGACGTTGTTCGACGAAGTCGGCACGGACATGTCGATCTACACCGACGAGATCTTCGGACCAGTGCTGTCGGTCGTCCGGGTGCAGAGCTACGACGAGGGTCTCGACCTCATCAACTCATCCGAATACGGAAACGGCACAGCCATTTTCACCAACGACGGCGGTGCTGCTCGCCGCTTCCAGAACGAGGTCGAGGTCGGTATGGTCGGCATCAATGTGCCTATTCCGGTGCCGGTGTCGTACTACTCGTTCGGTGGTTGGAAGTCGTCGCTGTTCGGCGACAGTCACGCGTACGGCGTCGAGGGCGTTCACTTCTTCACCCGCACCAAGGCCGTCACCTCTCGCTGGCTCGACCCCTCGCACGGTGGTCTCAACCTCGGGTTCCCGCAGAACGACTGACCGGAGTCAGGGCTTCTGAGGCGTCGCGGGAAACCCCCGTGAGCGAATATCGGGTGCGTTCAGCACCTACTCGACCTGGCTTGCGACGTGGTGGTCGCGGTAACTCGGCATGCCGGCTTCACTCTCGGCGTGCCACATCGCGTGGCCGACAGCGCGGGTGACGCAATCCCCGGCCGCTGTGAGCAGGGCGTGAAAACCCATGCCGTCCGGCGCTTCTCGGGTCATCGTCGACACCGCGAACACGGTGTCGCCGTCGAACATCGTGTGCACGGGATTGATCGCCCGCGCCATGCCATCGTGGGCGATGCCGGCGAGTTTCTGACACTGCGCCTTTGTCAAAGTGGCGTCGGTCGCCACCACGGCGAGCGTGGTCGCGGTGCCGACGGCCGGTGTCTGCGGCGGTGGGTCGTTCGGATGCACCGGTACCTGCGCGAACTCGTCCGGCAGGCCCTGCCGCGCCGCGTACAACTCGCCGGTGGCTGGGGCGACCGTGCTGCCGACGGCGTTGACGACAACCAGGCAGCCGACGGTCGTCCCGTCGTCCAGCACCACGCTCGCCGAACCGATGCCACCCTTCAAACCGCCAGCACGCGCTCCTGCTCCGGCGCCGACCGCGCCCTGCTCGACCCCCGAATCACTCGCGGCGGCAAGGGCATCCGCGCCGAAGGACGCGTCCGGCCGGGCGTTCGAGTCACCGCCGCGACCCAGGTCGAAGATGACCGCAGCGGGCACGATCGGCACCGGCACCTGTCGTCCGGCTGCTTCCACCGGCAGGCCGATGCCTTCGGCGGCGAGCGACTGCATGACACCGTCTGCAGCGGCGAGGCCGAACGCGCTGCCACCGGTGAGGACAATGGCGTGCACCCGCTCGACCATGTTCCGCGGGTCGAGCAGATCGGTCTCGCGGGTACCCGGTCCCCCACCGCGGACGTCCACGCCGCCGACGGCTCCGTCGTCGGGCATACGGACCACCGTCGTCCCGGTCAACCATCCGTCAGCGCGCCGGGTGGCATGGCCCACCCGAATGCCGTGGACGTCGGTGAGCGAGTTCGTGGTTCCGGGGCGCATGGATCCAACCGTGGCATATCCGGATGCGCCGCGACCGTCGCGGGAGGATGCTTGGCGACATGGACATCGACCTCCCACCTGGCCTCACCAGCCGCCCCCTCGTCCCCGGCGATCTGGACGCTGTCTTCGTGGTCTTTTCGGAGGCCGAGTTAGCCGACACGGGGAAGCCCGGCATCGAGGTCGAGGACATCGAGGGCGACTGGGCCAGGACGAACTTCGATCTGTCGTCGCAGAGCGTCGGCGTCTTCGAGGGCGAGCGCCTGGTCGGGACAGCAGAGGTGGCCGACGGCCGTAGAGCCGATGCCGCTGTCCTTCCCTCCCATCAGGGGCGTGGCATCGGGTCGTGGCTGGCGCGATGGAGCGAGGAGCAGGCGAAACGCGACGGTGGCACGCTGGTCGGGCAATCCCGGTTCGGCGGCAGCCCGGGCGAGACGCTGCTACGCGGACGCGGTTACGAAACGCTCTGGACGTCGTGGGTGCTCGAGCTGTCGCCCGAGAAGGAGGTTGCCGAACAGCCTCTCCCCCGGGGATATTCGATCCGTGGACTGGTGCCCGGGCAGGACGACCACATCGCGTATCAGGTGGTCGAGGACGCGTTCAACGAGTGGCCGAACCGTAACCCGCAGACCTTCGACGACTGGTCCGTGCGGTTGCTGCGTCGCCGCGGGTTCGAGCCGTGGCAGATGCGGTTGGCCATCGACCACTCGAACGAGGTCGTCGGGGTGGCAGCCCTGCTGATCGATTCCGCCGGCCAGGCCTACATCGACCAGCTCGCGGTGCGAGGCGACCAGCGCGGACTCGGGCTGGCACGAGCCCTGATGGCGGACGCGTTCCGGCTCGGTCGGGAGAAGAGCGCCGTCCGTTTCGGGCTGTCGACCGACTCGCGCACCGGCGCGCTGGGGCTGTACGAGAAGGTCGGGATGCACGTCACCCAGACCTGGCACCACCTGGCGAAGCAGATCTGACCCTCGTCAGAGTGTCGCGGTCATCGCCTCGGTCTCCTTGTGCAGGAGGCCGACGATCACGCTCCTCGTCAGGCAGCAACCCCGAGTCAGTCGACGGCGCCGGTTCCGGCAACCTCCCGAGCCGAATGGCCGAGGACCGGCATCAGCCGGTCGATCGACCAGCCGATACCTGCGGCCAGGATCAACGTGCCGATCCCGACCGTCGCGCCGCAGAGCCAACCGACCAGCACGCACAACCCCTGGAAGATCGTGTAGCTCCACTTGAACGGTACCGGCGGGTCGAACGCCAGAGCCGCAGCTTCGGTCGGACCGGCGCCGAGATCGGTCGCCAGGTACGCCGCGACGCCGATGCACAGCACCACGTAACCGACGGCGAACATCCCGATCCGGGCCGACAGATCGTCCGGAGTCGGCATCACCGTGAGAAAAGCACTGACCGACAGACCGACGACGACGAGTTGGCAGACAGTGCCGATACCGGGCTTCTGCCCGCGCAACCAGGCCAGGGCGACCAGCACAGCGGCGCTGATCCAGCTGACCACCGCGAAGTCGGCACCGGTCGCGTCCGTCAGACCGCTCATCAGCGTGGAGTAGCCGTCCGAGCCCAGCTTGGCGGACAGCAGGAAGGTGACCCCCAGCCCGAGGACGATGCAGCCGATCGGAAGTTGCAGAGCGCGGCGGATCGGGGACACGCCTTGCAGACTATGTGTCGGCCGACCTCACGTTCGCGGTGGCCGGGCCGTCTATCGAAGGTGATGACCATGAAGCAGCCGTTCGACCACGCCGTGCGCGAGCACGGCGACGTGGTGCTGCGGGTGTGCCGGGCGGTGCTCGGCCATCACACCGCGGCGGACGATGCCTGGTCGGAGACCTTCCTGTCGGCCATGCGTGCCTGGCCGGATCTGCCGGACGACGCGAACGTGCGCGCCTGGTTGGTGACGATCGCCCATCGCAAGGCGATCGACGTCGTCCGGCGCGAATCACGTCACGTTCTGGTGTCCGATGTACCGGACGCACTGGACGACAACGGTTTTCCGTCCGAGGACGATCGGGAACTGTGGGCGCGAGTCGCGGCGCTGCCGGATCGGCAGCGGCAGGCCATCGCGTACCACCACCTGGCCGGGCTGTCCTATACCGACGTCGCCTACCTGATCGGCGGATCAGCCGAAGCTGCGCGGCGCGCAGCCGCCGACGGCATGAAGAAACTACGCATCCTGTATCGCGAGGAGGAGTCATGAACCAGCTGGACGACCTGCGCACCGACCCGGCGCACTTGGAGATGTTGCGCGCTCACCTCGCGGATACGGCAGGGGACGAGGTCGAGGTCGCCTACCGCACGGTCGACTCCCCCGTCGGTGAATTGCTTCTCGCCACAACGACTTCGGGACTGGTTCGGGTCGCTTTCGAACTCGAGGACTTCGACACCGCGCTCGTGATGCTGGCAGCGCAGATCAGCCCACGGGTGTTGCACGCTCCTGGTCGACTGGACGAGGCTGCCCGGTCGCTGGAGGAGTACTTCACCGGACGTCTGCGCGCCTTCGAGCTCCCGCTGGACCGCTCGCTGTCCCGCGGTTTCCGCGCCCGCGTGCACGAGTACCTGCCGTCCATCCCTTTTGGGAGCACCGAGTCGTACAGGCAGGTCGCCGAGCACGTCGGCAACCCCCGCGCCGTCCGGGCGGTCGGCACCGCGTGTGCGATGAACCCACTCCCGATCGTGGTGCCCTGTCACCGGGTGCTGCGCTCGGACGGGACCATCGGCGCCTACCTCGGCGGCACCGAGGCGAAGCAGACCCTCCTCGATCTGGAGTCCGGTACCCGCTGAGCGGCTCTCCGCGAAACCGGTCAGCCGGAGTTGCGCAGGGCTGTGGCCAGACCGTTCATGGTGAGCAGGATGCCGCGGCGCACCTGTTCGTCCTCGTCCCCGGCACGGTAGCGGGCGAGCAGTTCGACCTGCAGATGGTTCAACGGCTCCAGGTACGGAAAACGGTTGAACACCGATCGCTTGAGCGCGGTGTTGTCCCAGAGCAGGTCCTCGTGACCGGTGATCGCGGCGTACATGCGCAGCGTGCGCGCGTGCTCCTCGGTGATCTTGCCGAAGACCCGCTCGCGCAGTGCTTCGTCGTCGACGAGGCGCGAATAACGTTCAGCGATACCGAGATCGGACTTCGCCATGACCTGCGCCATGTTCGAGACCACGGTGCGGAAGAAGGGCCAGTGCTCGTAGTAGTGCTTGAGCTTGGCGAGCTTGGTCTCGTCGCCGTCGATCCAACGTTCGAGCGCGGAACCGGTGCCGTACCAACCCGGCAGCATGACGCGGGCCAGCGACCAGCTCATCACCCACGGGATCGCCCGCAGGTCGGAGATCTGCTCGGTGGGTTTACGGGACGCCGGACGCGAGCCGATGTTCAGCGCACCGATCTCGGCGACCGGGGTGGAGGTCTTGAAGTACTCGACGAATCCGTCTGTGTGGTGGACCAGTTCGCTGTACGCGTCCCGGGCCAGGGCCGCCAGTTCATCGAGATCACGGTAGGCCTGATCGGTGTCGTCCAGCCCTTCGATGTCGAGCAGCGACGATTCGAGGGTGGCGGCGACGAGAGCTTCGAGATTGCGGTACGCGAGCGCGGGCTCGGCGTACTTGGCGGCGATGATTTCGCCCTGCTCGGTCAGTCGCAATGAGCCACGGACGGCACCCGGAGGCTGGGCGAGGATCGCGTCGTAACTCGGGCCGCCGCCGCGTCCGACGGTGCCGCCGCGTCCGTGAAACAGGCGCAGACGGATGTCGAATTCCGTTGCCACGTCGACGAGATCGAGTTCCGCGCGGTAGAGCGCCCAGTTCGCGGCGAGGTATCCGCCGTCCTTGTTGGAGTCGCTGTAGCCGAGCATGACCTCCTGCAGACCGCCCTTCGAGTCGACCAAGGCGCGGTACGCGGGCAGGGCGAGGGCCGCCCGCAGTGTGGTGGCCGAGACCTGGAGATCCTCGATGGTCTCGAACAACGGCACGATGTTCACCGAGCAGGTCGCGCCGTCCGTGTCCGGCACGTAGAGACCGGCCTCCTTGAGCATGACGGCGCATTCGAGGATGTCGGAGACACTCGTACACATCGAGATCACATAGTTGGGAATCGCTTCCGTACCAAAGGTTTTCACCGCGTCCGCGGCGGAGGCCACGATCGCGAGTTCGCCGGAGGTCTGCTCGGAGAACTCCGCGCCACGACCGACCAGCGGTCGCCGGGAGCTGAGTTCCCGCACGAGCAACTCGACCTTCGCGTCCTCGTCCAGGGCGGCGTAATCGTCGTGCACGCCCGCCCACGCGAACAACTCGGCGATGGTCTCCTCGTGCACGTCGGAGTTCTGCCGCAGGTCGAGCCCGTACAGGTGGAACCCGAAGGTGCGGACCGCCTCACGAAGACCGGCGAGTTCGGCGTCCGCGAGCAGGTCGTCGTGGTTGGCACGCAACGAGTCGTCGACGACGTTCAGGTCGTCCAGGAACTCCTGCGCCTGCGCGTACGGCGCAGCTCCTTCGACCTCGATCGCACCGTCGGCGGGGCGACCGAAGAAGTTCTCGTAGGTGCGCTCCAGCCGTCCGCGGATCCATCGGATCGCGCGACGGTAGGGCTCATCGTCCCGCTCGTCCTCGGTGTTGAGGTCGGCCAGCGTCGTGAGCGAATCACTGATCGGAGCGAGTCGTTTCGACAACGACAGGCTGACCTCGAGGCCGTTGAGTTCACGCAGGTAGTGGGCGAGTGCGGTCTGGGATGCACGTCGCGAGGCCGTGGCGACGACGTCGGCGTTGACGTTCGGGTTGCCGTCCCGGTCGCCACCGATCCACGAGCCGGCACGCAGCATCGGCTCCTCGAGCAGATCGGCGCCCGGGTAGAGCTCGTTCAGCTCGCGACGCACCTGCGCGTTGATGCGCGGCATGACATCGAACAGCGATGCCTCGAAGAAGCGCAGCCCGACCTCGATCTCGTCCTCGATCTGCACACGCTTCAACCGGATGAGCGCGGTCTGCCAGAGAGTGATGATCTGGATCTTGATGTCCCGCAACGCATCCCGCTCTTCCTCTGCGTTGAGGGTCATGCGCTCGCGGGTTCGCATGATGCGCTTGATCTTGCTCTGCGCCTCGAACACGGTGCGGCGCCGGGTCTCGGTCGGGTGCGCGGTGACCACCGGGACGACCGTCGCGTCCCGCAGCGCGCTCTCGACCTGGCGGTTGTCGAGGTGCGCAGCCTGCAGTTTGGGGAAGGTCGCCGCGAGCGAACCGTCGATCGGTGCCTCACCCGCGTTGACGTGCACGGCGCGACGACGCTCCCGGTGCAGGTCTTCGGCAAGGTTCGCGAGCAGCGCGAACAGGCTGAACGCCCGGATCACATGCAGCGCGTCCTTGGTCGACAGGTCGTGGAAGAGCTCTGCGAAACCCTCGCGATCGACCTCCTGGCGCCGGACGGCGAAGGCCTTCTTACGTGCCTGCTCCACAAGTTCGAAGACTCGCTCGCCCTCCTGCTCGCGCACCACGTCGCCGAGCATCCCGCCGAGCAGGCGGATGTCGTTGCGAAGTGGTTCGGTCGCGGCGCGGCCCTCGTCGGTCGCCTCGAACACCATCTGCGGCTGGTCGATCATGGCGCCCAGTATGGTCGCGACCGCCCGGTAACCCAGATGCCCTGTTCAGCCCGCGGACGCGACCTTCGTCACGTCGAGACCACACCCAGTGCCTGCCGCAACGCCCCGAGCGCTTCGGCGAGGTGCTCCCTGCTGGTGCGGGCGAGGGGTGAGTTGACCCAGGGATGCACTCCCCCGGCGACCACCCGCAGCTGCACCTGGTTACCGGCTGCCTGCATGGCCTCGGCGTAGGCGATGCCCTCGTCGCGCAGCACGTCGAAACCGGCGACACCGACGTACGCGGGCGGCAGGTCGGTGAGGTCCTGCGCCAGCAGTGGTGAGACGCGCGGGTCGGCCGCGTCACCGTCCGGACCGATGTAATGGTCCTGATACCAGTCCATTTCGGATGCCGTGAGGAAGTATCCCTCCCTGAACTTCGCATAGGAATCGGTGCGTCGCGACAGGTCGGTGACGGGCACGAACAACAGCTGGAAGGCCGGTTGCACCGCGTCGCCGCGGGTCTGCTGGGCGATCACCGCCGACAGGTTGCCGCCGGCGCTGTCGCCACCGACGGCGATACGGCGGGGATCGACACCGATCTCGGACGCGTGCTCGACGGCCCACCGGAACGCGCCGATCGCGTCGTCCACGGCTGCCGGGAAACGGTCTTCGGGCGCGAGCCGGTAGCCGACATTGAGGACGGCCACCTGCGCCTGGTCGCAGATGCGGCGACAGAGTCCGTCGTGCGACTCGATGCTGCCGAGCACCCAACCGCCGCCGTGGAAGTAGACCAGCAGCGGGAGCTTCGGGTCTTCGGACGGCTTGTAGAGACGAGCCGGAATCGACGCGTCCGGCAGATCGAGGGTGAGGTCTTCGACCTGCCTGACCTCGACCGGTGGACCGGCAGACACGAGCGACTCGTGTTCGAGCAGGTCACGGGCTTCCTGCAGGGTCATGCCGGCGTACTCGGTCGCCCCACCGAGTTCGAGCATTCGCAAGCCCACGGCGAAGTCGAGATCGAGGGTCCGACCGTCCGCCGTCGGCGGCTTACCGGCGATCACCCGCTTCACCACTCGGGGCACCTTGGCACCGCCGTTGAAGACGGTCTTCTCGATGCGCAAACGCAGATCGCTCACGGGTCAATCCTTGTTGGCGAGGCGCGGCGGGAAGCCACCGGTGGCGATCGGGCCGGTCCGGTCGATCGTGCTCCGGATGAGCGACTTGCCCTGGTCGTCGACGCCACCGGTCACCGGCGAACTCTGCAACGAGCCGTCGCGGCGGAACGTGGTGAGCACCATGGTGTTCCGGGAGCGGACGAAATCGAGCACCTCCTGCAGTGGACGTCGGTCGGCGGTCGCAATCTTGCAGGACATCTCAGGCTTCCTTCCGTCGGTGCGGTCAGTCTCACCGAAAATTCGCGAGCGCACGCCGCAAGGTCGAAGTCTGCACGATCGGGGATGCAGGGACGGCAGGCCCCGACCACGTGCGGACCGCCAGAGTGAGGACTCAGTCGAGACTCAGAGGATCTGCGTCCGGACGCCACCGCTGCGCGTAGGTTCGCAGCACCCGCAGCTCTGCTTACGGAACATCGACCAAGCCTGACATCGACGGGCTGCAGCCACACCTGCGCCACCGAGCACGACATCATCGAACGGGCATGTCCACTCTCGGGAGGAACGCAGTGAGCGAAGAGCACGTCCACCGGATCCACCGGCTGCAGGAGGGGTGGACGCGACGGCACGAGGAGCGGGAGATCGTCGACATCTTCTATTCCGTGCACGGCGAGGAACTGACGCAGCTGAAGAACGCGCTCAACCGGCGCGACGATCATCACGACCTCGAGGAACTGATCTTCGGCGACATCGACGACGAGTCGGTGCGCGAACGGGTCCTCGATCACTTCGCGGCGCAGGCCGAGCCGCTCGGGCGACTCGGGGTGAAGGTGCTGTCGGACATCGACGACACCGTCTTCCCGATGATCCACGAGACGCGTTACCCCCGCGGCCACTTCCTGGTTCCGGGATCGCTGGCCTTCCTGCAGGCCCTGGACGACGGTCCCACCGAGTCGCCGTGGTCACGCGGCGACCTCACGTTCCTGACCGCGCGGCCCGAGATCGCGTTCGGTCTCATCGAATCGAACTCCAAGGACGTGCTGCGCAAAGCGGGGGTCGCGAGTTCATCCCTGCTGGCCGGCAGCCTGATGAACATTCACTCGAAGGACGCCATGGCGGACGGCAAGGTGGCGAATTTCGCGCACTACCGCAAGCTCTTCCCCGAGTACGGCGTCGTGTTCGTCGGTGACTCCGGTCAGGGCGACGTCCTGGTCGGACAACGCGTCCGGACCGATTATCCGGACGCCGTGTCGGCGGTGTTCATCCACGATGTCGTCGACACCCCGGCCGCTCGACGCGAGGAGTTGGCGGCATCCGGAGTCCACGTTTTCGAGACATACGTCGGTGCAGCCATGAAGGCGTACAGCCTCGGCCTGGTCTCGCTCGACAACGTGAAACGGGTTGTCACAGAATCACTTGCCGCGCTCGACGACATCGATTGGGAGACCGCCGAACAGGAGGCCTCGACCAGGAAGTTGTTGCAGCGCGACGCCGACGAGGCGCTCGCGCTGGGGTGACGTCAGCGCCGCAGCACGGCGGGAAGAGTGCGAGCTGCTTCGACCATCGCCGGTCCGTACCAGGTGATCAACCGGCCGCTGATCAGTTCCGTGGGAACCTCGACGAAGGCCTCCGGGCCGTCGTCGGCGGTGAAGACGTACGGCTCGTCGGGCAGCAGCACGAGATCCGCGCGGCTCGGGTCGTCGAGATCGGCCAGGTCAGCATGCGGGTATCGGCCCTCGGCGCCGTCCGGAACGACCGCGTCACAGCCGAGGCACTGGAGGAGGTCGGCGGTGTACGTCGGCCTCCCGACCACCATCCACGGATCGCGCCAGATCGGCACAACCACTCGCCGAGTGTCCGCAGAACCGCCGACCTCACCCGCGCGTCCTGCGGACATTCGCCACAGAGCGTCGGCCTCGTCCAGCCAGCCGGGTGACCCCCAGCCGAGAGCTTCGGTGAACAATCGGCGCATCGAGTCCAGCGCCTGCGGCACGGTCTCGATGTCGGTCACCCAGACGGCAATCCCTTTATCCCGCAGGCGCTTCACGTCGAGCTCGCGGTTCTCTTCCTTGTTGGCGACCACCAGGTCGGGTGCCAACTCGGCGATGGCCGCAACGTCGGGGTTCTTCGTGCCTCTGACGCGCGGCACATCGAGGTCCGCGGGATGGGTGCACCAGTCGGTGGCACCGACCAGAGCCTGTGGACGGGTCGCCGCGATCGCTTCGGTAAGGGAGGGGACGAGGCTGACGACTCGTTCGACCTCGTCGGGGAGGTCGACGTGGAATCCGAGATCGTCGATCTGTGTTCGCACCCGCCCGACCTTACTCAGCGCGCGAACGGAAGTGGTCGCGATCACGACCACTTCCGTTGACTACGGGTGTAGAGGCTGGTCAGACGTTGCGCCGGTACTGACCGCCCACCTCGAAGAAGGCCTCGGTGATCTGCTGCAGCGAGCACACCCGCGCGGCGCGCATCAGCACGTCGAACACGTTGTCGCCGTTGACCGCTGCGGCACGCAACTCGTCCAGCGCCTGCTTGGACTCGCCCTGGTGCCGCTGCTGGAACTCACGGACTCGGGTGAGCTGACCCTGCTTCTCGGTCTCGGTGCCGCGGGCGAGTTCGATGTGCTTCGGCGTGCCGTCGTCGGCCTTGGGGTGGCGGAAGGTGTTGACGCCGACGATCGGCAGCGAGCCGTCGTGCTTGCGGTGTTCGTAGAGCATCGACTCGTCCTGGATGCGCCCGCGCTGGTAGCCGGTCTCCATCGCGCCGAGCACGCCGCCACGCTCGGTGATGCGGTCGAACTCCTTCAGCACCGCCGCCTCGACGAGGTCGGTGAGCTCGTCGATGATGAACGATCCCTGGAGCGGGTTCTCGTTCATCGCCAGACCCCACTCACGGTTGATGATCAACTGGATCGCGAGCGCACGACGCACCGACTCCTCGGTCGGCGTGGTGACAGCCTCGTCATAAGCGTTGGTGTGCAACGAGTTCGCGTTGTCGTAGATCGCGATGAGCGCCTGCAGCGTGGTGCGGATGTCATTGAAGTCCATCTCCTGTGCGTGCAGGGACCGGCCGGACGTCTGCACGTGATACTTCAACTTCTGGCTGCGGTCGTTCGCGCCGTACTTCTCCTTCATCGCCACCGCCCAGATTCGGCGGGCGACACGGCCGAGCACCGAGTACTCGGGGTCCATGCCGTTGCTGAAGAAGAAGCTCAGGTTGGGCGCGAAGTCGTCGATGTCCATGCCCCGTGCGAGGTAGCTCTCGACATAGGTGAAGCCGTTGGCGAGCGTGAACGCCAGCTGGCTGATGGGGTTCGCCCCGGCCTCGGCGATGTGATAGCCGGAGATGCTGACCGAGTAGAAGTTGCGCACCTGGTGGTCGATGAACCACTGCTGGATGTCGCCCATCATCTTCAGGCTGAACTCGGTGGAGAAGATGCAGGTGTTCTGGCCCTGGTCCTCCTTCAGGATGTCGGCCTGGACGGTGCCGCGGACGTTGGCGACGGCGTACGCCGCGAGTTCTTTGCGCTCGTCATCGTTCGGCTCACGGCCTTCACGCTCGGTGAATGCGTCGACCTGCTGGTCGATGGCCGTGTTGAGGAAGAACGCGAGAATCGTCGGTGCCGGGCCGTTGATCGTCATCGACACGCTCGTCGTGGGCGAGACGAGGTCGAACCCGCCGTACAGCACCTTCATGTCGTCCAACGTCGCGATCGAGACGCCGGACGTGCCGACCTTGCCGTAGACGTCCGGACGCTCGTGGGGGTCGCGCCCGTAGAGGGTCACCGAGTCGAACGCGGTTGACAGGCGGGTGGCCGGCTGGCCTTCCGACAGCAGTTTGAAGCGGCGGTTCGTGCGGAACGGGTCGCCCTCGCCGGCGAACATGCGGGCAGGATCCTCACCCTCCCGCTTGAACGGGAAGACGCCGGCGGTGTACGGGAAGTAGCCCGGCAGATTCTCCCGGCGAAGGAACTTCACCAGCTCGCCGTGGTCGTCGAAGCGCGGGAGCGCGACGCGCGGAATCTTGTTGCCGGACAGCGATTCCCGAGTGAGTTTGTTCACGATCTCGCGGTCGCGGATCTTCACGACCTGCTCGTCGCCCGAGTAGGAATCGACGATGCTCGGCCACTTCACGAGAGCCTTGGAGATCTCGTCGGGCACGTCCTGCTGCGCCTTCTCCATCAGCTCGGCGACACTGTGCGGCACCTCGCCGAGTTCGCCGGCGACCAGTTCGAAACGCTGCGCACGGGCTGCCGCCTTGGCGAACTTCGCGGTGTCGGAATGATAGTCACGTACCGTTTCTGAAATCTCGGAGAGGTAGCGGACGCGGGACGGCGGCACGATCGTGGCGATCCGGGTCGACTGCTTGGTGTCGACCTGCGGAAGCACGCCGTCCTCGACGTGCATTCCCTTCTCCGACAGCAGGTTTCGCAGCTCCTGGTAGAGCGCGGTCACGCCGTCGTCATTGAAGGTGGCCGCCGAGGTGCCGTAGACCGGCATGTCCTCGGGCTTCTTGCCGAAAGCCTCACGGTTGCGCACCATCTGGCGTCCGACATCGCGCAACGCGTCCTCGGCCCCACGGCGTTCGAACTTGTTGATCGCGACCACGTCGGCCAGGTCGAGCATGTCGATCTTCTCCAGCTGGCTGGAGGCGCCGAACTCCGGAGTCATCACGTACATCGACACATCGGAATAGTCGATGATCGCCGAATCGCCCTGGCCCACACCGGGAGTCTCGAGGATGACGAGGTCGAAACCGGACGCCTTGGTCAGCGCGATGATCTGGTCGAGGTGCTCGGGCACCTGGTTGTTGCCACGGGTGGCGAGCGACCGGAAGAAGATACGGTCACCGTCGAGCGAGCTCATCCGGATGCGGTCGCCGAGCAATGCACCACCGCCGCGCGAACGCGTCGGGTCGATCGCCAGCACCGCGACCCGCAGCTTGTCCTGCTGGTCGAGGCGCATGCGGCGCACGAGTTCGTCTGTCAGAGAAGACTTTCCAGAACCACCGGTGCCGGTGATGCCGAGCACGGGCACCGGACGCTTGGCCGCAGCCTGGTTGATCGCGTCGACGAACTCGGCGGAGAGCGCACCCTGCTCCGCGCCGGTGATCGCTCGCGCGATGGCTGCACGATCACCCGACAGCACTGCGTCCAGATCAGCCCGGCCCAGCTGCCAGAGGTCGTAATCACAGTCGGCGACAACAGAATTGATCATTCCGACCAGGCCCATGCGCTGGCCGTCCTCGGGCGAGAAGATCGTGACGCCGGCCTTGCGCAGGCGGTCGATCTCGTCATGCACGATCACGCCGCCGCCGCCACCGACGACCTTCACGTGTTTGGCGCCCGCCTGCTTGAGCAGATCGACGAGGTACTCGAAGTATTCGACGTGGCCACCCTGGTAGGAGCTGACCGCGATGCCCTGCGCGTCTTCCTCGAGCGCAGCGTCGATGACCTCCTGCACCGAACGGTTGTGGCCCAGGTGAATCACCTCCGCACCCTGCGTCTGCATGATCCGCCGCATGATGTTGATCGAGGCGTCGTGGCCGTCGAACAGGCTTGCGGCAGTAACGATCCGGACGTGGTGCTCCGGCTTGTGCAGTTCAGGCTTGATGTCGGCCATGGGGTCCTCCGGGTGCGTGGACGTGACTCAGCTCTCGCAAAATAGTAGGACTTCCTATTAATGGACGTCAACGCGAGTTTGATCTACTCTCGATCCATGACCGAAGCACCCGCCCGCCTCGCTGCCGACCCCATCGGGGTCGCGCGGGATCAGTGGGTGGATCGCGGGTGGGCCGATGCTGCGCCGGGCATGGCGGCAGTCACCTCGATCATGCGGGCACAACAGATCGTCTCGGCCCGAGTCGATGCGGTGCTGAAGCCGTTCGGCGTGACGTTCGCCCGCTACGAGGTGCTGATGCTGCTGACCTTCAGTCGTCGCGGCAGCCTGCCGATGAAGCTGATCGCGTCGCGCCTGCAGGTGCACCCGACGTCCGTCACCAACGCGGTCGACCGGTTGGTGCAGGCCGGGCTCGTCACCCGTACCACGCACCCCGACGATCGGCGCGCGTTCATCGTGGCACTGACACCAGAAGGACGCTCACTCGCGCAAGAAGCGACGGCTGCGCTCAACGAGCAGGTCTTCGGCCGACCGGAACTCGACCGCGACGACCTCGAGTCACTTGTGTCGATCATCGCCCGGATGCGTTCTGCCGCAGGCGATTTCTGAGCACAACTCAACCGCCGACGCACAGGCCGAGCGCGGCGACCAAAACTGACCCGATGACCATCCCGAGCGCATGCACGACGCCCGCCCAGTGCACCTTCGGCGCGAGCAGCAGCCGGGCCGACTCCACAGACGCCGCGCTGAACGTGGTGAACCCGCCCATGGCACCCGTACCGAGCAC
The DNA here is from genome assembly GCF_006715095.1 of Yimella lutea. Classification (NCBI taxonomy): domain Bacteria; kingdom Bacillati; phylum Actinomycetota; class Actinomycetes; order Micrococcales; family Dermacoccaceae; genus Yimella; species Yimella lutea. The sequence continues at coordinate 173,487 of NZ_VFMO01000001.1, forward strand.
CTTCGTGGCCTCCGAAGCGTGTCCGAAGTGACCGACGAGCAGGCCTAGCACGAACGATCCGAGCAAGTTGATGACCAGAGTGCCGACCGGGACCCTCACTCGCACCCGCGCGGCGATCCAGGTGTCGAGCACACAACGCAGGAGTGCGCCGGTGCCTCCCCCGAGGGCGATCCAAAGCATCATCGGTTCATGCCCGGCAGTCGGAGCCCGATCCCTGCGGCGAGCACTCCGGCCACGACGCTCGCGGTCGCATAGGCAAGACCGGCGCCCAGGTCACGCTCCACCACCTCGACCGCGAAGGCGCTGTAGGTCGTGAATCCGCCCAACAGACCCGTCCCGAGTCCTAACCGAACTCGTCGGCGTGCACCGCTGTCGTCGCCGAGATGCGCAAGAACCCCGAGCAGAAGGCCGAGCAGAAGCGCACCGAGCACGTTGATGACGAAGGTGGTCCACGGCCAGCCGTCCGCCCGCATCGGGAACCGCTCACTCAGCAGTGCACGCGCGGTCGTGCCGGCGGCACCACCGACGAAAACCAGCGCCGGGAGCACCAGCCGGTCGGAACGAACTGCGGCGGCGTCCGTATCGGGTGGCTGGCGGTTCACCCGGGAAGGCTATCCAGCCGGGTGCTCACTTCACAGGCGAAGGCGTCGCCGCGGACGCGCGGACGGCTCGCTCCATACGCAGCACCGCCGGATCATCGACGCCGCCGACCGGCTCGGTGTCCGACGGCCGCTGGATCCGGCGATGGTGAGCACGCCGACGCCTCGGTGTTCGGTCGGTAGGAAGCGCACTCCTTCGACGCCTACGAGTTCCGCCGACCGCACAGTGATCCCTCCCGCGTTCATCAGATCGTCAGTCGGACGTGGACGACGTCGCCCAGTGCGATGCCCTCGGCGCGCTGCACGGCGACCTTCATCGGGACCAGGAAGCCGCCGCCCCTGGGGAACAACGAGGTGGTGAACGCGGTGTCGCCGACCTCTGCGGACGCCGGGATGCACCCCCAGCCGTAGGTGACCTGCTTTGCGATGTCGCGAAGTTCGGCGGATTGCGGCTCAGGCATCACGGCGAAGAGGAACGGCGCCGGGCCACGCCACTCGATGACTTCGGCGTCGAATTCGAGGTGCACGTGAATACGGTAGTTCGGACTGTTGTGGCTGGGTCCGGATGAACGTCACCTTGGTTGCGGCGCCTACTGATTCGTTCCTCATCCGTAGGGCTCAACCAGCGGTGTGGGCAGGGCTCGACCAGCGGTGTTCGGGGGCTCGACCGGCGTCTGATCTCGATCGAGTTGCTTCGTGAACGCGAGAGGTTTCGGCGCGCGGGACTTCGTTCCTCAGTCCCCCGGCTCAACCAGCGGTACTCGGCAGCTCAACCAGCGGTCCTTGGGAGCTCCACCATCGTGGCAGACATCTGCCAGTACGTCATCGGGGTGGACACCCACGCCGCCACGCACCACTACGCCGTGATCCATCCCGGGACCGGAGCAGTCCTGGACGATCAGCAGTTCCCGACCACACCAGCCGGGCTACGCCGCGCTGCGGACTGGATCAGCCGCCGCACCGTCACGATCAACATGCTCACCGCGCTGTTACACGCGACCGCGCTCGGTACGGATGCCCGGCACGCGCTCACGATCGCCCAACTGGGGCAGGTCGCGACCTGGCGACCACGCTACGAACCCCTGGACATGACCATCCTGCGTGAACTGGCTACCGAGTACGCCCAAGACATCCTGGTGCTGGATCAACAACGGGCCGCGAACAAGAAACAGATCCGACAGATCGTGCGTCGGTACTCGGGGGCTCACCCAGCGTTGGTCAGGGGTTCTCGGCAGCGGTGATGGCCTTCTGGGCGAGCTTCTTGACGCGGCGGCGGCGCTTGGGGCGCTCGGGGATCATGGAGCGCATCTCCTCCAGCTTGCCGAAGCAGAGCAGACGGTCCTCGGCCTCCAGCACCTTGCCCGGACGCGGCGACGGGGTGACCGAGGTGCCGCGGTGCAGGGTGAGAACAGTGATGTCGCGGTCGGACAAACCGCTGTCCCGCAACGCTTTTCCGACCATCTCCGAGCCGGAGTGCACTGCCAGCTCGGCGACGCCGTACCCGGTCGAGACGGCCAGCCGCTGGCGGACGTCGATCTCGGGGAAGTCGACCTGGTCGCCGATGAAGTCGATGATCGCACCCGCGACGTCGAGCCTGGTCGCGGTCTCGATGCCCTGCAACCCGGGTGAGGAATTGACCTCCATCACCAACGGCCCGTCATTGCCTTCGAGCATGTCGACACCGGCCACCCGCAGACCCATGATCTGCGCCGCACGAACAGCAGTCGCCTCGTACTCCGGATCGAGTTCGACGGCCTCGACCGAGCCACCACGGTGCACATTGGAGCGGAACTCATCGCCCTGAGCCGTCCGGCGCATCGCAGCGACGACACGGTCACCGACGACCAGCGCCCGGATGTCGCGCCCCTTGCTCTCCTTGACGAAGGCCTGGATCAGCACGTTCTGCGAGGTCGACTGCAAGGTCTCGATGATCGCCTCCGCCACCTTGACCTCCGGCGCCAGGATCACGCCGATGCCCTGCGTCCCCTCGAGCAGCTTGATCACGACGGGAGCGCCGCCGACCTGCTCGATCGCCTGCTTCACATCGGCGCGGTTGCGCACGAAGAAGGTGGCCGGCATGCCGATGTTGTGCCGCGACAGGATCTGCGTGGCGCGCAGCTTGTCGCGGCTGTTGCTGATGCCGTTCGCGGTGTTGGGCGTGTAGACGTCCATCTGCTCGAACTGGCGCACGACAGCCGTACCGAAGTAGGTGATCGAAGCACCGATGCGCGGCAATACCGCGTCGTACGAGGACAATCGGCGACCACGGAACTGCAGGTCGGGTTCGTCGTTCGACAGGTCGATTCCGAAGCGGAGCGTGTTGAGCACCTTCACGTCGTGCCCGCGTTCGAGGGCAGCGGTTCGCAGGCGTTGGGTCGAATAAGCACGCGGCGCACGGGACAGAATCGCGAGTTTCACGGTGGCACCCTGCCACACTGTCCGGGTGCCAGCGCCCAGCGAGTCCAACCTCACCGTCGGCTGGCGCGAGTGGGTCTGCCTGCCCGACCTCGGAGTCGACTGGGTGAAGGCCAAACTCGACACCGGCGCGCGCACCTCCTCGATCCACGCCTACGAGGTGCAGGAGTTCGAACGGGACGGCGTCGACTGGGTGCGCTTCGACGTTCGGCCCTGGCAGAAGTCCACCGACGACATCGTCGCGGCCGAACTCCCCGTGCACGACCGCCGTGACATCCGCAGTTCCAACGGGCAGATCCAGCGCCGCATCGTCGTCTCCACCACGCTGTCGATCGCCGACCGCAGGATCCCCGCCGAGTTCACACTCACCGACCGTGACGAGATGGGCTTCCGGATGCTTGTCGGCCGCGAAGCGCTGCGCCAGGGCTTCCTGGTCGACTCCGGCCACTCCTACTACGGCGGACGCCCGTCGCTGCAGACCCGGCGACGCAACCGGGGCCACGCATGAAGCGCGAGTCGTTCGCGATCGGCAACGTCCGCGTCCGCCCGGGCAGCACGAAGAACACCGAACTGCCGATCACCCGGCTGGTCACCGGCGCCGAGGTCTCGCTGCCGATCCGCGTGGTGCACGGCAAGGAGGACGGCCCGGTCGTCTGGGTCAACGCGGCGATCCACGGCGACGAGGTGGTCGGGGTCGAGGTCATCCGTGAGGTGCTGGCCTCGTTGTACCCCAAGGAATTTCGCGGCACGCTGATCGCCGTCCCGGTCGTCAATGTGCACGGCTTCCTGGCCGGCGACCGCTACCTGCCCGACCGGCGCGACCTCAACCGCAGCTTCCCCGGGTCCGCCCGCGGCTCGCTCGCCGGACGCATCGCGCACCTGTTCCTGCAGGAGGTCGTCGCCAAGTGCGAGGTCGGCATCGACCTGCACACCGCGTCCGACCGGCGCACCAACCTGCCGCAGGTGCGCGCGGACCTCGACGACGCCCGCACCCGCGAACTCGCCACGGCCTTCGCGGCACCGGCGATGATGCACTCCGAGATCCGCGACGGGTCGTTGCGGCACGTCGCCGGCGAGCGCGGCGCGCGCGTCCTGCTCGTCGAATCAGGTGCGCCCCTGCGCCTGGACGACTGGGCGATCGAACCCTGCGTGGTCGGCGTCCGACGGGTGTTGGCGGGCATGGGGATGATCGATCCCTTCGAGGGCGAACCGCCCACGCCGTCCATCGAGTGCCGTGGCAGCGGCTGGGTGCGCGCTCGCCGCACCGGGATCCTGCGCCTGGACGCACACCTGGGACAACACGTCGCCCTCGGCGAGCGGCTCGGTGCGCTCTACGACTCGTTCGGCAAGACGTTGCGCGCCGTGTACGCCGACCGCGACGGCATCATCGTCGGCCACACCGAGGCACCGTTGGTGAACTCCGGCGATGCGCTCGTGCACATCGCCACCATCGTCTGAGCCGATCAGGTCTCGTCGACCCATGCGGCGGCCAACCGCACGCAGCGGCGCAGCGTCTGGGTGATCCGCTCGGCGATGTACGGAGCCTCGTCCCGCATGCTCGCGTCGAGCAACTCGTTCGCCGCCCGCGCCCGTTCACCTGGCACGACCGCGAACTGGGCGTTGTCGATCGCGGTCTTCACCGCAGCCGCGGCGTCGCCCAACGCACGGCGCTGATCGTCCGCGACGGTCTCGAGTCCGTCCTCGAGCACCTCGCGAGCAAGGTCTTCGAGCAACAGCGCGCACGCCTGCGTCGCCTCCTTGAGCCCGAGGACATCGGCTCGAACCCGGTCCCACCGCGCCCTCCGGAAGTTGCCGCGTCCCGCACGCCCGGCCTCCTCACCCAATTCGCGAAGAACCGCGGCGGACGCCGGCAGTCCCTGCAGACAGGACGTGCGCAACTGTTCCTCCGTCTGCGGCGTGGGATGACGGAAGTGGTCGGCGAAGGCCTGCAGTGAATCCCCGATGTCGGTACGCACGACCATCGCGTGGCGTTCGACGTCATGCAATCCGAGGGAGGGGAAGACAGTGGCATTGACGACGAGACCCACCACCATGCCGAGCGTGATCTGCAGCAAGTAGCCGAGCGTGTAGTCGTTCAGGTCGTTGCGCCCGGCGGTGAAGACGAACAGCGCCGCCAACGGAACCCACGTGCTCTGCGCGCCCGTGGGTATGAGTGAATCAGTCACGCGTCCAAGTGCGGGCTCCGGGAACTCGTCTGAAATCGTGGAGCTCATGGACGAGTTGACCATCGCGGTGTTGATCCTGGTCGCGTGCGATCTGCTGGTGGCCGCCGCCATCGGCTGGACGACGTGGGCCGCCGCGACCGGACGGCTGAGGCCCAATGAGTGGGCGGGTATCCGCACCGCGCGGACGATGCGCAACCAGGCCGCGTGGCGGGCCGGGCACACGGCCGCCTGGCCGATGGCCCGATCCCTGACCGTTGCGTCCGGCATCTGCGCCGTCGCCGGCTTGCTGCTCCTGATCCCTGGGTGGAAGATCGCGGCTGCCGTCGTCGCGTTCGCGCCCGAGGTCTTCGTACTGGCGGCCGCATGGCCCCTGACCCGGACCGCCGGCGAGGCTGCCGATGCAACCGACTGAGGCCGGCGGCTGTCCGGGAGGCCTGCTGATGCCCGGACGGTGCAGTACGGGTCGAATCTCAATACCCTTACCGTGTGGTTGATTCCCTCCTGCCGCAACGGGCGAAGGCCGTCGAGAAGTGGTTCGTGGAACGGATCGGGTGGATCGAGTCGGCGATCTTCGTGCTCGAACAACCCACCTCCACCGGTGCAACGGCCGGTGCTGCAGATGCCTGACAGCCGGCGGGTGGTGGTCGTCGGCAGCGGGCCCAACGGTCTGGCTGCGGCCGTCACTCTGGCCCGGGCCGGCCTGGAGGTCGAGGTTCTCGAGCGGAACGGCTGGGTCGGCGGCGGCACCGCCACCCGCGAGATCACCCTTCCCGGGTTCCGGCACGATCTGGCCGGCGCCGTCCACCCGATGGCACTGGCGAGCCCGTTCTTCCAGGCATTCGGGCTGACCGACCGGATCGAACTCGTCGTGCCCGAGGTCTCGTTCGGTCACCCGCTGCCCGACGGACGCACGGGCCGCGGCTACCGCGACCTCGACCGCACCGCCGCAGCGATCGGTGGACGCGACGGCGAGGCGTACCGCGACCTGCTGCGGCCGATCGTCGACCGGATCGACGCGGTCTCGCAGTTCGCGACCAGCCCGCTGATCGGTGTGCCGAAGCACCTGGCCGGACCCGCGATCTACGGCGCACGCTCGCTGGAGCTTGGAACTTACTTGTGGGGGTTGCGTTTTCGCGACGAAGTCGCCCCGGCGATGCTCATCGGGTGCAGCGCGCACACCATCGGTCAGCACCCACGCCTGGCGATGGCGGGGGCCGGCCTGATGCTGAGCGCAACTGCACATGCCGCCGGCTGGCCACTGCCCGTCGGCGGGTCGCAGGCGATCGCCGACGCCCTCGTCGCCGACCTGGAGCATCACGGCGGACGCGTCCGCACCGGTGTCGAAGTGACCGACCTGCGCGAGTTGGACGGGTACGACGGGGCGGTGCTGGACGTCGCGGTGCCCGGCTTGCTGCGCCTCGCCGGCGACCGGCTCCCCGCCGGGTATCGGCGTGCACTTAAGCGCTTCAAGCACGGCAACGGCGTCTCGAAGGTCGACATGGCGCTCGACGGTCCCATCCCCTGGACCGACCCGGTGCTGCGCGAGACGCCGACCATTCACCTCGGCGGCACCCGCGCACAGATCGCGGACGCCGAGCGTCAGGTCGCGCGCGGTCGCATCCCGGACCGGCCGTACATCCTGTTGGTACAACCGACCGTGGTCGACCCGTCGCGAGCACCGGCAGGCAAGCACGTGCTGTGGGCGTACGGGCACGTGCCGTACGCCAGCGACCATGACATCACCGAGAGGGCCACCGCGATGATCGAGGAGCATGCACCCGGTTTCCGCGACCTGATCCTGGCTTCGACGGCGACCAGGGCAACGGACTTCGAACGTGCGGTGAGCCCGAACTTCGCCGGGGGCGACTTCTCCTCCGGCGCGGTGACGATGACTCAGATGATCAAGCGCCCGGTGGCATCGCCGACCCCGTGGCGAACCCCGTTGGACGGCGTTTACATCGCTTCCGGTGCGACCTCGCCCGGTCCCAGCGTGCACGGCATGTCCGGCTGGTGGGCCGCGCGAACCCTGTTGGACGACACCAACATTCCGCTGCCCTCGCTCAGTGCGTGAGTTTGAGCTTGCCTCCACGGGCCGTCTTGTCGCTGTCCGGGTACGGCGCCCCTCGTCCGGGAATCTCATCGCTGAGGTTCTGCTTCGAAGGTCTCACATCTGTCGCCGGCAGGCGACTCGCCCCGGCGGTGGAATCGGACGGCGGTGCGTGGATCCCACAGAGGAACCCGAGCCGGGCTGCCCGCGTTGGAGCGGGCAGCCCGTACTCTGTGTAACGACCTGTCACCCCACCAGAAACGACGATGGACGACCAACCTCCGCATACCGGCCCCTTCCCCTCCTACCCGGTTGAGGCCCGCCGATGAGCATCGCGCTCTCGCTGCTGGCCGGAATCGTGGTCGTGCTGCTCATCACCGCAGTCACCGCATACTTCGTCGCGCAGGAATTCGCCTATATGGCGGTCGACCGTTCCAAGCTGGCTGCTCGGGCAGCCTCCGGGGACGAGGGCGCGCAGCGCACCCTGGAGATCACCAAGCGCACCTCGTTCATGCTTTCTGGCGCGCAGCTGGGCATCACCGTGACCGGACTGCTCGTGGGTTACGTCGCCGAGCCGCTGATCGGATCGGCCCTCGGCGAGGTGATGGAACGCGGCGGCCTCACGATGGGAATCTCGGTCGCGATCGGAAGCATCCTGGCGCTGCTGTTCTCCACCTTCGTCCAGATGCTCTTCGGTGAGCTCTACCCCAAGAACTACGCGATCGCGCGTGCCGACCAGATGTCCGGGCTGCTGTCGCGCTCGACGAAGATCTACCTGGCCGTGTTCGGCCCGATCATCTGGGTCTTCGACAAGGCGGCCGAACTCTTCCTGCGCATGCTGAACATCGAGCCGGTGCACGACGTCGAGCACTCGGCCACCGCGGTCGACCTGGAACACGTCGTCGAGGAGTCGCGCGAACGCGGCGAACTGTCGGCCGAACTGTCGAACGTGCTTGACCGCATCATCGACTTCCCGCGGCAGAACGTCGAGCACGCGATGATGCCGCGCTCGCGCGTCGACGTCGTCCGTGACACCGCCACCGTCGGCGAGGTGCGCGAACTGATGTCGACCGGGCACACCCGTTACCCCGTGCTCGACGACGAGGAGCACATCCTCGGTGTCGTGCACCTGGTCGACGTGTTGAACGTCGTCGACCTGGCGACCCCGGTGACCGACATCGCCAAGCCGCCGTTGGTGCTGTCGTCCCTGATGGACCTGCCCGACGCCCTCGAGCAGATGGACGCCGAGCGCCAGGTGCTCGCCTGCGTCGTGGACGAGTACGGCGGCTTCACCGGCATTCTCACCGTCGAGGATCTCGCCGAGGAGATCGTCGGCGAACTAACCGACGAGCACGACCCCGAGGACGAGTCCTACGAACCCAAACCGGACGACGGAATCTGGGTGATGGGCGGTGATGTCCACGTCGACGAGGTGGAGCGTTCCCTGCACATCGACCTGCCCGAGGGCGACTACGAGACCGTCGCCGGCCTGATCATCGATGCCTACGGTTCGCTGCCGGAGGAAGGCGTGATCGTCGACGTCGAACTACCGATCGACGCAGCCGATCTCGTGGCCGACGAGCCGACCGACCCGCACGTCCTGCGGGCCGAGGTGCTGGAGGTGGAGCACTACGTGCCCACCCGCGTGCGACTCACCCTTCCGGAGCCCGCGCTGGTCCGCGAGGAGCGCGAGGAGCGCGAGGAGCGCGAGGAGCGCGAGGAGCGCGAGGAGCAGGCGGACCGCGTCGAGCGGGCAGCCGCGAACGAGGAGGGACGGGCATGAGCACGACCACCGTCGTCCTTGCGACCATCGCGATCATCGTGTTGTCGGCGTTCTTCGTCGCGACGGAGTTCTCGCTCATGGCCGCGCGCAGGCACCGCCTCGAAGAACTCGCGTCCAACTCACGTGCGGCGCGCGCTGCGCTGCGCAACTCCAGCGAACTGACGCTGCTGTTGGCCGGGTCCCAGCTCGGCATCACCATGTGCACCCTGGCCCTCGGTGCGATCACCAAGCCTGCGGTGCACCACTGGTTGATGTCTCCGCTGGAGGCGGTCGGGCTCGGACCGACCTTCGCCGACGTGCTCGCGTTCGTCTTCGCGCTGATCATCGTCACCTTCCTGCACCTGGTGATCGGTGAGATGGCGCCGAAGTCCTGGGCCATCGCGCACCCGGAGATGTCGGCCACCGTGCTGGCCATCCCGATGCGCGCCTTCATGTGGCTGACCCGCCCGGTGCTGCGCCTGCTGAACGCGTCGGCCAACCGGTTGGTGCGCCGTAGTGGTGTCGAGCCGGTCGACGAGCTGACGATCGCCGGTGACCCGCAGGCTCTTCGCGCGCTGGTCGAACACTCCGCGAACGTCGGCGCGCTCGAACTCGGCTACCAGTCGTCCATCACCCAGGCCCTCGGCCTGGAGGATCTCACGGTCGGCAACCTGTTGCGCAAGGGCGCTCAGGTCACCTCGGTCGCCGGCTCCGCCACCGTGCGCGATGTTCAGGAGGCGACCCGTCGCAGCGGTCACCTGCGGGTGCTGCTCAAGGACGGCGACCACGTCCGTGGGTTCGTGCACGTGCGCGACACCCTCAGCGGGGTCGAGTTGGACGACTTCGCCGGGCCTCTCGCGCGTCCGGTGGTGGAGTTCCAGCGCACCACTCCGTTGCACCAGGCCATCGCGACCATGCGGGAGACCAGCACTCAACTGGCGGTCATCCGCAACGGCGAGAGGTTCGCCGGTGTGCTCACGTTGACCGACATCCTGCCGAGCTTGTTCCCGCGCGGGGTCGAGGCCCACGACTGACCCTTTGAATGCATGAACGGCCACCCGGCGACCTGTGCCTGGGTGGCCGTTCTGTCTCACCTTGGTTTCGGCGCATGCGAATTCGTTCCTCATTCGCATGGCTCAACCAGCGGTCAGGATTCGCCGGGCCAGGTTTCTACTCGCGGTAGATCGATCTGTTTGGCGTACTCAACCAGCGGTCAGGATTCGCCGGGTCAGGTTTCTACTCGCGGTAGATCGACTCGATCTGTTCGGCGTACTTCTGCTCGACGACGTGGCGCTTGATCTTCATCGTGGCGGTCAGTTCGCCGGTCTCCTCGGTGAAGTCGTCGGGTAGCACGACGAACTTGCGGATGCCTTCGGCCTTGGACACGGCGGCGCTCGCCTCATCGACGGCAACCTGGATCTCGGCGCGTAACTGGTCGTCGGAGGCGAGGTCGGGGCCGACCCGCTTGCCGTTCGCCGAGGCCCAGTCGGCGACGCCCTCGGGATCGAGCGCGATCAACGCCGACACGAACGGGCGTCCCTCGCCGACGAGCATCGCGTGACCGATCACCTCGTGCGAGCGCAGTTGCTCCTCCAACGGTCCGGGGGCGACGTTCTTGCCGCCGGCGGTGACGATGATCTCCTTGGCGCGTCCGGTGATCCGCAGATAACCGTCGGCGTCGAGTTCACCGAGATCGCCGGTCTTGAACCAGCCGTCGTGGAAAGCATCGCGGGTGGCGTCGGAGTTCTGCCAGTACTGCTCGAACACGACCGGACCGCGCAGTTCGATCTCACCGTTCTCGGCGATCCGGACCGCGTTGCCGGCGACCGGTCGACCGACGGTGCCGATGCGCTGCACGCCCGGACCGTTCACCGTGATCGCCGCGCAGGTCTCGGTCAGGCCGTAGCCCTCGTACGCGGGCACCCCGATGCCGCGGTAGAAGTGGGTGAGCGTCTCCCCCAGCGCGCCACCGCCGGTGATCGCGACCGAGCAGCGTCCGCCCATCGCTTCGCGCACCTTGGAGTAGACGAGCTTGTCGAACAACCGGTGCTCCGCGCGCAGCCGGACCGACGGTTTCGTGGCGTCGTCCAGACCCGAGTTGCCCTGGCACTTGCTCCACTCGATCGCGACCCGTTCGGCGCGACGGAAGATCTCGGCCTTGACCGGTCCGCCGGCGAGAGCCTTCGCGCGGACGCCGCCGTGCACCTTCTCCAGCACCCGCGGCACGCACAGGATCATCTCGGGCCTGAAGGAACCGAACTTGTCCACGATCGTCTTGAAATCGCCCCAGAACCCGATCGTGGCGCCACCCTCGTAGGCCGCGTAGGTCACGGCCCGCGCCAGCACGTGCGCGAGCGGCAGGAACATCAGGGTGCGGTTGCCGGACCCGGCAACCGACTCACCGATCGGGTGGGCGAGTACACCGCGCGCCTCGGCAAGCAGGTTGCGGTGGGTGATCACGCAACCCTTCGGGCGTCCGGTGGTGCCGGAGGTGTAGATGATCGAGGCGGGTGAGTCGAGGGTCAGACCGTCCAGGCGCGCCTCGATCGCGTCGTCGGGCACGTCCACCCCGCGCCGACGCAGGACGCCGGTGGCGCCGTCGTCGATGACCATGATTTCGGCATCAGCGAGGTCGGCCCCGGAGAGGTTGTCGCGCGCAATCGCGTCCTCCACCAACAGGATTCGTGCACCGGAGTCCTGGACGATCCACTCGACCTGCGACGGCGAGGACGACGGATAGATCGGCACGGTCGCGCCACCGACGGCCCACACGGACGCGTCGAGCAGGATCCACTCATATCGAGTGTTGGCCATCAGTGCGACGCGGTCGCCGGCACCGACGCCGGACGCGAGGAGTCCCTTGGCCGTCGCCTTCACCTCGGCCAGGAAGCGTTCGGCGGTGACCGGCAGCCACTGCCCGTTCTCGAACCGCTCGAAGCTGGTGTGCTGCGGACGCTCGGCAGCACGACGCCACGGGAGGCGGGCGAGAATCCCGTCCTCGTCGAGGGTGAAGTCCTGCTCCACCGCGAACTCACGGACGGACGTACTGCTGCTCACTCGGGATCCCCCTGATCGGTTTGGAAACGGCCGAATCAGGTTAGCCGCCACACGGATGGGACCTACGTCGCGGCCGAACCGGGCGGTCAGAGACGTTCTCCAGCACCAGCGCCAGTCCCTGACCCACTCCGATGCAGATCGCAGCTACACCCCACCGCCGGCCCGACGCTTGCAGCGCCCGGGCCAGGGTGCCGACCACGCGACCGCCGGACGCGCCAAGTGGGTGACCGATCGCGATCGCGCCTCCGTGGGCGTTCACGATCTCGGGGTCGATGTCCCAGGCATCGACGCAGGCGAGAGACTGGGCGGCGAACGCCTCGTTCAACTCCACCAGGGACACGTCCGACCAGTCGATGCCGGCCTTCGCGAGCGCGCGGTTTGCAGCTTCCACCGGCGCGAACCCGAAGAACCGCGGCTCGTTTGCTGCCGCGCCACGGCCGGCGATCCGCGCGAGCGGCTGCAGACCGGTCAGGTCGGCAGCGGCCTCGGACCCCACCAGCACCGCGCTCGCACCGTCGTTCAGCGGCGAGGCGTTACCCGCGGTGACCGTGCCGTTCTCCTTGCGGAACGAGGTCTTCAGGCCGGCCAGCTTCTCGACGGTGGTGTCGGGACGGATGGATTCGTCACGGGTCAGCTCGACCTCGGGAACGGCAACGACCTGGTTGTCGAAGAAGCCGTCACCCCAGGCTTGGTTCGCCAAACGGTGTGAGCGAGCGGCGAATTCGTCCTGTCGGTCACGGGTGACGCCGTGCTTCTCACGCAATTGCTCGGTCGCCTCACCCAGGGACACCGTCCACTCCGGTCGCATCCTCTTGTTGACCAGACGCCACCCCAGGGTGGTCGAGACCAGGTCCATGTTTCCGGCTTGGAAGGGCTTCTCCGGCTTCGGCATCACCAGCGGTGCGCGGCTCATCGACTCGACGCCGCCGGCGATCACGACGTCCGCATCGCCGACCTCGATCGCACGGGAGGCGAGCATCACCGCGTCCAGGCTCGAGCCACACAGCCGGTTGACCGCGGCGGCGGGAATCCCCACCGGTAGGCCCGCGAGCAACCCGGCCATACGCGCCACGTTGCGGTTCTCCTCGCCCGCACCGTTGGCGTTGCCGAGAAGGATCTCGTCGATGCGTTCGGGGTCCAATGCCGTTGCGCGCCGCGCTTGTTCACCGACGACCAGTGCGGCGAGGTCGTCCGGGCGCGTGCCGGCGAGCGCACCGCCGTAACGACCGAAGGGGGTACGAACGGCGTCGTAGACGAATGATGCGCCCATGGAGTGCTCCTTGTCGCGGCAACGATCACATCGACGGATGGTGATGACTCTAGAAGCACCGAGACCTGCGACGATCGCCGGTATAAGTTCCACGAGCGCCGAACTGGTCGAACGAACGCTGGCCCGCATCGCCGAGGTGAACCCACAGATCGCAGCGGTGTGCACGGTGGCCGACGACGCTTCGACCCAGGCACGGGCACGTGACGCCGAAGCACCCCGCGGACCGTTGCACGGCGTCCCGGTCCTGGTGAAGGACAACATCGACACGGCCGACCTGCCGACCACTGCCGGCTCCCTCGCGCTCGCCGAACTGCCGAACCCTGCGCGGGACGCGGCTCTGGTCACCCGTCTGCGTGATGCCGGAATGGTGATCGTCGGTAAGAGCAACCTGAGTGAGTGGGCGAACATCCGCGACGAGAACTCGATCAGTGGGTGGAGCGGATATGGCGGGCTCACCCGCAACCCGTACGCGCTCAACCGCTCCGCCGGTGGGTCGAGTTCGGGCAGCGGTGCCGCGGTGGGTGCGGGCATCACGGACTTCGCGATCGGCACCGAGACGGACGGCTCGATCACCTGCCCGGCGGCGTTCAACGGGTGCGTCGGGCTCAAGCCGACAGTCGGTCTGGTGCCGACGACCGGGGTCATACCGGTGTCGGTCTCTCAGGACTCACCCGGTCCGATGACCACGACCGTCGCACAGTCGGCCGTTTTGCTCTCGGTACTGACCGCTGACGACTACGCCATCCCCGAGCCCGACGACAAACCGTTGTGCGGCAGGCGGATCGGCGTCCCGCGCAAGACCTACTGGGGTTACAGCGCCCACGCGGACGCGCCCGCGGAGCGCGCCCTCGAACTGCTCTCCCGGGCCGGCGCGACGATCATCGACCACGCCGATCTCGCGCCCGAGTACAGCTGGCCGGACGAGGAGATCGTGCTGCTCGCCGAACTCCGGGTGCACCTCACCGACTACCTGGCGACCCGCGGCGGCCAGGGCCCGCGTGACCTCGCCGATGTCGTGGAGTTCAACCGGGTCAACGCTGATCGCGAGCTGCGGTACTTCGGCCAGTCGCTGTTCGAGAAGGCTCTCGAGGGTCCCGACATCGAGTCACCGCAGTACGAGCAAGCGCTTGCCCGGTGCCGACGTGCGGGACGCGAGGACGGGATCGACGCGGTGCTGCGCGAGCACGATCTGGACGCGTTGGTCTCCCCCGCCTACCCGCCGGCGTTCCTGATCGACCATGTCAACCACGAGCACGTCTCGGGTTCGTGCACCGCACCGTCCGCTCAGGCCGGCTACCCGCTGCTCACCGTTGCGTCCGAACTGGCGGTCGGCCTGCCGGTGGCGGTCACGTTCTGGGGCACGGCACACAGCGAGCAGACCCTGCTGGAGATCGGGCACGCCTACGAAGCGGCGCGCGACGCGTCCACCGGCCGGCTGCCCGGGCCGACCTTCGTCCCGTACGTCTGAGCACCATGACACGACGTAGGATTCTCGGGTCAGCCCCGCACCACACTCAGAGGATGTAGCCGCAGTGAAGGACAAGACCGGACTCAGTATCGGCTACAGGTTGCTGTGGCGGCTGGAGTACGCCGGCCTCACCGTCTTCGGCCCTGCGCAGGTGTCCACCCAGGGTGATCCGAAGTCGCGGCTGCGGCTGGAGCGGGCCCAGAAGGTCAAGGCGGCTCACGAGAAGCGCGGAACCGAGGCACCTGCGGAAGTGCTCGCGATGATCGCCCGCGACGGTGGACTGCCGCCGTTCCGCGAGCGGCACGCCAAGCGCTGAGGCAGCGCCACCCCACGGGGTGATTTAGTGCCGCATCAGTGCAGCATCGGACATTTGTCCGCGAAAACTCCATACGGTAAGCCTGCCCAACGACCGGGCGAAGACCCGAGTCCTCATCGATCTCCCAGGAGGTGCTCAGCCGTGAAGGTTGCATTCCTGACAGCCACCGAAGGCGTCGAAGCCGTCGAATTGACCGACCCGTGGGAAGCCCTGCGCAATGCAGGTCACGACACCGAACTGATCAGCACCGAGTCCGGCACCGTTCAGTTGTTCAATCACCTCGACAAGACCGAGACACAGAAGGTCGACAAGGTGGTAAGGGACGTGAGTGTCGACGACTACGACGCGCTCGTCCTGCCCGGTGGAGTGGCCAACCCGGACGAACTACGCACGAACGATGGCGCGGTGCAGTTCGTCAAGGATTTCGTGGCGAGCGGCAAGCCGGTCGCAGCGATCTGTCACGCACCTTGGACATTGGTTGAGGCAAACGTGGTCAAGGGGAGGACACTGACCTCGTGGCCGAGTCTGAAGACGGACATCGAGAACGCCGGTGGCACCTGGGTCGACCAGGACGTCATGGTCGACGGCAATCTCATCACCAGCCGCAACCCCAACGACCTGCCGGCGTTCCAGCACGCCGTACTCTCCGCCCTGAACTGATCGCTCACGTCGTTGCCGGATCGACCGCTGGGTCGGTCCGGCAACTGATGTCCCGAAGGAAACCCAGTGATCGCCCCCGCTGACGTGCCCCGTTCCTCCCCCCACGAGCCCGCCGTTCCACCCGACGGTCACCCGTTGCGCCTTGCATTGGTCAACGACTACGAACTCGTCGTCGCCGGTCTGGCGGCGGTGCTCGCGCCGTACGGCGATCGCGTGCAGGTCGTGGAGTTCGATGTGGACGACGACGAGTCGCAACCGGTCGACATCGCGGTGTACGACACGTTCGCCGCACCCCGGGGCGGTTCCGCAGAGGTCGGGCATCTGCTGGACAGTGCCAAGGTGGGAAAGGTCGTTGCCTACTCCTTCACAGAGGATGAGTCCGCAGTGCGCGACACACTCGCGATCGGCGTGCACGGGTACATCTCCAAGGCCGTCCCGACCGCTCGGTTGGTGGACGCGCTCGAGAAGATCGCGGCCGGGGAGCACGCGGTCGTGCTTTCGGACGCGGTCGACCCGCTGCCGGAAACCGAATGGCCCGGCAAGGACATCGACCTGACCGAACGCGAGGGCGAGGTGATCGGGCTCATCGCACAGGGCTACTCCAACGAAGAGATCGCCCGGCTGTGCTACTTGTCGATCAACACCGTGAAGACCTACATCCGCTCGGCCTACCGCAAGGCGGGCGTCAACACGCGCGCTCAGGCCGTCGCCTGGGCGCTGCGTCACGGATTCCGTCCGGAACGCATGCCGTCACTCTGACGTTGCTCCACATGGTGGCCGTGAACATACGACCATTCACGCGCTTATCTACGATGGTTCCTCGAAGCGATTCGGCATAGGTACGGCGCCGCACGCGAACACACCCCCAGGAGCAGAGCCTTGTCGAAGACCGACACCACGAAGACCGGCCGCGAGCGCCTCGCCGAGGAGCGGGCACGTCAGGCACGCGGTGAACGCAACCGCAAGATCGGCATCATCCTGGCGGTGGTCGTGGCTTTGGCCCTCGTCGCTGGTGGGGGTTTCGCACTGGTTCAGTCGCAGAGCGGTGACGACACCAAACCCACCGACTCGCTCGCCGGGTCGAAGGTCATCAACTCACCCGTCAAGGGCGTGCGCCAGTGGACCGACCTGAGTCGTGACCACACCAACGCCGAGCAGAAGTACCTGATGAACCCCCCGGTCGGTGGCGCCCACCACCCGGCGTGGTCCACCTGCGGCATCTACGACAAGGAGATCCCGAACAACCACACCGTGCACTCGCTCGAGCACGGGGCGGTCTGGATCACCACGAACGACAAAGTGTCCGCGGGCGACATCGCGACGCTGAAGAAGGTCGCGAGCCAGGACTACATGATCATGTCCAAGGTGCCCTCGCAGAGCTCCCCGATCGTGTTGTCGGCCTGGGGTCTGCAGCTGCGCGTGGACAAGGCGTCCGACCCGCGTATCCAGCAGTTCGTGAAGGCCTACCTGCAGGGTCCGCAGACCCCTGAGCCCGGTGCTGCCTGCTCGGGTGCGTACGACCCGGCCACCGGCAAGACCGGCGGACAGATGTGACCGAGCGCGACGCGCTCAACCACCACGTCGAAGCCGACGAGGAAGTCGAGCAACAGCGCCGCGCACTGAGTTGGAACGAGGCGAAGAAGCCATTCCTGCTCTCGGTGGCAGCGGCGACCGCGATCGTGCTGGCGGTGCTGGCCGGGTACTGGCTGGGTCAGCCGAAGTACCCGTCCGACGACAGCGTCGACGCCGGATTCGCCCGCGACATGAGTTCGCACCACGCTCAGGCGGTGAACATGTCGATGGTGGTGCGCGCCAAGGACGTCGCGAACGACGTCAAGACACTCGCCTACGACATCGCCACCACCCAGGAGAACCAGCGCGGACAGATGATGAGCTGGCTGCAGCAGTGGGATCTACCGCTCGCCGTCAGTGGCGAGCGCATGGCCTGGATGAAGAAGACAGGTCACAACCACGCCGGTCTGCCGCAGGGTCAGATGCTGCTGCCTGACGGACGGATGCCGGGCATGGCCTCCACCGCCCAGCTGCGTCAGTTGGAGAACTCGGACGGCAAGGCCGCGGAGATCCTCTTCCTGCAGTTGATGATCGTGCATCACCGTGCCGGCGTCGACATGGCCAAGGCGGCGCAATCGTCCGGCGACCAACCGCGCGTGGTGCGTCTGGCACGGTCGATGGTCGAAGGACAGTCGGGCGAGATCAACCTGATGACGGACATGCTCAAGAAGCGCGGGGCGACCCCCTGGCCGGCTGCGTCCTGACCTGTCAGAGCCCGCTGAGCGTCTCGCCGTCGAAGCGCACGAGCCCGAGGCGGTCGAACTCCCGCAGCCATCCCTCCATCGGCCACCGACCCCAGGTGGAGTGGAAGATGCGTGCATTGCGGACGATGTCGTCCAGGTGATGCACCGGCGGCATCCGGTTTTCGTGGAACTGGTGATACGCCCGTGCGCCGCCGACCCAGACCAGGGACGCGCCCGCCGCCTGCAACCGCAGTGCGAAGTCGGTGTCCTCACCGCCGTAACCGACGTATCGCTCGTCGAAGCCGCCGATCGCCGTCCACGAGTCGGCGCTGAGCGCGAAAGACAGCGACCAGAACAACCGGACGTCGTCCGCCTCCCGCGACTGCGCCGGTTCGAGCACCGGACGGGCCGGGTGCGGTTTTGCCAGGCGGTCGAGTTCGCCTGCGGGATAGGGGCGTTCGTGCTCCGGCAGGTAGGCGACGTCACCGGCGAGGACGGACGGCTCTGTCGCCTCTTCCATCGCCGAGGCATAGGTACCGATCAGGCCGGGCGACGGAACGCAGTCGACGTCCAGGAAGACCAGCGCGGTCGCACCACGGGAGATGGCGGTCTGCGCGGCACGATTGCGGGCCGCTGCCAGCGGGAGCGCTCCATCGACCGTGGGTAGGTGTTCGACGATCGCACCGGGCCAGGCGTCCTGAGCCAAGTCTTCGATGTCCGGATCACTCATCGCAACGACGATCACCATGTCGGGCGCCCGGTCCGAGCGCCGGCAACCCGCCAGCAGGCCACGCAGGTGATCGTGGCGGCCATGCGCGATCGTCAGCACGGCAACTGTCATGGAAGGTTCACGATCGGTCCGCCAAAGCCTCGACGGCGGCCGCGAAGTCCTGTGCACCGTGGCCGGTGCTCCAGCGTGACCAAGCGTCCCCGCCTTGCGTGCGAGCCTGTCGGAGCAGGGCCGGCCATTCCCCGGACGAGGGCCAGTCGTCGACTGCAGGCACGATCCCCAGGCGACGCAACGCACCGACGGTCGCGAGTTGTTCGTCGTGCGGACGCTCGGTGGCGACCACGACGGCGGGTTTGCGTGCTGCCGCCACCTCGGCCACGGCGTTCTGCCCGGCGAACGTGACCACGACGTCCGCCTCGGCGAGTTCTCGCCACAGATCCTCGCTCGCCGGCCAGTCCCCTCCGCGAGCGACCCAGTCCCAACCTGTTGCCGCAGCAGCTTGCTGGATGTCGTTGTCGGTCAGCGAGATTCCCCCGCCACCGCAGACGACGAGCACTCGCCCGGACTGCACTTCGACATCCGGCGACCGCTCCCCGTCGAAGCGGGAAACCCCGCCGACGTTGACGATGCGGTCGGCGATCGAGGGGCTCACCTCATGAGCACCCGCCGGCCAGAGCCCGATGAGCAGGTCGGCCAGGTCATAGGCCATCACGTGGGGGCGGTCCGACCGGACGCCGGGCATCACGATCGTCGCGGTCGGCACACCGAGCAGCCGCGACAGTGCAGTCACCTCGGCCGACACGTCCACGACCATTGCGCCGGGACGTTCGGCATCGATCCAGGCCGCGATCTGTCCCATCCGCTCCTGGTAGCCCTCGACGGTGAGCGGCGCCCAGTGCAGCGCGCCGCGAACAGTCGGATCAGGGTCCGGATCGGGACCAACGTCGTGCGCCAGCTCCACCCAATCCCCCTGCCACCCGGGCGGGGCCGGCAGACAGGAGAAAGCAGTCACAGGTTGCGTCAGGTGCGCAGCGACTGTAAGCAGGCGCTGCAGATGTCCGCTCCCGTGATGGTGCACGTACCAACCGATCACGCTCGTTCGACCATCCGTTCGTAGACGCCGATGTACTCCAGACCACCGGGGAACGGCTGTCGCGCGGCGGCGATCACGGCGACACGCATCTCAGTTCCCCAGGGCCGCGCTGTAGATCTTCACGTGCGCGTCCGCCAATCGGTCGCGCTGCAGGCGTCGCTCGGCCGAGGTCATCATCGGGTGGTTGCCGCGGCTGTCGTAGGCCGAGCGCAGCGCGGACTGCACGCTGTGCACGTCGAGCCCGAACTCGTCCCAGCGGTAGACGAAGCAGTCGAGTTGATCGGCGTAGTACCCGCAGTCGGGAGCGAGCACGCCGGTACCCAGATCGTGGCAACCTTCCGCCCACCCCGAATGCGTGCCATGCCGGTAGGGCAGCACCGACAGGTCGAGGGAGCGCAGGTAGTCGCGCAGTTCGTCGTGGGTGAAGTAGTCGTGCACCTGCAGGTCGAGCAGCCCGTCGGCGTGGGCCCGCCGCAGGTAGGTCGCCAGATCGTCGTCGTACCGGTCGTACCCCGGCGTCATGATGTCGGTGTGCGCATCGACCCGCAGCTGCGCTCCGGGCAGTTCGGGCAGCGTCTGCACGATCGCGCGGATCACCGGTTCGGGCTCCATGCACGCCCGCAGGCTCTTGCAATGGACGCCGACGAGGAACTCGTCCTTGCCGGGTCGGACGCGTCCGACCTCGTCGAGCTCGAAGACGTGCGGATGGTGCAGCACGTGGGCCTTACGACCCCAGCGATGCTCGATCTCCCTGGCAGCGCCCGGCGTGAGCGTGATGAGCTCGCTCGCCGCAGGGACGAGCACGTCGAGCTGGGCGTCGTGCAGCTCGGTGGTTTCGTGATGGGGATTGCGCAGGTCGTGCACGGTGAACACCAGCGGCCGCCCGGCCGTTTCCAAGGCATCGGCCAGCTTCTGGAGATCCTCGGGGCTGCGCGCATCGAAGCCGAAGTGAATGTGCATCAGGTCGAAGTCACCGCTGTGCGCGGCGACCCACTCGGGATCAAGCATCACCGGTGGCCACCAGCGACCCGGTTCCTCGGACGGCGGATCCGGCAGACGGACGACTCCGTCATCGTGCCCGGACGGGGCGAGGTGACGGATGTAGACGTGATCGGCCGGCACGGAGGCAACCCGCATCGGCCCGCGCGCGGCAGGCTCCACCCTCGTGACATTAGCCGCGCGTCAAGACCGCCAGGCACACCCGGTTGGGTGCCCGGTCTCGTGCGGCCCTGCTGCCTGCGTCGTCAGCGCTCCGTCTGATCACGCCCGGGCTCGAGGTTCCTGGAAGCGGCCTTCGAGCCGAGTGTGGTCAGCCGTGTCAGCACACGCCGCGCCCTCGGGGAGAGCATCGGCTCGACCCGGTGTCCGGGAAGCACCTCGGTGCGCCCGCTCGGTGCGTCCGGCAGAGCGCGTCCGACGACGCCGAGCAGACGCTGCGTCAGCCCCGGAGCGAGCCCGTGGACGCGCGTACCGACCTGGGCAAGCGGGGTGAACGTGACGAACGGGCGTCCGCGCAGCAGGCTGTCGACGATCTTGCGTGCCGCGCGGTCGGCGTCGATCGCGAGCAGCGGTGCCGATGCCCCGGCCGCGAACCAGGCGTACTCCTTGGCGTGGTCACCCTTGAACTCCGCAGCCAGGTGCGAACCGACCCGCATCAGCCCGGGGGCGACGCTGGTGACCGTGACTCCCGTGCCGGAGAGTTCGGCACCGAGTCCCTGGGAGAAACCGAAGGCACCGAATTTCGCTGTGCTGTACGGCAACAGATGCGGCGCGCTGACCTGGCCGCCGACCGAGGACACCACACCGAGTCGTCCGTGGCCGCGTCCGGCCATGCGATGGGCGAGCGGCATGCAGAGATTGACCGGCCCCCAGAGCATCGTGTCGATCGCGTCCTCGAACTGCTCGCGCTCCCACTCCTGCCAGGGACCGACTTGGATGATGCCCGCGACATGCAGCGCGACCTCGATCGGCCCGACGGTGCGTTCGACCTCGTCGATCAGATCGTCCACCGCATCACCGTCACGCGCATCACAGGCTCGGGCGTGCAAATGCTCGCGCGAAAGGCCTTGTGCGGCAAGGTGATCGGAGGCCTGCTCGCAACTCTCCAGCGAGCGCGACGCGAGCACGACGTCGTACCCGCGCCTGGCAAGTTCGCCCGCGCACAGCAAGCCAAGACCGCGGGAGGCGCCGAGGACGAGCGCGACCGGCCCCGGCGCCTGCCCGATCACGGCGTCAGCACCACCTTCAGGCACTCATCCTCCTTGTCACGGAAGACGCGGTACATCTCCGGAGCCTCGTCGAGCGAAACGCGGTGCGTGGCAAGCGTTTCCAGACCGAGGACGTCGTCGTCCTGTTCGACCAGGTCGTACAGCTGGTCGGTCCACTGCTTGACGTGGCACTGCCCCATCCGCAGAGCGATGCCCTTGTCGAACATGTCCATCATCGGCATCGGGTCGACCGCGCCGCCGTAGACGCCGCTGATCGAAACCGTGCCGCCGCGTCGGACGGCGTCGATCGCACCGTGCAGCGCGGCGAGCCGGTCGATGCCCAAGTTCTCGATCATCGGTTTCCCGACCGGCTTCGGCAGACGCGCTGTTGCCTTGATGACGGCCTCCGAGACGGGGTTGCCGTGTGCCTCCATGCCGACTGCGTCCAGCGTGCCGTCCGCGCCGCGTCCGTCGGTGAGGTCACGCACCGCGTCCCCGACGTTCTTCACCTCGTCCAGGTCGATGACCTGGGCACCGGCCGCCGCGGCGACGGCCAGACGGTCTGCCACCCGGTCCACGGCGATGATGTTCTCGATGCCCATCCGGCGGGCCGAGCGCACCGCGAGCTGACCGACCGGACCAAGACCGAAGACGCACAGCGAACCGCCCTCGGGGACCTCGGCCCACTGCACTCCCTGCCAGGCCGTCGGCAGGATGTCGGAGAGGTACAGGTAACGCTCGTCCGGGTGGTCACCGGTGATCTTGATCGGCCCGAAGTCGGCATGCGGTACGCGCACCCGCTCGGCCTGGCCGCCGGGCACCTGGCCGTAGAGGCTTGTGAAGCCGAACAAGCTTGCGCCCTTGCCCTGATGGGTGTTCTGCGTGGTTTCGCACTGAGCGAAGAACCCACGCTCGCACATCCAGCACTTGCCGCAGGAGATGTTGAACGGCACCACGACCCGGTCGCCGACCTGCAGGTTGGTGACCGCGGACCCGACCTCCTCGACGATGCCCATGAATTCGTGGCCGAGTACGTCGCCGGGGGTGAGGAACGCCGCCAGGACGCCGTACAGGTGCAGGTCGGAGCCGCAGATCGCCGTCGAAGTGACGCGCACGATCGCGTCCGTGGGGTCCTGCAACACCGGGTCGGGGACCTCCTTGATCTGCACGTCGTTGATGCCTTGCCAGGTCAATGCCTTCATCGAGTTTCCTTCGGTGGAATTCGGATTTGGGGGGGGTGTGTGTGGATCGGGTCAGAAGACCGGCTTGCCGCCGGTCACGCCGAGCACCGTGCCGGAGACGTACGACGCCTCGTCCGAGGCCAGGAAGACGTACGCCGCTGCGACCTCGATCGGCTGGCCCGGGCGTCCGAGCGGGGTATCGCTGCCGAAGCCCTCGACCTTGTCCTTCGCCATCGTCGCCGGGATCAACGGCGTCCAGATCGGGCCCGGCGCAACGGCATTCACCCGCGTGCCCTTCGGACCGAGCTCCTGAGCGAGGTTGACGACGAGGTTGTTCAGCGCCGCCTTGGTCGCGGCGTAGTCGAGCAGGTGGTCGGTCGGCGCATAGGCCTGGACGGACGTGGTCACGATGATCGTGCCGCCGTCCTCCAGCTGCGGGGCGAGAGCCTTGATCAACCAGAACGGTCCGAAGACGTTGGTCTCGAAGGTGCGCTCGATCTGGTCGTCCGGGAAGTCCAGCAGTTCGTCGTGGGTCATCTGATAGGCAGCGTTGCAGATGAGGATGTCGACACCGCCCATGTGCTCGACCGCCACGTCGGCCAGTTCTTGGTTGGCTTCTGCGGTACGCAGGTCCGTCGAGTGCAGGGTGGCCGAACGCCCCTGCGCTGCAACGAGTTCAGCGGTCTTCATCGCGTCGTCCTCCTCCTGCGGCAGGTGGGCGATGACCAGGTCGGCGCCCTCCTTCGCGAAGGCCACGGCGATGGCACGGCCGATGCCCGAGTCGCCGCCGGTCACCACCGTGCGCTTGCCCTCCAGGCGTCCGCGGCCGGTCCACGAGTCGGCTCCGTGATCGGCCTGCGGGTTCAGGTCCGCGTCGCTGCCCGGCCACTCCTGCTGCTGACCGGGCACCTTCTTCGGACGGTCGTTCGTCATCGCGGTCTCCTTGGCGTCCGATGGCGGTTTGTACCGACGTTATACGCCGGCACCGCACGACGGCACACCCGCAGGGACCGCGTCGACTCACGGATGTGCCGCTCGGGTGTCATCACGTTCGGGGTGTCGAAGTCTCGAATGTCATGACACTCGCGTCAGCGATAATCGCCGGATGAAGCGACTGCCAGGGATCCGTCCCACCCGACGGATCATCGCGATCGCAGCCGCCATCGCTCTGCTGGCGGTTGCCGCGATCGTCGGCGTGTACCTGCGTGACGACGACCCTGCCGACGCAGTGCGGCGCACCGACACCGTGCTCGACACCGGTGGGGCGCGCATCGACACCTCGTGGTTCACCCCGAAGGACGTCGGTGGCGGTCGCCCCACGGTGCTGCTCGGGCACGGGTTCGGCGGCAACAAGACCGATCTGCTGCCGCAGGCGCAGCGACTGGTCGGCGAGGGTTACAACGTGCTCACCTGGTCGGCCCGAGGGTTCGGACGATCGACCGGACGCATCTCCCTCAACGCCCCCGGCGCCGAGGTCGCGGACGTCTCCACGTTGCTGGACTGGGTGGCGAAGCAGCCGAACGTGCTGTTGGACAAGGCAGGCGACCCCCGCGCGGGTATGGCAGGCGGGTCCTACGGCGGCGGCATCGCACTCATGACCGCGGCCCTGGACCACCGAGTCGACGCGATCGCGGCGTCCATCACCTACTGGGACCTGGCCGACGCACTCGTACCGAACGGGGTCTTCAAGAAGACCTGGGCGGGCGTCTTCTTCAACAACGGCGGCGGGTGCGCGAAGTTCGACCCCGCACTGTGCGCCGCCTACACCCGCATCGCCGAAACCGGGCGGGCGACCGCGCCCGACCTGAAACTGCTGCGCGACCGCAGCCCCGTTGCGGTCGGCGACCGGATCAAGGCACCGACGCTGCTGTTGCAGGGACAGAGCGACTCGCTGTTCCCGCTCGATCAGGCCGACCGCGCGGCACGACGAATCGCCGGGAACCGAACACCTGTCGCCGTCGACTGGATCGCCGGCGGACACGACGGCGGCGATGCTGAGACCGACCGGGTCGAGCAACGGACGCTCGCGTGGTTCGACCAGCACCTCAAGCGCGAATCCGGGAACGACACGGCCGCGTTCCGGGTCAGTCGTCGCGCCGGCACCAACACGCAGAACGGCAGTGCGCTGCTGCGTGGTGCGAGCCGGGCTCAGTACCCGGGCCTGCTCGGCACGAGTTCGAACACGATCGCGCTGACCGGGCGTCCACAGAGCTTCGCGAACCCGCCGGGCGGCCAGCCGGCCGATGTCAGCAGCCTGCCGGGCACCGGCGCATTGGGGGACGCCGGCGAGGTCTTCGACCTATCGCTGAACTTCCCCGGCCAGTCCGCAGCCTTCAGCAGCGCGCCCCTCACCGAGGCCGTCACGGTCACCGGGACTCCCCGCGTGCGGCTGAAGGTGGGTTCGTCGACACCCGAAGCCGTGCTGTTCGTGAAGCTCTACGACGTCGGTCCCGGACGTTCGCAACCGGTGTTGCCGGCCCGCCTGGCCACCCCGATCCGGGTCGAGACGGGCGGGTCGGAGCGGGAGGTCGAGGTGACGCTTCCCGCGATCGACCGCCGCTTCGAGACCGGGCATCGCATACGGCTGGTGGTCTCATCCACCGACATGGGATACGCGACACCGGCGAAGGCCGCGACGTATCGGGTGTCGATTGCGGGCGCCCTCACCGTCCCGGTCGTCGGTTCGTTCGAGACCACCGCCGAACCGCTGCCCACCTGGGTCTGGCTGCTCCCGTTGCTGGCGCTGCTCGCAGCCGGTGCGATCCTGTTCGGCCGGCGCCGCAGAACCACCGCCGAACAGGTCGAGGAGGAACTCGCCGACGTCCCGCTGCAGATCACCGGTCTGACCAAGGCGTACGGCGGCAACAACCAACTGTCGGTCGACGACCTGTCGTTCACCGTGGAGCGCGGGCAGGTGCTCGGGCTGCTCGGCCCGAACGGCGCCGGCAAGACCTCGACACTGCGCATGCTGATGGGTCTGACCATGCCGGACGCCGGCGAAATCCGGGTGTTCGGTCGTCCGATCCAGCCCGGCGCGCCGGTGCTCACCCGGCTCGGCGCGTTCGTCGAAGGCCCCGGCTTCCTGCCGCACCTGTCCGGACGTGCCAACCTCGACCTCTACTGGCAGGCCACCGG
This sequence comes from Yimella lutea, assembly GCF_006715095.1. NCBI lineage: Bacteria > Bacillati > Actinomycetota > Actinomycetes > Micrococcales > Dermacoccaceae > Yimella > Yimella lutea. The sequence continues at coordinate 199,868 of NZ_VFMO01000001.1, forward strand.
GCGGCCGGCGCAGGAGGCTCACCTGGACGAGGCGCTAGAGGTCGCCGCACTCAGCGACGAGGCCCTCGCGCGTCCCGTCCGCACCTATTCCCAGGGCATGCGACAACGGCTCGCGATCGCGCAGGCGATGCTCGGGCTGCCGGACGTGCTCGTGCTCGACGAACCGACCAACGGGCTCGACCCCGGGCAGATCCGGCAGATGCGCCAGGTGATGTCGGCGTACGCCGCCGGTGGCCGCACGGTGATCGTGTCGAGCCACCTGCTCGCCGAGGTCGAGCAGTTCTGTACCCATCTGGTCGTGATGGACCGTGGCCGGCTCGTGCGCGCCGGCACCGTGGCCGAGATCGTCGGCGACGGCCGACTCGAGGAGACCTTCCTGCGCATCGTCGCCGAAGGAGGCGCCCGGCAATGACCACCACGACACCACCCGCCCTCACCCCACTGGAGGGCCGGCACCCGTTCCCGATCACTGTCGAGTTCGCGCGGCAACTGCGGCGGCGCCGGACGCTGGTCGTCGCCGGCCTGCTCGCGGCACTGCCGGTGATCGTGATGATCGCTTTCCAGGTCGGCGGGGGTGGTGACGAGGAAGGCGGCGGTGGCCAAATGCGCATCCTGGACGTCGCCACCTTGTCCGGCCCGAACTTCACCGTGGCAATGTTGTTCCTGGCGTCCGGTTTCTTCCTGGTGATCCCGGTCGCGCTGTTCTTCGGCGACTCGATCGCCAGCGAGGCGAACTGGTCGACCTTGCGTTACCTGCTCGCCGCACCGGTACCCCGCACACGGCTACTGGTCGTGAAAGCCGTTGTCGCACTTGCATTCTCACTCGGCGCGATCGCACTCCTCGCCGTCGTGAGCTTCGTCATCGGCACCCTCGCGTACGGCACCGGACCGCTCGACCTGCCCACCGGCGCGCCGATCTCGTTCGGCGACGCAGCCGGCCGCAGCGCGCTGACCGTGCTCTACGTGATGCTCAGTCAGCTGACCACGGCCGGCCTCGCCCTGTGGCTGTCCACGCGGACCGACGCCCCCCTCGGTGCCGTCGGTGGCGCGATGGGACTGCAGATCGTGTGCAGCATCCTCGATCAGGTCAGCGCGCTCGGCGGGCTGCGCGAATTCCTGCCGGCGCACTGGGATTACGCGTGGTTCGACCTGATGCAACCCACGATCGACTGGAGCGACCTCGCCAAGGGTGTCGCGCTGTCGTTCAGCTACGGGATCGTGCTGTTCGCGCTCGCCGTCCGTGGCTTCGCCCGCAAGGACGTCGTGTCCTGATCGCTGAGTCGGTGGCCATCGCCGGACTTGGTGATGTACTGGCGCGAGGCCCTCGAGGGGAGCGGCCGAAAATAGGGAGAGATGTTCGACAAACTGTTCAACCGCGCGAAGTCGGAGCCGACGCACACGGCGTCGCGCACAAACGCGATCCGGCCCCGCCGCATCGTCGTCGTCGGGGCCGGTATCGCCGGGCTGGCGCTTGCGGCAGCTCTGGACCCGGCGAGCTTCGAAGTGAGCGTCCTGGAGGCCGAGCCCCAGCGGGAGACCTTGGGCGCTGCCCTCGGACTGTGGCCGGCCGCCCGTCGCGCACTGGCCGGTATCGGCGCTGCGATGGGTAGCGCCGACCGACCCCACAACGGGGCGCTGTTCACCGTGGGTGGGCGCCGGCTGGTCAGGTTGCCCGAGCCTGACATCCACCTCGTCCCGCGCCCGGCCCTCCTCGCCGCCCTGCGCCGAGCCGTACCGGCCGGCGTCCGGATCGAGCAGCAACTGGTCGAGGATCCCGCGCAGTTCGACGCCGACCTCGTGATCGGTGCGGACGGCGTCCGCAGTCGGGTGCGTGGCCTGGTGCACCCCGCCGCCTCGGAGCGAGTGGAGTCGCCGTTCGTCACCATGCGCGGGCTGACGGACGACTTCAACCCCGATCGTTTCGGCGAATACTGGGGCCGCAGAAGGCTGTTCGGTGTCGCGTCGGTCACCGACGAGCAGGCGTACTGGTTCACGGCGCACCGCAGCACGATCGGTCCGGAGCCGTTGTCGAGCCACGAGGTTCTCGCTGAGGCCCGGGAGATCTTCGCGGGCGACGCGCCGGTCATCCGGCACACCCTCGACCGCTGCGGGAGCGACACGATCGCAACCCGGCTCTGGACCACCCCGCCGATGCCGCGCTACGTCCGGGATCGGTACGTCGTGATCGGCGACGCCGCACATGCGTCCCTGCCCAACTTGGGCCGAGGAGCCTGCGACGCGATCCTGGACGCCGTGACATTGGCGCACACGCTCAACCGCGGCGGGTCGCTTCGCGCCTGGCAGACGAGACGGCTGCCAGTGACACAAGCGGCGCGCCTGACGGCCGCGTCCCTGATGCGGGTGGCGACCGCCCTGTGACGAGTCCGGCGACGCCGAGCCCGGCAACGTACGCGCCGGCCGATTAACCTCTCGGGAGGAGTTCGCGGATGCGGACGAACGGGAACATCGCGGCTGCCGGCTGCGGTTGAACCCGAACGAGATTGCTCACAGCAGGACGAGGTAACCAAGTCATGAACGCAACCCGGCTCGGCAAGGCTGCCATCAGCGGCCCGGGCAAGGCGGCCCTCAGCACCGGTATCGCCGGAAGCGCGCTCACTGCGTTGTCCAGTGCGCCCGGGCAGATGGCGCACCTGTTCCGCCGTCGCTTCCCGACGGTGGCTGTCACCGGCATGACCGGCGTGGGCAAGACGCGCCTGGCCGACCGCCTCGCCAAGCACGCGAGCAGCGACGCCGTCGACGCAGGGTCCGCAGTGATGGAGCGTCGCACCAAGCATTCCTCCCGGCTGCACGGCTTCCGATTCCGCGTCGTCCCCGGCGACAACGCGGCGACCCGGCTGGGCGCATTGGACGAGGTGTTCCATGACGATCCGGTGGACGGCGTCCTGCATGTGGTGGCCTACGGCCACGCGACGCCCCGACGCACCGGCGGCACCAGTGGCGCGGCCGAACAGCGCACGCGCGAGGAGCAGCTGGCTGCGGAACTGGAGGACTGGTCGATCACCGCCCACCGCATCGCCGCCATGTGCGTGCGTCGCGACCGCCCGGTCTGGTTGGTCATCGTCGTCACCAAGGCCGACCTGTTCGCGAACGACATCGACGCGGCCGTGCGTTACTACTCCCCCGGCAGTGGCTCGCCGTTCGCCGCCAAACTCGACGAGCTGCGTGCGCTCGCCGGTGGCGCCCGACTGTCGATCGATGTGCTGCCGGTCAGTGCCGAGAACGACTCCAAGAGTACGAAGGAACTGAGCAAGCTGCTGACCACCCTGGAGAACCGGATGGCGCAGCTGAGCGGTCACGTCTGAGGTTCCGGCGGCATTACGCCACCCGGGTTGCTAGTTTGTGCGGGTGCCAGCTGCCCCGATCACCCTAGCCCTCGTCAACGACTACGAGGTCGTCGTGGCGGGCCTTGCGCAATTGCTGCGCCCGTTCGAAGACCGCGTCCTGGTCGTCGACACGGAGGTGAGCGGCATCCCGGCCAATCCGGTGGACATCGTCATCTACGACACGTTCGCCGCACCCAACGGCAGCAACTCCCGCATCCACGGACTGCTCGCCTCGGCGAACGTGGGCAAGGTCGTGGGCTATTCCTTCAACGACAATCCGCAGGCGGCACGCGACAGCATCGCCAGTGGTGCAAAGGGCTACATCTCCAAGGCGGTCCCGGTCGAGCAACTGGTCGACGCCCTCGAACGCATCCATCGCGGCGAGACCGTCATCGTGCTGGGTGCCCCGGATGCACCGTCCATCATGGAGGAATGGCCCGGCCAGGGCGGCGGGCTGACCGCGCGTGAGGCCGAGATCATCGGGCTGATCACCCAGGGGTACTCCAACCAGGAGATCTCCCAGAAGTGCTACCTGTCGATCAACACCGTGAAGACGTACGTCCGCTCCGCCTATCGCAAGGCGGGCGTCGCCACCCGGGCGCAAGCGGTCGCATGGGCGATGCGCAACGGTTTCAACTCCGAACGCACGGCATCCTGAGGCCTCCCCCTCTCGGGTGATTCCTTCGTCCGGCACGAACCGCTCGTTCGGCTGGTCACATCGCACAACCTGCGCCCCATAGCGTCGAAGGCAGCACCCGGACCACCGTCGCCACGGCCCTCAACCCTCGGCGCGGTGTCGACGACATCAGGAGCAGGACATGTCCGACAAGAAGACCAACCAGTCCGACCAGCAGCTCGACGAGCGCGGCCAGGGCGGCGAGATTCACCAGCCGGTCGAGAACGGCCAAGTGTTGACCACCGCGCAGGGCGCCCCGATCTCCGACGACCAGAACTCACTGCGCGCGGGCGACCGTGGCCCGACGTTGATGGAGGACTTCGTCCTTCGCGACAAGATCTTCCACTTCGACCACGAGCGCATCCCCGAGCGCGTGGTCCACGCCCGCGGTTACGGCGCTCGCGGCACCTTCGAGTGCACCGACGCGCTGACCGACGTGACCAAGGCGGACCTGTTCGGCGAGCAGGGACGCAAGACCGAGGCTTTCGTCCGCTTCTCGACCGTCGCCGGCAACAAGGGGTCCTTCGACCTCGCGCGCGACGTCCGTGGCTTCGCGGTGAAGCTGTACACGCGAGAAGGCAACTGGGACATCGTCGGCAACAACATCCCGGTGTTCTTCATCCAGGACGCAATCAAGTTCCCCGACCTGGTGCACTCGGTGAAAGAAGCGCCCGACCGCGCGTTCCCCCAGGCCCAGTCGGCCCACGACAACTTCTGGGACTTCGTCTCGTTCACGCCTGAGTCGATCCACATGACCCTGTGGCAGATGAGCGACCGCGCCATCCCGCGCTCGTTGCGCTTCATGGAGGGCTTCGGCGTCCACACCTTCCGGTTCATCAACGCCGAGGGCAAGTCCAGCTTCGTGAAGTTCCACTGGAAGCCGGCGCAAGGTCTGCAGTCGGTCGTCTGGAACGAGGCCGTGAAGATCAACGGCGCCGACCCCGACTTCCACCGCCGCGACCTCTGGGACGCGATCACCACCGGCGACGCACCCGCCTGGGACCTCGCGGTGCAGATCTTCGACGAGGACTTCGCGGAGAAGTTCGAGTTCGACGTGCTCGACCCCACGAAGATCATTCCCGAGGAGCAGGTGCCGCTTCGGGTCGTCGGACGCCTGACCCTCGACTCCGTCGTCGACAACGACTTCGCGCAGACCGAGCAGGTGGCTTTCCACACCCAGAACCTCGTGCCGGGAATCGACGTCAGTGACGACCCGCTGCTGCAGGGCCGCAACTTCTCCTACCTCGACACCCAGCTCAGTCGCCTGGGAAGCACCAACTTCACCCACCTGCCGGTGAACGCACCGCGGTGCCCGGTGATGAACTTCCAGCGCGACGGTCACATGCAGACCACCGTCCCGACCGGCCGGGCCAACTACGAGCCGAACAGCTGGACCGGTGACGAGCGCGGCCCGCGCGCGGACACCGAGGGCGGCTTCCGTTCCTACCAGGAGCAGGTCAGCGGGCCCAAGGTGCGCCACCGCTCGGAGACCTTCGCCGACCACTACAGCCAGGCGCGGGTGTTCTGGATCAGCCAGACGCCCACCGAGCAGGACCACATCGTCGCGGCGTACACCTTCGAGCTCGGCAAGTGCGAGCGCGAAGCGGTGCGTTCGCGGGTGGTTGCGCATCTGCGCAACGTGGACGAGGAGCTCGCCTCGCGGGTCGCCGAAGGCCTCGGGCTCGACCTGCCGGACGCCGCGGAGGCTGCGATCAAGCCACGTACCGATCTGCCCGGCTCGGACTCACTGAGCATCCTCAAGAACGGCCCGAAGTCGTTCGCCGGGCGCAAGCTCGGCATCCTCACCAGCGAGGGCGCGGACGCGTCCGTGATCAACGCGGTGAAGGACGCGGTCACCGCGGTCGGCGGCAAGGTCGAGTTCATCACCCCGACCATCGGTGGAGTGACCTTCAGCGACGGCACCAAGCAGTCGGGCGACCAACACGTGCAGGGCGGCCCGTCGGTGCTCTACGACGCCGTCGCGGTCATCCCGGGCAAGGAGTCGGTGGCCGATCTGGCGAAAAAGGCGAGCGCCAAGGACTTCGTGACGGACGCGTTCGCGCACCAGAAGTTCATCGGCTACACCGCCGACGCAAAGCCGTTGTTCGAGGCGGCCGGCCTCGCCGACCAGCTCGACAAGGGCTGCATCGAGTTGGACGCCTCGTCCGGCAAGAAGTTCGTCGACGCGTTGAAGCCGATGCGTGTCTGGGATCGCGACGTCGAAGCCTGATCCGCACCGAACGCAGAACGCCCGGCCACTTCGTGTGGCCGGGCGTTCGTGTCTGTATTCGGCTGCTTCAAACCACCACAACGGTGGTCGAGTAGGTACGAGGCGCTAGCCGAGGACCGCGATCGAGACCCGGTGAGATTCGCTGGGACTCGGCGATACTCAGTCGTTGTCGCCGCCGGTGGTTTGCGGGCCGCCCTTCGACTTCCCGGTGTCGCCGGAGTCGGACCAGACCCAGTCCTGCACCTCGTCGATGTCCTCGCCGTGCTCGTAGGCGTGCATGCGCGCCTCGAGGCGGGCGTCCTGCATCTCCTGACGAAGACCGGCGTACCGCGAACTCAGGCCGGGCACGCGGTCGAGGACGTCGATCACCAGGTGGTAGCGGTCCAGGTCGTTGCGCATCACCATGTCGAAGGGCGTCGTGGTGGTGCCCTCCTCCTTGAACCCGCGGACGTGCAGGTTGTCGTGACCGTTGCGGCGGTAGGTCAGCCGGTGGATCAACCACGGGTAGCCGTGGTAGGCGAACACGATCGGGGTGTCCGCGGTGAAGATCGTGTCGAACTCGCGGTCGGACAGTCCGTGCGGGTGCTCGCGCGCGTCCTGCAAGCGCATCAGGTCGACGACGTTGACCACGCGCACCCGCAGATCCGGGATCCGCTCGCGCAGGATCTTCGCTGCGGCCAGCACCTCGATCGTCGGGATGTCACCGGCACAACCCAGGACAACGTCCGGGTTCTCACCCGGCTGTTCGGTACCGGCCCACTCCCAGATGCCGAGGCCGCGCGTGCAGTGCTTGATCGCCTCGTCCATCGACAGCCACACCGGACCGGGTTGCTTGCCGGCGACGACGACGTTGACGTACTGCGTCGTGCGCAACACGTGGTCGAACGTCGACAGCAGGGTGTTGGCGTCCGGCGGCAGGTAGACCCGGACGATCTCGGCCTTCTTGTTGACGACGTGATCGATGAAGCCAGGATCCTGGTGACTGAAGCCGTTGTGGTCCTGGCGCCACACATGCGAACTGAGCAGATAGTTCAGCGACGAGATCGGGCTGCGCCACGGAATCTCGTTGGTGACCTTCAACCACTTCGCGTGCTGGTTGAACATCGAGTCGACGATGTGGATGAACGCCTCGTAGGAGGACATCAGCCCGTGCCGACCGGTGAGCAGGTACCCCTCGAGCCAGCCCTGGCACTGGTGCTCCGACAGCATCTCCACGACCTTGCCGACCCGCGCCATCGGGTCGCCCTCGTCGTTCGGTTCGTAGTCGCCGAGCCACTGCTTGTCGGTCGACTCGTACACGCCCTGCAACCGGTTGGACGCGGTCTCGTCCGGACCGAAGATCCGGAAGTTGTCGGGGTTGTCCCGCATGACGTCGCCCAGCCAGGTGCCGAGCACCTTGGTGGCCTCCGCGATCTCGCCCCCCGGCTCGGAAACCTTCACCGCATGATCACGGAAATCGCTGAGCTTCAGGTCGATTCGCCGCAGACCACCGTTGGCATAGGAGGACGCACCCATCCGGAGTTCGCCCTCGGGCGCCAGAGACGCGATGTCGTCCAGCAGCCGTCCCTCGTCGTCGAAGAGCTCGTCCGGACGGTAGCTCGACAGCCAGTCGGACAGATCCTGCAGATGCTCGTCGGTGTCACGCGCACTCGACAACGGCACCTGGTGACTGCGCCAGTGACCCTCGGTGACCTTGCCGTCGATTTTCTTCGGACCGGTCCAGCCCTTCGGTGTGCGGAAGACGATCATCGGCCACATCGGACGCTCGGCGTTCTGCGCGCCCTGCTTCTCGGCCTTCGCCTTGATGCCGGCGATCGCGTCCATCACCTCGTCGAGCAGCTCGGCGAACCGGCGGTGCACGGACTCCGGAGCCTCGTCGTCGAACCCGGCCGTGAACACGTACGGCGTATGTCCGTAGCCGCGCATCAATGCGTCCAGTTCGTCCTGCCCGATGCGGGCGAGCACGGTCGGGTTCGCGATCTTGTAGCCGTTGAGGTGCAGCACCGGAAGTACCACGCCATCGGTCGCCGGGTTGGCGAACTTGTTGCCGTGCCAGGACGTGGCCAGCGGTCCGGTCTCCGCCTCGCCGTCACCGATCACGGTGAAGACGAGCAGGTCCTTGTTGTCGAACGCGGCACCGTAGGCGTGACTCAAGGCGTAACCGAGCTCGCCTCCTTCGTGGATCGAACCCGGTGTCTCAGGAGCCACGTGTGAAGGGATTCCACCAGGAAAGCTGAACTGCTTGAACAGTTTTCGCAAACCGTCGGCGTCCTGGGAGATCTGCGGGTAGCGCTCGGAGTAGCTGCCCTCGAGGTAGGTGTTGGCGACCAGACCCGGTCCACCGTGACCCGGACCGGTGATGAACAGCGCCGGTTGCGAACGCTCGTCGATCACCCGGTTGAGGTGTGCGTACAGGAAGTTGAGACCGGGAGTCGTCCCCCAGTGGCCGAGCAGCCGCGGCTTGACGTGGTCCTTCGACAGCGGCGTGCGCATCAGCGGGTTGTCGAGCAGGTAGATCTGCCCGACCGAGAGGTAATTGGCCGCCCGCCACCACGCATCGATGCGCTGCAGGTCGGCCTTGTCGAGCTTCTTGACCCCGGTGTCCTTGCGAGTGGTCCAGACGTGGTCGGTCATGGCTGCCTTTCACGGGCTGTCTTTCGTACAGAGTCTGTTCTCAACGCTAACCACAGACGCCCATCCGAACAGGCCCGCGACCGAGCGATTTCTCGCTCGACTTTCCGAGGGACGACGAACGCCGCACCCGATCGACGGCTGCGGCGTTCGTGAGTCTCGCTGACGTCAGCCGCGCAGCTTGCCGGCCAGCTCGACGACCTGGCCCAGGATACTCTTCAGCTCTTCGGCGCGACGCTCCTGCGGACGGAACCCGTCCTCACCGAACTCGGTGAACAGCGACAGTGACACCTGCGCGCGGACGACATGCGCGTGCAGGTTGGCCATGATCACCCGCCACTGCTCCACCGCACGCACGCCACCGTCCGCGCCGTAGGCGACGCAGCCGACGGCCTTGCCGGCCCACTCCGGACCGATCGAGTCGACCGCGTTCTTGAAGCCGCCCGGCACGCCGTGGTTGTACTCCGGCGTGACGAAGATGAAGCCGATGAAAGATCAATCACATGTGCCGCCCGACCCCCGCCCGGCGAGGCGAAGTCATCATATGCGACCGTGTCGCGTATGGAGATCGATCGGGTGCGCGCATCGAACGCGCCCGCACGCACCGCGCTCGGGGTCGACCGCTCACACCGCCGGTACCGCGCCTGGCTGATCGGACTCTGTTGCGGTCTGCTTGCCACCAGCCTTGCCGCGATCGCCCTCGGTGCCGTCACCACACCGGTCAGTAGCATCGTCCGGATCATCGGTCACCACACAACCGGCACCCCGGCAACGGCCACGTGGAGCCCGGCGCTCGACGCAATTGTGTGGGAGGTCCGGTTGCCACGCATCGTGCTCGGCGCCGTTGTCGGAGCCGGCCTGGCGATCACCGGCGCGGTGCTCCAGGCGATGGTCCGCAACGTACTGGCCGATCCCTACCTGATCGGCATCAACTCCGGTGCGTCGACCGGCGCCGCCGCTTCGATCCTGTTCGGTATCGGCGCCGGCATGGGCGAGTACGCGTTGCAGGGCAGCGCCTTCGCCGGCGCGCTCGCCGCAGCGTTCCTGGTCTTCTTCATCGCCCGCGGCACATCGCGGGTCACCTCGGTGCGGCTGATCCTGGCCGGGGTCGCGGTGGGTTACGCACTGTCCGCGCTGACCAGCTTCCTGGTGTTCGCGTCCGGGTCGGCCGAAGGCGCTCGGTCGGTGCTGTTCTGGCTGCTCGGTTCACTCGGCCTGGCCCGATGGGACGTTGCACTTGCAGTCGTCACCGCGGTGGTCATCGGTACCACCGCATTGCTGATCGTGTGGTCGCGCCGCCTCGACGCACTGGCCATCGGCGACGAGACCGCGCTCACCCTCGGCATATCCCCCAGCACGTTGCGCTCCAGGCTCCTGGTCGTCGTGTCGCTGAACGTCGGCGCCGTCGTGGCGGTGTCCGGGAGCATCGGTTTCGTCGGGTTGGTCGTGCCTCACCTGGCCCGTCGCGCGGTGGGATCGAACCACCGCCACATGCTTCCTGTGGCAGCTCTGATGGGGGCGATCCTCCTGGTGCTCGCCGACCTCGTCGCCCGAACTCTGTTGCGCCCGCAAGAGATTCCGATCGGCATCATCACCGCTCTCGTCGGGGCACCGTTCCTGCTCGTGCTGCTGCGGCGGATGACCGCAGCCCACTGATTCCCGACCACAAGACCCCGACAGAAGCCAGAGGAAATGCATTCCCCACCCAGCCGCCGTCCGCTGATGCCCGCCGTCGTCTGCACTGCCGCGCTCACCATGACCGCCGCGTGCGGCTCACCGGAGCCCACCAAGCAGGAGAGCCGCGCCGGCTATCCCGTCACGGTGTCGAACTGCGGCACCGATCAGAGGTTCGACGCGCCGCCCGAGCGTGGCCTGCTGCTGAAGTCGGCGTCCGTGCCTTACCTGGACGCCATCGGTGCCCTCGACCGCATCACCGCCAAGGCCGGTGTCTACCCGAAGGCCTATTACAACGCCGACACGAACGCTGCACTCGAGCGCATCCCGTCGCTGACGGACAAGATCGACTCCTCCGGCCACCTGCAGATCTCCAAGGAGACCGTGCTCGCGCGGTCACCCGACCTCGTCCTGGGCCACACCGACACCGTGAACCCGAAGACACTCGCCTCGACGAAGGTGCCGGTGTTGGAGGTCCCGGCCCTGTGCGAAGGTGCGAACAAGCCACCGACCTTCGACGATGTGTACGCCGAACTCCAGACGTACGGCAAGGTCTTCGGCAAGCAGCAGCAGGCCACTCGCGCGGTCACCTCGATGCGCGGGGAACTCAGCAAGATCACGTCGAACGTGCCCGACCGTAAGGGGGCCACCGCAGCCGTGCTGTACCCGACACCCGGCGGCGGCACCACGTACGCCTACGGCAACCGCTCGATGGCCGATCCGCAGCTTGCCGCCGCCGGTTTCAAGAACGTGTTCGCGGGTGTCGCCGAACGCGTCTTCGAGATCTCCCCGGAACAGTTGCTCGCCAAGAACCCCGACGTGATCGTGCTGCTGCACAACGAGGGCAACCCGCAGGAGATCGAACGGGCAGTGACCTCGCTGCCCGGTGCCGGACGGTTGGCAGCGGTGCGGAACAAGCGCATCCACGTCCAGCTGTTCAACTTCACCGAGCCGCCGTCGCCGCTTGCGATCACCGGACTGAAGAAGATCGTGAACGCCTTCCCCACCGTGCGATGAGTACGCGATGAGTACGCGATGAGTACGCGATGAGTACGCGATGAGTACTGCGGTGGGCGCACTGCACGCGCGCGGGGTGCGCTTGGGTTACGGACGAACCGACGTCCTGCACGGGGTGGACATGGTCGCCCGCGAGGGGCGGGTGACCGGTCTCGTCGGCCCGAACGGCAGCGGCAAGACCACGCTGTTGCGGTTGCTCTTCGGCGCGCTGCGGCCGGCGGAGGGTGAGGTGCTGATCGGCGATCGGCCGCTCGCGCAGTTCGACCGAACCGAACTCGCGAGGTCGATGGCCGTTGTCGTGCAGGAGGATTCGGGCGACACGGCACTGAGCGTCGCCGAGGTGGTGCTGCTGGGACGGCTGCCGCATCATTCCGCGCTGGGCCGGTACAGCGACAGCGACCACGCGATCGCGCTGGACGCCCTGCGCCGCGTCGGCGCAGCACACCTGGTCGACCGCGACCTCAGCGAGTTGTCGGGCGGCGAACGGCAACGGGTGATGGTCGCGCGGGCGCTCACCCAACAGCCGCGCTACCTCCTGATGGACGAACCGACCAACCATCTCGACATCCACTTCCAACACGAGATCCTGCAGCTGACCGAGCTCAGCCAGACGGCCGTCGTCGTGCTGCACGACCTCAACCTGGCCGCTCGGTACTGCGACGATCTGGTGGTGTTGCAGTCCGGGCACGTGGTCGCGTCCGGAACACCCGAGGAGGTCCTGACCACCGAGTTGATCAAGGACGTCTACGGAGTGCGCGCCACGATCGTGGTCGACGACGGCATCCCGCAGTTCCTGTTCGCTCCTCGGTTCAGCCCTGCGGCGAACCACGGATGAAATAGGTCACCCCGAGCAAATATAGGTTTCCGCAACGTGCTGGGCAGCAGTACTGTTGCGCGGGCTCTGCGCGCCTCGCAGCCGCCCCTGCCACCCTCGAACGATGAGGAACTCATGTCTTCGGTTGCTCCGGAATATCCGGACAAGATCGACGGTGCCGTCCTGAAGATCGCAGGTGTCGTCGTCCTCGGCGCCATCATGTCGATCCTCGACATCACCGTCGTGAACGTCGCTCTCCCTGATCTGCAGACCACCTTCACCGGCGCCGACAACCCGCTGCCGTACGCCACGGTCGCGTGGACGGTCACCGCCTACACGCTCGCCCTGGCCACCGTCATCCCGTTGACCGGTTGGGCCGCCGACCGCTTCGGCACCAAGCGTCTCTACCTGCTCGCGGTGGCGCTGTTCACCGCCGGCTCCGTGCTGTGCGCGATGGCGAACAGCATCAACATGCTGATCCTGTTCCGCGTGCTTCAGGGCCTGGGCGGCGGTCTGCTCATGCCGCTCGGCATGACGATCATGACCAAGGCCGCCGGCCCGAAGCGCATGGGCCGCCTGATGGCGATCCTCGGTGTGCCGATGCTGCTCGGTCCGATCCTCGGCCCGATCCTGGGCGGTTGGCTGATCGAGCACTACAGCTGGCACTGGATCTTCCTGATCAACCTGCCGCTCGGCATCGCCGCACTGGTGTACGCGTGGTGGGCGCTGCCGTCCGACTCCCCCGAGCCCACCGAGTCCTTCGACTTCGTCGGCATGCTGATGATGAGCCCGGGTCTCGCGCTCTTCCTGTACGGCATCTCCTCGATCCCGGAGGAAGGCACGTTCTTCTCGGCCAAGGTCATCGGCTTCGGCACCGTGGGTCTGCTGCTGCTCATCGCGTTCGTGATCTACAGCTTCAAGCCCGAGCACCCGCTGCTTGACCTGCGCCTGTTCGCCAACCGTCAGTTGACCGTCGCGACCATCACGATGTTCATCTTCGCGGCCGCGTTCTTCGGTGGCCTGCTGCTGGTGCCGACCTACTTCCAGCAGGTGCGCGGTGAGTCGCCGTTCGACGCCGGTCTGCTGGTCGCCCCGCAGGGCATCGGCGCCATGCTGACCATGCCGATCGCCGGTGCGCTCGCCGACAAGATCCCGGTCGGACGCATCGTGCCGTTCGGTCTGCTGGCGATCATCGGCGGCATGTTCGCCATGACCCAGGTCGACGGCGACACCTCGTACTGGGGCTACATCATCCCGGTGCTGTTCGTCATGGGTCTGGGCATGGGTGCGACGATGATGCCGATCATGACCTCGGCGATCAAGACGCTGACCCACCACCAGGTGGCCCGTGGTTCGACGCTGCTGAACATCACTCAGCAGATCGCCTCGTCCGTCGGTGTCGCGATCATGTCGGTCGTCCTCACCAACGGTCTGAAGAACGACAAGCTCGTCTCGCAGGCCCAGGGCTTCCAAGAAGCGACCAAGGGCACCAAAGACCCAGCCCTCATCCAGGCGACCCTGCCTAAGTTCCCGGCCGTCGCCGAGATCGTCGCGTCCGCCGGTTCCAACCCGGCCGCCGCTCAGGCCAAGCTCATGTCCGCAGTGTCGGACGCGATGGGCAAGGTCTTCGGCAGCACCTTCCTGGTGGCTGCGATCCTGGTGTCGCTCACGCTGATCCCGGCGCTGATGATGCCGCGCAAGCACGAGGAGTCGCACTTCGCGGACGACGCCGACGGCACCGCGCCGCCGGTCTTGATCCACTGATCGCTGCAATCATTCAACGAAGCGGGTCCGGGTCTTTCCCGGGCCCGCTTCGCTTTTCCGGCCCCGCTGAGCAGAATGGGGCCATGACCACACCCGGACCGCGCACCGACGCCGAGGTGCCCGGGTACCTGTCTCGCCTGGGTATCCCCGGCCTCGCCGACATCCACGTCCACTTCATGCCGGACGCGGTGCTGAACAAGGTGTGGGACTACTTCGATCACGCCGACACGAACTACGGGACGCCCTGGCCGATCACCTACCGGCTGCCCGAGGACGAGCGCATCGAGCAGCTGAGGACGCTCGGCGTTCGGTACATCCCCAGCCTGAACTACGCGCACAAGCCCGGTATGGCCACATGGCTGAACGAGTGGAACCGCGAGTTCGCCGGACGGGTGGACGGCGCGGTGCACAGCGCGACCTTCTACCCCGAGCCAGGAGCGGCCGCGTGCGTTCGGCAGGCGATGGACGCCGGCGCAAGGCTGTGGAAGGTGCACGTTTCGGTGAGTGCTTTCACGCCCGAGGACCCGCTGCTCGACGATGTGTGGCCGCTGATCGACGAGGCGGGAACGCCGGTCGTGATCCATGCGGGGTCGGGTCCGTTGGCGGGTGAGTTCACCGGTCCGGAGCCGGTACGCCGGTTGCTCGAACGCCACCCGCGGTTGCCGTTGGTGATCGCCCATCTGGGGATGCCCGAGTACAACGCATTCGCCGACCTGTCGCAGCAGTACGAACGGGTCCATCTGGACACGACGATGGTGGCGACCGATTTCACTGAACGCCTAGCTCCGCTGCCGGACGGCTACGTCGACCGGCTTGGTTCGCTGAGCGACAAGGTGGTGCTCGGCACCGACTTCCCGAACATCCCCTACGCCTACGCCCACCAGATCGAGGCCCTGGCCCGCCTCGACCTTGGTGATGAGTGGATGCGGAAAGCGCTGTGGCACAACGGTCATCGTCTGATGGGTGCCTGAACAAAGACTCAGGCCGATCGCCGTCATGCCCTCGCCCCGGGTCGCGTCGTGGGCGATGCCCGACTGGAGCGCGGACGGCTTGGATGTCACCGAGTACCTGATCCCATCGTCCGAGGTGCGGCTGCCGTTGCACCACTGAGGGGACGGCGAGGTCGTCCCGTTCGCGCACCTGGTGCCCAACTCCGTCCGGTTGCCGGCCGCGAGCGTTCACGAGTACACCCCTGGTGGGCACAATTCGTCGGTCTCGCAGGCGAACTCAGCCCCGCTTTGTCTCGCTGATCCTTTCGTCAACCGGTTGACGTGCTGCTCGGCGCACTCGTCGCGGGCCGCGCCCCTGCGCCGAGATCTTCGATCGTGACGTTCGTTGCGGCGTCCATGGTCGGGGTGGCCAGTTCGATACGTCCGCCGCGACGCCACCGGAAGTTCTCCTTCGCGTCGCCCATTCCGTCGCCGTCCTCGTAGATCGACCCGGTGCTCTTCAGATGGACGGAGCGCTCGCGCACCTCCACCGTGAAGGTCACCACCTCTCCCATCGCCATCACCCTGAAGATGTCACCCGAACGGTACGCGTCGGTCGTGACCTTCACCGGCGCTTTGTAGCCCGGCGGCGGCGAGGTCCACCCGCTCCAGTCGCTCACTGAGACCTTCAGCGTGACCTCATCGTCCGACGGGGCTTCCCCACCCAGCCGGTCCAGTCCGTCGTCCTGGCACCCGGCGAGTGCGATCGGCAGCAGAAGTACGGCGCTCGAGGCGCGCATCAGAGCCCTGCGAGAAGTGGTCATACCGTGTGGACGCCGACGTCCGGGGTCCTGTTCCCGTGCCGCGACAGTTGGCAGGATCAAGCCCGTGGACCTGACCGCTTTCCTTTACCGGCGCCGATTGTCCGAAACGCTATGGACCCTGCATGAGAGCTGGATGAAACGTGGATGAAGAGCTCCACCTACTCCAAACGGTCACGGACAGCCATAGGGTCGATCCGTGAATCAACGTGCATTCCGGATGGATGACCTTCCGGCTCCCGCGCCGTATCGCTTGCTCACGGGGTTGGTGATCCCCCGGCCGATCGCGTGGGTCAGCAGTGTGGACGCCGAGGGCCGACCCAACCTTGCGCCGCACTCGTTCTTCACCGTCGCGTCCGGCAATCCTCCGATCGTTCAGTTCACCTCAGTGGGTCGAAAGGACTCACTCAACAACATCGAGGCGACTGGTGAGTTCGTGGTCAACTTCGTGCCCCGGCGGTTACTGGAGCCCATGAACGCCACCGCCGAGTCCGCCCCGCCGCACGTCGACGAGTTCGAACTGGCCGGTCTCACCAAGACCCCCTCGCAGCAGGTGCGTCCACCTCGGGTCGCCGCATCGCCATCTGCACTGGAATGCCTGCTGCACAACGTGATTCCCGTCGGAGACTCGTTCATCGTGCTCGGACGCGTGGTGTGCGCCTGGGTCGACGAGGACGTCCTGGACAACGACCGTCCGCTCGAGTGGAACCTCGATCCGGTGGCTCGCCTGAGCGGGTCCCGCTACGTCACCTACGGCGAGACGGTCACGCTGCGCCGTCCCGAGTAGTCAGCGCGACTGATCCTCCTGTCGAGATCCACGCGGATCAGGAAGCAAGTAGATCTCGACACCCGCGCGTCTGGTCAGACCTTCGGCGTCGACCTTGAGTGACCTGAGTCTGGTGAACCTCTGGCTGTCACTGCCGGACACTGCCGACCTAGCGTGGGGATCTTCCATAGATCGGATCAAGAGGCGGCACTGGTTACGCTATGACGATGTCGAAGGCATCGCGAATCCTGCTCGTCTCAATCGGTATTGCTGTGGCTGTCTCAGGATGCGGTGGTGGGGAAGGACCGAAATCGACGGACGGGAGCACGGTCGAGCAAGCAGCGCGGAGTGCTCAACCGGCCCGGTCAGTGTCGGATTTCCGCGGACTGATCCCCGGTAACTGGTCGCGCGCCCTCGTGACCTGCCCGGATGTTCCCGAGGAAGCCGTACGCCGGGAACTGGCTGTGAACTGGCGGGAATCGAGCGACCACGTGCCCGTGGCCGACGGTCAGCAGATCGTCGTGATCGTGCAGGGGGACAAGGTGTCCCGCGTGGACACCTCATCGCGCAAGAGCATCGACCTGTGCGGTGGATCGAAGTACCCGCGCACAGTCAAGCCGTCGACGAAGGTCGAACTCAGCGAACAGAAGTGGAGTGATGGCACCACGTACCTCCAGGCGGGCTACTAAGGCACAGGCTGCCGTCGGCCTGCTTGCCACCGCGGTGATGAGCATCCGTTGGTGGGACCTTCCGGCGGTGGAGTTCTTGGCCATGTGCCAGGCGTTGTGGCCGGTGTCGGCTTCGGCCTGTGTCGTGACGGCGGCGGTGCTCGGCGTGCGTCGGCGTGGTGCCTGGGTACTCGTGCTCGGTCCGGCGCTCGCTCTCTCGCTCGTCGGGGTCGGTCACGACTTGTGGCGCGGCGCCCCGCTGGTTCCGGACGAGCCCGGCAAGAGCATCACGGTCGCTGCGATCAACATGAAGCAAGCGCAAGGATCTCCCGATGATGTCGCCGCCGTTGTCAAGCGGCACCGGGTGGACGTGCTCGTCCTGCTGGAAGTCGACGAGGTTGCGGTGGCTGACCTGCGTCGGCGTCCTGAACTGCGCGAGCTCCGGTACACCTCCGGGCGTGCCTGGAACAGCACCGTCGCTGGAAGCGTGATTCTGTCCCGCCTCCCGCAGCGCGAGCGTGAGTCCGACGCAGGTCCGGCTTCCCCGGGGCAATTGCAGCAACCACGAGTCGTGATAAGCGGCAGCGACGGCCGCTGCGTGGCGGTGCTCGGCGCGCACCCGCTGCCGCCACTACCCGGGTTGGCTGGGACGTGGGCGCGGGAGATCAAGGGGCTGCACCTTACGGAGTCCGGTGAGCGCGATCGCGGATGCCGAACCGTCGTCGCGGGTGACTTCAACGCCACCAGGGACCACCCGGCCTTCCGCGCGTTCCTGCGCGGCGGTGTCGAGGCGCAGAAGGGATGGGGCACGGACGCGTCCTGGCCGTCGGCTTCACCAGTGCTTTCGCTCGACCACGTGGTCACCCACGGCTTCGCGGTGAGCGGTCGTGGACGATTCACCGTGCAGGGGTCCGACCACCGTGGAACGTGGGTGCGTCTGGTGCCGAGGTGACCTCCAACCACCTTGAGCAAGTGATGCGCCCAGGAGGCATCCGCACTGCCAAGCATTGCATTCGGTGGTTGATTATTCCCAAAGACGTTCTGAGGGAATGAGTGGTTGACCCATGTCACAGCGCCGTGAAGCCGTCGAGGCGCACCGGTCGCCTATTGCGATGCCTCTCTACGAGGGCGACACTGCTGGTGTTGCCTTCAGTGGGCAGCGCATGGCGGGCATCCCGGACTCCATTGACCACGGGTGGCTCTCATCGGCGCTGACGCGGGTGGGAACACGTGCCTACTGGAAGACGAACGGGACCGGAAGGCTGACGCTGCGGTTCCTCAAAGAGCGACGTGGGTCGTACCCGGGCGGCGTCCCTGCGGCCGGACCGGACACAGCCTAAAACGGCGTGAGTACTGGCAGCCTACGTTTCTCATCCTGATCGATGACGTTTCAGCGACTGCTGCGGTGAACCTACTGCTCCTGCGGGACTACCTGAAGCAGGCGGGCGACGAGACCCTAGTGACAGTGCGTGCGGTCCACACACTTGGGGTCCGGCGTCTACGAGCAAGGTGCCGTCCGGCGCGATCATCCGGAAGCGTCTGGAGTCAGGCCGTCCGCTGGCCCTGTTGTGCCACGCGCCGGCCGCGATCCTCGCCGCTCAGAACGCCGACGGCACCTCGCCGTCACCTACGGCGAGACGGTCACGCTGCGCCGTCCCGAGTAGTCAGCGCGACTGATCCTCCTGTCGAGATCCGCGCGGATCAGGAAGCAAGTAGATCTCGACACCCGCGCGTCTGGTCAGACCTTCGGCGTCGACCTTGAGTGACCTGAGTCTGGTGAACCTCTGGCTGTCACTGACGCTGCCGACCTAGCGTGGGGATCTTCCATCGATCGGATCAAGAGGCGGCACTGGTGGACGTTCATTCCTGGCTCATGGAGTCCGAGCTGTCTGGCAGGTCAAGCGTGACAGGGTCATGCGGCCGGTCGGTCGGGTGGCGACCAAGGCGTCCGGTATCGCGAAGGTGGAGATCCGTGATGGTGCGGACGGCGCGGTTCTCATGTCGTCCAGCGCACCGGGCCGGGACTTCCCCGGAACATGAGCTGCGCCCGCAGCCCGTCCTGCCGGACGAACGGGTAGATAGTTAGTTGTTGCTGGCCATGAGGTTGTTGACGGCGTCGCACCGACTACGGATCCCTCCGATCCGCTGCCTTGGAGGTGGCGTCTTAGGCGAACGCTTGCCGAAGGGGGGCCGCGTCTCCGCGGAGTTCTCCTGCATAGAGCGCTTGGTCGATGGTGAGAGCGCCGGCGACGAAGCCGACAACGGTATCGGCCTCGGCCGCTAGGACGGTGTTCGGTCGATTTTTGTCACCGATCCGCGCGCTCGGACCACCCTCGTCGATGCGGAGAACGATGAGCAGACCCTCGACCTCAAAGCCGATCTCGACGGGCGGCGCTGCCGTCCTCCCGTGGAGAATGGCGGGCAGGGCGAGCGTCAGCCACCGGGGCCGGAACTCGTCATCACCGCGCCCGGCGGCCAGCAGAGGCACGCCCCACCGGCCCAGGGCCTCCATCGGCTCCTTGAGCTCCGTGCCCCATCGTGTCAGTCCGTAGACGACGCCTGTGTCTCCCAGCGCTCGCTCCACAACGCCGGTCTCCTCCATCGTCCGCAACCGCTCGGCGAGGAGGTTGCTCGCCACGCCCGGCAGGGATGCTTTGAGCTCGCCGTATCGCAGGGGTCCGGGCAGCAGCTCGCGCACGATCAGGAGGTTCCAGCGGTCTCCGACGACGTCGAGCGCGCGCGCCAGCCCGCAGAACTGACCGTAGGATCGACGTGATGATGCACGATTGATATTTTCAACCATGCTTGATGGTATCAATGTAGCGTCGTCGTTGCCAGGGCAGTCCGTGCTCCGGCCGTCAAGGAGGTATGAGCATGGAGATCAGCTGGATTGGTGTGCTCCTCGCGTTCGTCGCGGGGATGGTCGTCGCGATGGCCTGGTACTCAAAGGGAGCCATCGCGGACGCCTGGGAAGGACTCACGGGCATCACACCGGAGAAGAACAGACCCGTCCGAACACGGAACCTCGTCCTGCTCGCCGTGTCCAACGCGGCGACCACTTTCGGACTGGCGTTCGCCGTCGGGCTCACGTCGGCGGCCACCGGCAACGACTCCGTGTGGCTGGCGGTGGTGGTTGGGTTCGTCGCCTGGCTGACGCTGTCCGCATCGACTCTTCTCCAGCACAACTCGTTCGAGCAGAAGCCTCTGAAGCTGACGATCATCAACACCGGCTATCAGCTCGCGCTATTCCTGGCGATCACGCTTGTGCTGGGTCTGTTCTAGGCAGGTCGATCCATGACGGGGCCATCACGTCCTTGCGCTAGGCGGCAGAGTATGACCTCGAGCATAAGCTCGTCGATGGGCACGCGCAGCCACAAGAATGCGCCACTCACGCCCGAGGGTCGCCGACGTCTCGTGGAGCGATGCCGCACCCGGCCGATCGCGCACGTGGCGGCCGAGGTGGGCATCTCGCGGGCGCCGCATCGAAGTGGGTGAACCGCTACCGGAAGTTCGGCGAACTCGGGCTGTTTGATCGCTCGTCTGCTCCGGTCCGACAGTCAACCGCGACACCCGGCCAGACGGTGGCGAGGATCGAGCAGCTACGGCGCGAGAAGAAATGGTCGGCGTCCCGCATCGCATTCGAGCTTCACGCGGACGGCACCACCGTCAGTCGGCGCACGATCACCCGCCACCTGGCTCAGCTCGGCTTGAACCGCCGTCGGTTCATCGACCCCAACGGCGAGAACAACCGAGAGATCAAGACCATCACCGCCAAGCATCCCGGGCACATGGTGCACCTGGACGTGAAGAAGGTCGGGCGCATCCCCGACGGCGGCGGCTGGCGAGTGCACGGGAAGAACCAGCCCCGAGGCCAGGGCCGCCGCCCGCGCGAAGTCCCGCGGCGCGCGAGCGGGATACGCACACCTACACTCTGCGATCGACGGAGACACGCGCCTGGCGTACACCGAATCGCTCGAGAACGAGCAGGCCACCACCGCGGTCGCGTTCCTGAACCGCGCCCGGGAATGGTTCGCCAAGCATGGCATCGTGAAGATCGAGCGGATCAGCACCGACAACGGTGCCTGCTATCGCTCCAATGCCTTCGCCGCCGCCCTGAACGGTGCCGAGCACCAGCGGACCCGGCCTTACACGCCCAAGCACAACGGAAAAGTCGAACGCTACAACCGCATCCTCGCCGAAGAGTTCCTCTACGTCAGAACCTGGACCTCAGAACACCAGCGCGAAAAAGCGCTCGAGACCTGGAACCTGCACTACAACTACCACCGGCCCCACGGCGCGCACGGCGGCAAGCCGCCCGCTTCCGGGACGCCATCACGCGTCAACAACGTCCTGGCCTCATACAGTTAGTGGGTTGCTCAATTACCTGAAGGGAATCTCGATGACCTCCGTACTGATGATTCTGTCCGCCGCCGACCACTGGACGCTCGAGGACGGCAGCAAGCACCCGACCGGCTTCTGGGCCGAGGAGTTCCTGGCGCCGTACAACAAGTTCAAGGAGGCCGGCTGGGACGTCGTCGTCGCGACGCCCGGCGGGAAGAAGCCGACCGTCGACCAGACCAGTCTCAGCGTCAAGGGCGGGCTGCTGCCCAACAAGATCGGCACGCTGAAGGACGAACTCGCCCGTCTCGCACCGGTTCTCGACGCGCCGGACAACCTCTCGAATGTCGACCCGGACGCGTTCGACGTGGTCTTCTACCCCGGTGGCCACGCCCCGATGGAGGACCTCGCGTACGACGAGGTGTCCGGCGCGATCATCCGGAAGCGTCTGGAGTCAGGCCGTCCGCTGGCCCTGTTGTGCCACGCGCCGGCCGCGATCCTCGCCGCTCAGAACGCCGACGGCACCTCGCCGTTCGCCGGTTACAAGATGACCGGCCTGTCGAACGCCGAGGAGACGCTCAACGGTCTCGCCAAGAAGGCGAAGTGGCTGTTGCAGGACAAGCTGGAGGAAGCCGGCGTGGAGTACGAGAAGGCCAAGCTGCCGATGCGTCCGCACGTCGTCGTCGACCGGAACGTCTACACCGGCCAGAACCCGCAGTCGTCCGAGGACCTCGCCGACCGCATCATCGCCGACGTGAGCTGATCGCGTTCGAGTACCGGGGCGGCCGCGTGGAACATCCAAGTGGCCGCTCTGCCGTACGGGCCGAGTGTTCAACCATGGCGCAGTGACGTCCTTCAGGCGGGAATCGTGACCACATGGGGGCGATCCTTCGGGGCGAGCCAGGTGTGAATGGCGCTGTCGAACGTCGCCAGCACCGTTCCACGGCTCGCCGCAAGGTTCACCAAGTGCAGATCGGTCACCTGACGATGTCCCATGAGGACCACCGGACTCACCACCGCTTCGACGAGCGTGGAGTCGTCGGACAGGAAGTTCCAACGCGGATCCGATCGCATGCCGCGAAGGATTGGCCAGACCTCGGTTACTTCGCGCTGTGAACCGGTGATAACCGGATTCAGCAGCATCCGGATCAGTCCTGATTCGGTGACCGGGCAGGTGGCCCATGTCCGGACGGACGCCAAGAAGGTGTGCGCACTCCGGTGGTGCTGGTGGGACGTCAGCGCCAGAGCGACCAGCGCGTTGACATCGAACAGGACCGGGCGATCATCACTCATCGCGCAACTGTGCGACCAACTCGTCGGTGACGATGACGTCCGATGAACCCACCATGATCGGGAAGGGACTGTAAGAGAAATCGACGCTCGACGGGATGCCGGCGCTCAGACCGCGCTGGGCCAGCTGGGACACCGCCGCACCGATCGAGATACCTCGACTGCGAGCCAGGGAGCGCGCTGCAGCCAGCACATCGTCGTCGATCTCCAGTGTGGTCCGCATCACCACATCGTAGCATCAGAGCATCACACTTAAAGATTACGAACACGTGACGCCCCCGGCGCGGGGTCCGGGCAACGGCCGGACCACAGAGCAGACACGTGGCCGCCCGGATAATCCGCGCGGCCACGGGAAGAAGCGAATATGCGCGCATCCCACGGCCGGCTGTTCGTCCGGGTTGCGGTCAACGCATATTCGGGAGTGACGAGGCTGCAACCTCAGTGGCCGCCGGGAAGAACGTCCTTCACCCGATCGAGCAACGACTTGTCCTCGCCGCCCTGCGCCCACGGCGGGTCGTGCGGAAGCGGACCCATCGGGTCGGCGTCCTTCGGCTCCGCCGTGCGCTCGGCCAGCGAACGCTGGATCGCCTCACGCATCGGTATCAAGCGGTGCCCTTCCGGCAGCAGTTCGCGGACCCCCGGCCCGCCGTCGCCACAAACCATGTCGTGGTGCAGGCTCTCGACCAGCGCTTCGACGGTCGGTTTCGGCACGTCGATCAATGTGGCAACGAGTGACCCCACCAGTCCGGTCGGCAGGAGCGGCACGGTGACCTGCGGTCGCTTGAGATCGGCGACGTCGGCGTAGAGGTCGAGCAGATCGGCGTACGGCATCGACTCGGGCCCGCCGACGTCGAAGTGACGCGAGGGGCCGTCGATCGTGAGTGCACCCACCAACGCCTGGATCGCGTCGACGACCGCAATCGGCTGCACGTCGGAGTTCATCCATTCCGGAACCGTCTGCAGCGGCATCCGTTCGCTGACCTGACGGATGATCTCGAACG
Source organism: Yimella lutea (assembly GCF_006715095.1). NCBI lineage: Bacteria > Bacillati > Actinomycetota > Actinomycetes > Micrococcales > Dermacoccaceae > Yimella > Yimella lutea. Next base: position 223,831 of record NZ_VFMO01000001.1, read on the forward strand.
ACGTCGACGCGCTGCCCAGCAGCACGGCAGCCCGCAAGGTGATCACGGTCGCCGGACTGGCGGTCAGGATTCGTTCCACTTCGAGGCGCGAGGTGATGTGCTCGGACAGTTCACTCTCGGGAACGTCGGGGACGATCCCGGACAGGTAGACGACCCGCTGCACACCATGCAATTCGATTGCGCCGCGGACGAGTTCGGCAGCCTTGCGGTCGTTGTCGGCGAAGTCGTCGCCACCCATCCCGTGGATCAGGTAGTAGATGGCGTCGACGCCGACGATCGCGTTTTCCACGTCGCTCTGATCGAGCACATCCATCTCGACGGTCTCGACCTGATCGCTCCACCACGGGTGGACGTCCTCGTCCGCCGTCTTGGTGGTGCGGACATCGTGGCCCGCCTTCAGCAGTTCGGGCACCAGTCGTCCACCCACGTATCCGGTCGCGCCGGTCACAAGAATCTTCATCGTTCGTTTTCCTCTCGGTTCGGGTCGTGCCACGGGGTCCAGACACGACACATCGCGACGCGGCGCCGCGTCCGGGCGGGGAGGACGCTGCTCGGCCTGTCACTGGCCGATCGAGCGGCACCGCTGTCACCGGATGCCGTCCGAGGGTGCCGCGCGGCACCCATCCGTCACCGTAGGGGACACCGGCACCCGCCAAGGGTCAGCGCAGGTGCTTGTCCAGGTTGCGTGCGAAACCATTGCCCATCTGGGTCATCACGACGGTCATCGCGGTGCGGACCGCCGGACCCATGATCTTGGGGAAGGGCATCCGTGCGGTGATGTCGATGTCGATGCTCAGGTGCGTGCCGCCGTCGACGGGCGTGAGGGTGTAGATGCCGTCGACCGCAACGAGCTCGTCGCTTCGCGCGGGATCGTGGGAGTAGGAGATCCGTTTCTTGGGATCGAAGTCCATGAGCGCGGTGAAGACCGGCTTGAACTTCTGGTTCAACACCGGGACGGAGGTCATCTCCCACAGCCAGCGGTCACCGTCCGGGGTGATCCGGTGCACCAGCGGGGTCAGCTTCTGCAGGGTCTTCGCGTCGGTCAGCACCTCCCACAGTGCGTCGACGTCGTATGGCACGGTCTCCTCAGAGACATTGCGTGCGGAGAATGAGTTCACGGCGGAAGCCCTTCGGGACGGTGGATGTTCCACACTAGGAGCTACCGACCACCCCGAGGAGTTTGCAGCAGATGCGTCATTCGTCACGCCTGACCGAGATCGCGGGGCGCTTGAAACAGCTGCCGTGGTTACGCCCGGTGGACCGCGATCACTGGCAGACACCCGCCGAATTCCGCCGCCGCCAGCTCGTCTCGCTCGGCACGCTCGTCGTCGGCGCGCCGGTGTTGCGGACGGCGTTGCGCCAGCCACCCGGCAGCCGTTCCTTCCAGTTGTGGACCGTGGCGTTGGCCGGCGTCTGGACCGCCGGCGCGTTGGCGTCCGGACCGCTGCATGTCGGGCACTCCAACTCCTCGCGCGGGCCGGTGCGGCCGATCGTGCGACCATTGGCGATCGGGTCGGCAGCGGTGGCGGTCTTCACTCTCGGTGGCATGGCCGTCGTGCAGATCCCCCTGCTGCGCAAGGAGATCGAGAGCGTCGTGCAGCACGCGCGGGTCGGCGACCTACGCATCGTGGTGCCGCTGACCATCGCAACGGGCGCCGCCGAAGAACTCTTCTTCCGAGGCGCGTTGTACGCAGCCACCCCGCAACCGCATCAGGTCGCGGTGACGACCGTCGTGTACGGCACGACCACCCTGGCGACGGGCAACCCGATGCTGGTGTTCGCGTCCGTGCTGCTGGGTGGACTCACCGGTGTTTCACGGCGCGTGACCGGTGGCGTGCTGTCCCCGATCATCGTCCACGGCACCTGGTCGACCGGGATGCTGGTGATCCTGCCGAAGCTGACCGAGCGGGCGGCCGCATGGGGCGAACTGCTGCTGAGCCGCCGGTCGGGCCGATGATCCTGGTCACCGGAGCAGGCGGCTACATCGGCAGTCGTCTGGTACCACGGCTGCTGGCCGACGGACATCGGGTCCGCGCCACCTTCACCAACGTCTCGCGCGCGAATTCGCTGTGGTGGCACGAGGATCCGCAGGTCGAGACCGTGCAGATGGACGTTTTCGACTCGGCTTCCGTCGACGCAGCAGTGGAAGGTGTGGCGACGGCGTACTACTTGATCCACGGACTGGCTGATCCTGAATTCGAACGGCTCGATCGCCTGGCTGCGCAAACATTCGCGGAAGCAGCAACCCGCGCGGGTGTGGAGCGAGTGATCTATCTGTCGGGTCTGGTGCCCATGCTCCCGGCGTCCGAACTGTCGCCCCACCTTCGGTCGCGACTCGAGGTCGAGCAGGTGCTCACCACTCGTGCACCCTCGACGGTGACGCTGCGCGCAGCAATGGTGATCGGCGGTGGATCCACCTCACTGGAGATCATGCGCCAGTTGAGCAATCGCCTTCCAGCACAACCACTTCCGACGTGGATGAACTCTCGCCTCCAGCCGATCTCTGTTGTCGACGCGCTCGAAGCCCTGGTCGGCGCCCTGGATCCGCGCGTGCCCTCCCGCTGGTACGACATCGGCGGACCCACCGCGATCGGATACGGCATGTTGCTCTGGGAGTTCGGCCGAGCCGCCGGCCTGCGTCGACGTCCGCGCGTGTTCGTGCCGTTCCTGCCCGAGCCGCTCGTCGCCGACCTCGCAGGCGCGCTCGTCGGCGCGCCGGGCTCGACGGTCGAAGCGCTCATCGACAGCCTCTCCCACGACATGGTCTGCGCCGATGACGACTTCGTGACCGAGCTACTGCCACCCGGATGGCAACTCATGCCCCTACGGGAGTCACTGCAGAGGGCGATCGTCGACTCCGATTCCGATTGTGACCAGCGAGATCCGATGCAGCGTATGCCCCACGACGCTGCATGGACGGCGTCTTCGGACGGGATGGTCCGAGGGTTGACTCGAGGTCTGATTCGCCTGACGACGCGCTGACCGCTTCTCCCGTCCCGGCCTGCTGAAGGTGGGTCTGGGAAAGATCGCCTCCGCACCTACTCGACCAGCGAGGCGTGGGTCATTGCGCGATGCCGTAGACCCGTTCCACGTGGATCCGAAGGACCAATCGCTTCTCGCGCACCATGGCCGCGCGGTAGTCGTCCCAGTCGTCGTGTTCGCCGGCCAACGTCCGGTACAGGTCGACGAGTTCGTCTGCTCCGGAGTCGTCGGGTTCGGTTGCCACCGGGCCGAATTCGGCCGTTCCCTCGGCGACGACGTAGTCCCACGGCGTGCGTCCCGTGACGAGGTAGCTGGCACGCGGATCGCGTCGAAGGTTGCGCGTCTTCGCCCGATCATCGGTGACCGAGATCGACAGTGTCGAGGTCGCCGGGTCGAAGTGATGAATCACGACCGACATCTGTGGACGCCCGTCACGCTTGATCGTCGAAAGCACTCCCCGTTTGCCGGGGATCTCCAACAGCTTCCGCAACGCTTCGTCGCTCATTGCCTCACCATAGGCCCCGGCACAGAGTTGGACGGCGGACGAGCCGTGCACGCCCCTTCGCCGGGCCCTGTCGCGGGAGGTCGAGCCATGCGGATTGCGCATCGAAACTGTCGAACCGGGCAAGGCGGACGCCCGGGTCGAGGTTCAGACCGCTGCGTTCGAGAACTCCACCTCACCGTCGAACAGTGGCACACCATGGCGCAGGGCTCGGCGTACGCGAACGCGCGAAGCACGACGTCGGCGTCCCGCACCCACGGCATCCAGCGCGCCGGCTCGATGTGCGGCAACGCCAACAGTTCAAGCAATCCGCCTGATTTCCAACCGAGTCCGGTTATCGCGGACGGGCTGTTGCCCGACACGAATCGGTACGCCGATCCCGGCGTACACATCGGATGACCGTGCTGAGCGGTCGGGATCGCCAGCGCGGACGCCTGATCGATCGGCTTGCCGAGAGCAGATCGACCAACGCCTCGCGGATGCTGTCGTTGGTGACACCACCTGAGGTCGGCAGCAGTTTCATGTGGTTGCCCGAACGAGGGCGTCAGTCCTTGTCGGACGACGAATCGTCCGCGTCCTCGTCGGTGGCAGGGCCTGCTGGCATGGCGCCGCCTTCGCCGCTCCAGTCGCTTCCCACCTCGTCGTCATTGGCGGGGTCGGAGACGGTATCGGGCTGAACCTTCGGGTCTTGTTCGCTCATGGGCACAACTCTGCTGCGCTCGACGCGCCCGCGCAACACCCTGGAGCAGTAGTTGTGACCTGGATGGCCAGATGCGAGCCGCACCACCAGATGTGGACCGCGTCAGCGACGGGCGACCAGTGACTCGAACAACGCGCAGTACTCCTCGACCATGCGCTGCTCATCGAATCGGGCGACCGCGTCCGCTCGGACGTCGGCACGGTCGAGATCGCGGACGCGGGACACGGCGTCCGCGAGTCCCGCGACGAGATCGGCCGTGGCGGTTCCTGCCTCACCCACCAGCACCCCCGACCGCTCTGAGACGACTTCGCGCAGACCGCCTCGTCCGATGGCGATCACCGGGGTGCCAGACATCATCGCCTCGGCGGCGACCAAGCCGAACGGCTCGTCCCAGCGTGGAGTCACGAGAATCGCAAGGCTCGAGCCGACGATCCGGGCGGTCGCTCGCTGATCCAGGTGACCGGCATGACGAACGCCGTCGCCGAGCAACGGCTCGACGTGGTCTCGGTAAAAGGCCGCGTCCGCGATCGGGCCCACGATCGTGAGCGGCAGCCCGGCAGTACGGGCCGCTCGGATCGCGAGGTCGGTGCCCTTCTCTGGGGTGATTCGCCCGACCCAGACGAGTTCCTCTCCACCTGAACCGAATTCGAACAGACACGACCGCACACCGTTGTGAATCACCAGCGGTTCGATCGGGAGCAGACGCCACATGCTCGCAACCGCCTCACTGACACCGACGTACACGGCGTCGTCCGCGGCGAGCGAGACACCGATCTCTGCCAGCGGGTACGGCGGGCAGTGCAACGTCGTGACCATCGTGCTGGGCATGGCCCGGCTCATCGCCAGCGGGAAGTGATGCAGGCTCTGGTTGTGCACCAGATCGACCGGTCGTCGCACGAGGTCGGCCATCGCCCAGGACATCGCGGCATCGTCCCGCCAGAGCCCGGCCAACGGTTCGTCCTCGGGTGTGCGGATGGTAGGAACCTGTGCGTACGTGGCCAACTCGTCCGCAAGACGAGGATCGGTGCCGGGCTGTGCGTACAGCCGAACCGTGTGTCCGCGAGCGCGCAGGCCCGCGGTGAGCGACGCCGTCTGTGCTTCCTGGCCACCGGCGAACGGTTCACGCAATGGGTTGCGAGTCGTGGCAAGAACCGCGATGTGCATGGCATCCGATCGTTCGTCCCGCCCTGCGCCGCTGCACCGGTCGGGCGGATGAAGATCGGTGAGCCGAGGGACAACGCTACGGCCAGCGAGCACTTCATCGACGCCCCGGTTGGTCGGCGGCCTGACCGTCGGTGAGATCGCAGGCGCCTTCCTCGTTCCGGAAACGGCTCTGGCACAACGAATCACCCACGCGAAGGGGGAAATCAGAACGCGACCGGAACAGCCAGGTTCGGCAGGATCTCCAAGACTTAGGCTGACCTCGCCGGACGACCGGATCTCAGGTCGTGTGGAAAACCTCCATCCGTTGTCGGTGACCGCGGTAAGAATCGTGCCGACGAGAGGACAACCACGTGAGCACGAAGCGCCACAAGCAGAAGCCCCGAAGGCGGCAGCCTCACACGGGAGCCGCTTTCGGGCGCGACGACAGCCGCCGGCACTCCAACGACGACCCGGCGGACGCCGTCCGTCTGCTGCTGCAGGATGCGGCCGTGGCGTTGCAGGTGGATGATCTGACTCGGTTCGACGACAACGTGGTGATGCTGGCGGCCCAGTGCGACCAACCGGCCACGCGCGCGATGGTGCACAGCCAGGTGCGACAAGCGCTGGAGGATCGCCTGCAGGTGGCGTGGGACAGCGGCTGGCAGCCCGCCGACATCCATCGGATGGTGCTTCGGCGCTCGACCAAACCGGTTGCCGACTTCACGCTTCGGGTGATCGAGCATCAGTTGCGCAGCTACGCGCGAGACACGATCCATCCGGGCTGGCGAGCTCAGATCGCCGAACTGCGTGAGGGCGCCGAGTCGCCGCAGGATCCGATCATGTCCTGTCGCCAGGACGGCATGAGTTGGCTGGCGATCATGGACGCTGCGGCTCGTTGCCTGCACGTGCTCCTGATCCTGCCGCCGGTGCAGATCATCGGCCCGCGGCCCGGCGAGTGGGTGAAGTCGATCGATCCACAAGAGACCGAGGTGGACGATCGGATCCTCACCCGCGTCCGGATGCTGTTGGCGAAGGCGGAGTCGACGCCGTACGAGGCCGAGGCCGAGACGTTCACCGCCGGTGCCGCCTCACTCATCGCACGGCACCGCATCAGTGAAGCGATGCTCGCGGCGTCGCGTACCGACCAGCCGAAGGACGGTGCCAGCGCGACCCGCATCGGCGTCGAGAACCCGTACGAGCAGCCCAAGGTGCAACTGCTCAACGCGGTCGCCGAGGCGAACTCGTGCAAGGTCGTGTGGAGCAAGGAACTCGGTTTCGCCACGGTGGTCGGCTTCCCGTCCGACCTGTCGGGTGTCGAGTTGCTCTACACCTCGCTGCTGCTGCAGGCGACCAACACGATGACGGCGGCCGGGCAGCGATCGGTCCAGGGCGCCCACCGCCGGTCGCGGTCGTTCCGTGCCTCATTCCTCAGCGCGTTCGCCTTTCGCATCGGGGAACGATTGCAGGAAGCCACCGATGTCGAGGAGCGTTCTGCAACATCGGAGTTCGGCGGAGCAGCCCGCGGAGAGCGCCTGCCGGCTCTGGTCGAACGCGACCAGCACGTCACCGACACCTACGAACGGCTCTTCCCTCAGGTCGTACAGGCCAGGTCGCGGGCGAGGTTCGACCGGGAGGGCTGGCACCACGGCCGGCAGGCCGCGGATCAGGCCGACATGCGCTCCCGCGCCGAATTACGCGGGTGAGGGTGTGCGCATGATTCGCCAATGGGCTTGCGGTGGTCACTCAGGACGATGACTTCGACGCGTTGCATGATCTCGGCGCCCTCGAGGTCATCAAGGGCTGAGTGATCGCGCCGGCGTCGACTCAGTGGTTGCGGCCGTGCACGACGAGGTATTCCCACTCCATGACGCCGTCACCCTGGTCGTACTGCGCCGCGAGTTCGTCCGGATACCCCGACGACGACGGGCGCCGCTAAGCGACGCCAGGCAGAACCTCATCCGCAAGGTAGCGACGCAGCGAAGGAACATCGACGGTCACCGTGCGCCACACGCGACGCGGATCGAGATCGTCGTACTGGTTGGCGGCGAAGTTTCGCATCCCGACGATCTGACGCCAGGGCTGATCAGGGTGCGGACCAGCCCCCACGCCCGAGGTTCGTGCAGATGCACGCCTTGTTGCCGTCCACATCCTGCAGGACGACGTACGCCGGCGATCCGTCACGGACGACGGTGCCACCGGCATCCACGACCTGCTGGATGCGCTGTGCAGCGATGTCATGCGGCACCCGGACGTCGAGGTGGAAGCGCTGCTCGTCGGCAGACTCCCGATGCTGGAACCACAGCGTGGGTCCGATGCCGGCCTGGCCGTGGACCTCGTCCCCGTCGACCTCGTAACCGAGGGCGGCTGCCCAGAAGGGGGCGATCTTCTCGTGGTCCGGTGTGTCGAGGGCGATCTCGAAGATCGACCGGTCTCCCGTCAGCGAGCGAGCAGGTTGAGGATCACCGTGAGGATGATCGAGGCGACGATTGAGAACAGGATCATGCCCACGCAGCCGGCGGTGCCGCCGAGCGGGCGGACGCGGAATCGGGGTCCAGGTTCGGTCATCCGGCAACCCTCGCACAGGCAGCACCGCGGAAGTGCTCAGCGAGCGGGTGGCTCACCCGAACCAGGCGTGCCGACAGCGCAAACAGCCCGACGCCGCACCGATTCCCCAACCATGGACAAACCTGCTTCCCGCAACCGTCGAATCGCCCAGGCCGCGTTAGGTTCGAAGGGCCCGCCACCGCCTCAGCAAATGGAGACACCATGTCCACAGGCCGTACTCTCGCCCGCGTCGCACTCGGCTCGTTCCTGACCTTCGCCGGCACCGGTCACCTCACTTTCGCCCGCCAGGAGTTCCAGGCTCAGGTGCCCGACTGGTTCCCCGCCGACAAGGACGCCGTCGTCCTCGCTTCCGGCGTAGTGGAGATCGTGCAGGGGCTGGCGCTGATCTCCGGTTGGAACCAGAAGACGGTCGGCAGGATCATCGCCGCGTTCTTCGTCGCCGTGTTCCCCGGCAACATCAGCCAGTTCCTGGAGCAGAAGGACGGTTTCGGTCTGGACACCGACACCAAGCGCGCCGTCCGGCTCGCGTTCCAGCCGCTGCTGGTGGCGTGGGCCCTCTGGGCGACGAACCAGGGCGACGAGGAGACTGAGTCCTCACAGAAGTCGAGCTGATTCAGGCAGAAATCACGATGCAGACCGTCCTCGGTGCGAACGGGAAGATCGCCGAAGAACTCACCCGCGAGCTGTACCGCAACCACACCCGCGACATCCGCCTGGTCCAGCCGCAACCTGAAGAAGGTTCACGACACCGACGAGCTGCACGCGGCCGATCGATCCGAACCGGTTTACCCAGGTTGTGGGGGCGAATTAACCCCGGTTGTCACGGGCGCGCTGCTTGATCTCGGCGATCACCTGACCCTTGGCGTCCGAGTACGCGTTCATGTCCGGCCAGTCCTGAGCGACGAGGTCCCGCTTGGTGCGTTCGTACAGTTCTCGATCGCCCTGGTCGGTGCGCAATCGGTCGCGCAACAACAGGTAATCGTCAGCGGCCACGTCGCCGGTCTCGAGGATGTGCACGTGCACGTCGAGTTCGGGGGTGCGTACGAGCCGGTGCCCGGGCTCACGAACCCGCAACATGTAACCGGTGTCCAGGAGTTGCGGCAGGTAGTCCTCCTCGGCGGTGACGTCGTCGACGACCACGAGGATGTCGATGATCGGCTTGGCCGCGAGTCCGGGCACCGAGGTGGAGCCGATGTGTTCGACCTGCTTCGCGGTCTCCCCCAGAGCCGCCCTGATGCGATGCTCGTGCTCGGTGAAAGCGCTGGTCCAGGACGGGTCGTATTCTTCGATGACGAGGTCGCGCTTCTCCACTCCGCCGACGAGTTCGACGCAGGTGACGTCGGGACCGCGGCGGCCGGGATTGGGAGACTCAGTCATGCGGCGAGGTTAACGTCCGGTGCGCTCAGCCTCATGACCAGCACGAACGCCCGTTCGTACTCGAGGAGCTGCTTGAACTCGCCGTTGCGCACCAGCTTGTCCAGCCCGTTGATGCTCGCCGCGCGGACGTCGACCAAGCGGCTGAAAGCATCGATCCAGGACACTCATCCGACTCGGCGACCTCACTCGTGGTCCTTCGACTCCTTACTCCGGCCTTCCTTGCTGCGCTGCTTGTTCACAGTGGCCGCGGCGATCTCCTCGGCGCGGTCCTCGCTGCGACCCTGGTCTTCTTCGGACTCCTTCACGTGCTCGTACTGCCGCTCGTCCTTGTCGCTCCACTCCGTGGGCATGGCTCCTCCTGGTGGTCGGGATGATTCCGACCGTACCGACGAAGCACCGACCGACGGGAGTCGTCCGTGCGTGAATTTCGGGGTGCGCCATGCCCTACGTGCCGAGCAGTTCGTCGACCTCGGCCCGTAGTTGTTCGGCGTGACGGGACACGACGGCCCAGACGAGTTCGTAGTCGACTGCGTCGTACTCGTGAGCGAGGCGGTTGCGCATGCCGATGGCCCGCCGCCACGACGTGTCTCGGCGATGCTCATCGAGGAACGCCTCGGGGAGCCGCCGCACCGCTTCGCCCAGCTTGAGCACGAGAGAATCTGCAGCAAGCTTGGGCACCTCGAGGTCGGGATCACTGTCGTACCACTCTCGTCCACGTGCCGCGAGCTGCTCAGCTCTCCGGCACAGTCGTGAGATGTCGGACAGCTTGTCGGATGTGCCGGGGCCGTACCTCTCGTCCAGCAAACTCAGAGCGGCACCGAGGTGCGATCGATCTCGTGCCCCGACCAAAGTGCCCGAGCCGTCACCAGATCCACTGCGCAACCGAGCAACTGCTCCAACTCGTCGGCGGCATCGATCAGGTCGAGCACGTCGCCGTGACGGCCGATCTCGACGACGAGGTCGATATCGCTGCCCGGAGTGTCATCGCCGCGAGCCACCGACCCGAACACCCGCGGAGAGGTGAGGCCGTGACCGGACAGGATCGCCAACACCTCGGCACGGTGATGCTTCAACAGTTCACTCGGGCGCGGCCGGACGGCATCCCGCAAGCGATCCAGCATCTGGGGGGACGGGCGTCGGCGACCGGTTTCGTAGGCGGCGATGTTCGGTTGCGCAACACCGCTGCGGCGGGCCAACTCAGCCTGACTGATTCCCGCAGCGGCACGTAATTCAGCAACCGTCGACATCAGGTGATGATATCTCCTGATATGGATCGTGGACGTTGGAATTGACCTCGTTGCTGACCGATTCTTGCAGCGCTCCTCTTCTCAGGATCTGCCCGCCAGGACGTCCCTCAGGTACGCGGCCGTGAGGCTGTCGGCGTCGGCGGCGACTTCGCCGGGGGTGCCGGTGGCGACGATGCGTCCGCCGTCGTCACCGGCGCCGGGACCCAGATCGATCACGTGGTCGGCCTGGGCGACCATGCGCATGTCCAACTCGACCATGACGACGGTGTTGCCGGCGTCGACCAGGCCCTGCAGATGCGCCATCAGGCGGTCGCTGTCGGCACTGTGCAGACCCGCAGTGGGTTCGTCGAGGACGTAGAGGGCGTCGCCCCGGTGGGCACGCTGCAGTTCGGAGGCCAGCTTCACCCGCTGCGCCTCGCCGCCGGAGAGTTCGGGCGCGGGCTGGCCGAGGCGCAGATATCCCAACCCGACGTCGCGCAGTACGTGCAGCGAGCGCTCGATCTCGGTCTCATCGGCGAAGAATTCATGGGCTTCGTCCACGCTCATCGCCAGGACGTCGGCGATGTTCCGGTCGTGCCAGGTGATCTCGAGCGTGCTCTCCTTGAACCGTGTGCCGTGACACGTGGGGCACGGGCTGTAGATGCTCGGCAGGAACAGCAACTCGACCATGACCGAGCCCTCTCCCTCACACGTCGGGCATCGCCCGGCGGCGACGTTGAACGAGAACCGGCCGGCCTTGTAGTGGCGCCGACGGGCCTCCGGGGTCGCCGCGTACAACTTGCGGACGTGGTCGAACAGTCCGGTGTAGGTGGCGACATTCGACCGAGGGGTGCGACCGATCGGCTTCTGGTCGATCGCGACCACTCGACGCAGACCTCCGAGTCCTTCGCGGCCACCTTCGACGTGCCCGTGCACCGAACCCTGATCGCCGGTGAGCAACAGGTCGACGTCGTCGTCCCCGTCCTCGAGCTCCACTGTCGTGGACCGACCGAGAGCGGCCTCGACCAGCGTGGGCACGGCCTGACTGACCAGGCTCGACTTGCCCGACCCGGAGATGCCGGTGACCGCAGTCAGACATCCCAGCGGGAACTGCACCTTGACCTCGTGCAGGTTGTTGCGGCTGACGTCCGCGAATCGCAGCCAGCCATGCGGCTCGCGGGGCCGCCTGGACACCGGTGTGGGAGGCGCGAACAGGTAGCGGCGGGTGACCGATTCCTCGACGTCCGCGAGGCCCGAGGGTTCGCCGCTGAACAGGACGCGTCCGCCCTGCTCGCCGGCGCCGGGTCCGATGTCGACCAGCCAGTCGGCCTCCTTGACCACCGGTATCGAGTGCTCCACCACGAACACGCTGTTGCCGCGCTGCTTGAGTCCGCGCAGGATGCCGAGCAGCGCTTCGAGGTCACGCGGGTGGAGGCCGGCGGACGGTTCGTCCAGCACGTACACGACACCGAAAAGCTTGGACGACAACTGAGTTGCCAGCCGTAGCCGCTGCAGTTCACCGCCGGAGAGGGTTGGTGTCGTCCGCCCCATAGAGAGGTACCCGAGGCCGAGATCGATCATCGGTTGCAGTCGTTCGAGCAGTTCGGCGCACAGGCGACCGGCCGCGGCCTGCTTCTCCGCCGAGATGTTCGAGGTGCGACGGACGTCGGGTGCCGCGTCATGGGACGCACCGCCGGCATCCACCCGCGCCTTTCTGGCACGCGCCCGGGACGCGTCGTCCAACGCTTCGCCTGACGTGCCCTCGACCGGCACCCGATCATCGGCGATCACACGCCGCGCGATGTCGGCCACCTGAGCCAGCGGCAGCGCGGCGAACTCGGCGATGTCGAAGCCCTCGAACGTGACCGACAGCGACTCGACCTTGAGTTGCTTGCCGTGACAGGTGGGGCACACAGCACTGGTGACGAATTGCGAGACGCGGCGTTTCACGATCGCGCTTTTGGTGGACGCGAAGGTGTCCAGCACGTACCGGCGAGCGCCGACGAAGGTGCCTTGGTAGCTCGGTTCGAGGTCCTTCTTGATCGCCCGCTTCGTCTGCGCCGGAGTCAGACCGGCGTACACCGGGACGGTCGGGCGCTCCTCGGTGAACAGGATCCAGTCGCGCTGCTTCTTCGGCAGGCGGCGCCACGGGATGTCGACGTCGTAGCCCATCGAGACGAGGATGTCGCGCAGGTTCTGCCCCTGCCACGCCGGCGGCCAGGACGCGATGGCGCGCTCGCGGATCGTCAGCGACGGGTCGGGCACCATCTGTTCTTCGGTGACCTCGTAGACCCGGCCGATCCCGTGGCAGGTCGGGCACGCACCCTGGACGGTGTTGGACGAGAAGTCCTCGGCGTAGAGCATCGGTTGGCCCGGCGGATACCAACCGGTGCGCGAGTACATCATGCGGACGAGGTTCGACAGCGTCGTCACGCTCGCGACGGTGGATCGGGCGTTGCCGCCGCCGCGTTGCTGCTGCAGTGCGACCGCCGGCGGCAGTCCCTCGATCGAGTCGACATCGGGGACGCCTGCCTGGTCGATCAAGCGGCGCGCGTACGGTGCGACCGATTCCAGGTACCGGCGCTGGGACTCGGCGTAAAGCGTCCCGAAAGCGAGAGAGGATTTCCCCGACCCGGACACTCCGGTGAACGCGACGATCGAATCACGCGGCACGTCGAGGTCGACGTCCTTGAGGTTGTTCTGCCGGGCTCCCCTGACCTCGACTGCGGTGTGCCTGGCGTCGTCGGTCGTCGTCATGTGCCGACTGTATGCGCCAGGTTCGGACGCCACGGACGCCACCTGGCACGCGAACCGAGCCGTACCGTCCTCGGATGATCACCATCGATCCAAGCTCCTGCGTCGCCTCCTGCGCGGTCGTCACGGGAGATGTCCGTATCGGGCCGGGTTCGCTGTCCTGCACGGTGCGGTGCTCAACGGTGACCTGGGTCCGATCCACATCGGCTCGAACGTGCTGGTGATGGAGAACGCGGTCCTTCGCGGACGCGCGAACACACCGCTGACCATCGGCGACGCCGTCCTCGTCGGGCCACACGCCCACCTCAACGCAGCCACGGTCGAGGACGAGGTGTTCATCGCCACCGGGGTGAGCGTCTTCGCCGGTGCTCTCGTCGCCACCGGAAGCGAACTGCGCATCAACAGCGTCCTGCACGTCAACAGCGCGCTGCCCGCAGACACTGTCGTGCCGATCGGGTGGATCACGGTCGGCGGCCCGGCCCAGCTGTTCTCACCGGCCCGGCACGAGGAGTTGTGGGCGATCCAACAGACGCTTGATTTCCCCGGGACGATGTACGGCGCCGACCCGGGAAACGCCGATGCGCGACATCATGCGCTCCAAGTGTGAGGCCCATCGCCCGCGTTGATACCAAGCGCCGCGAACACGCGGCTTCGGTCAGTGCCCAGTGCATGAGTTGGTGGCAGATGCATGAGTTGGTTGTCTTTCCCGGACCTCAACCTCTGCCGCCGGTAGCCACTGTCGAGATGCAGCGAAGACTGCACACGACACGCGTCCCACTTTGCACGAATCGTCCTGCATTCCGCGGCTGTGCAAAGTAGGCCTCTACGGGGCCTGCCGCGTCACGTGGGCTGTTCGGCTCCACCACGGTTGCATGGTGGGCATACACCAGCGACCCGCGCCCCGCGCCCCGCGATCTGCGAGTGTCGCGGGGCGCTGGCTCCTTCCACCTGGGCAACCTTTGGTCGGTCATGTTACGTCCGCTGTTGCGATGCCTTCCTCACGTCGGCGAAGACCCTTGGTTCGCCGTCGGTGAGCAGCATGACCTTGTAGGGGTCGAACTCGTCGTCCTGCTCCATGCCGGGCGTCCCGACAGGCATGGCTGGCACGCTCAGGCCGCGTGCGCCCGTCGGTGGGTCGGCTAGGTACTTCAGGACGAATCGTGCCGGGACGTGTCCGACGAAGACGTCTCCGTCGGAGGTGAGCGACAGGTGGCAGGACTGCATGTCCAAGGCGATGTCATGGCGTTCCCAGACCTCGTGGAGGGCTTCGGGGTGCTCGGTGGTGATTGTGAACCCGTTTTCTTCGGCATGGTCGACCCATCCGCTGCAGCACCCGCAGGAGGCATCCTTGTACACAGTCATCACCAGTTGTGCCGGGTCGACTCCGTAGTCGGCGACCTTCGCGGGCAACGACGTCTCTTTCGCGGTGGGCGCCGGGCCCTCGTCCGCGCAGGCGGTCAGCAAGGACGCCGACCCGATGCTGGCCAGGAGGAGGGTGCGCCGGCTGATCTGTTGGGGGGTGGGTGAACTGGTGAACATTGGATCAGGACCTTCTTTGTGTGGGGGGCCCGGCCGGCGTACAGCCGGCCGGGCCCGTTGGGAGCAGTCAGAGCGAGTCGCGCATGGTGCGCTTCTCCTTGATCTCGGCGTTCTGGTCGCTGATGACGTTCTTGGACAGCTCCACCGCGTCGGGGTTCTCCCCGTCCCGGCGGTGGTCCTTGGCCATCTTCACGGCGCCTTGGTGGTGCTCGATCATCTGGTCGAGGAACAGCGTGGAGGCTTGTTCGCCGTCGGCTGCCTTGAGCTTCTTGATGTCCTCGGGGCTGCCATGCCGTCATGGCTCATCTCGTCTCCGGAGCCGGAGTCACCACCGTGGCCCTTTTGGCCAGAGTCGTCCTGACCCCAGTCCTTGAGCCAGGTCTGCATCTCCTTGATCTCTGGCCCTTGGGCCTTCTTGATCTGCTTGGCCATCTTCACCACGTCGGGGTTGACCCCAGACTTGTCGAGGATGATGTCGGACATCTCCACGGCCTGCTGGTGATGCATGATCGTGCCTTCGGCGTAGGTGACGTCGGCGTCGTTGAACTGTGCCGACACCTGGCTGCTGCCACTCTCGCTGCCGCCGTGGGAGTCGTGGCTGCTACTGCCCTGGGAGCAGCCGCTGACGATGAGGGTGGCTGCCGCGGCGGGCGCCAATGTCTTGGTGATGGTGTTCTTGCGCATGCGAAATCGCGGTTCCTTCGCCTGGTGTCGTTGATCGGGCAGGACTGCGTCCGGCGACGCCGGTGTGGCGTGGTCGGACGCGAGAGGCCTGTTGACGTTCGGCTGATGCACAGCCGAATCAACGAAACGCGTGACAGGTGCCCCGCTGGGGGTGGTGACTGGGCAGCGAGCCAGGTCACCCACGGGGGTTGCCATCGCCACGAGAAGCCACCGCGCCGTGGCACGAGGGTCACCAGCCACAGCAGCATGAACAAGCACATCGCGGCCATCGAGCCGTGCTCGTCGCAGCCGGGGGACGGACATGAATGTGCGCCCGAGCTCGCTGGGTCTTGATGCGTTTGGTGGCTCGTGCTCGAGTCCACCTGCTGCGTGGGGCCTCGCCCGGCATGTGATGGCCACGGAGAATCCGTGCATGGCAAGGATTTCGGCGACCACCACGGTGGCCAGCCCCAGAACCAGTACCCCATGGGGCTGAAGCGTGCCACCAACTGCGTGCGCGCGCTGTGGTCGGGGGTCATGGCCCACATTCTATGAGTCGCCTGTCGTGGGATGTCGGCGGCGAGAAGGCTGTGGGCACGGTCAGGCGCTGGCTGCGATCGTGTAGCAAGCCTGCTCGATCGCTGCGTGCACGGCCTCGTCGGTGACCGTGGGCGTGGAGTGGACGGTCAGTCGCCCGTTGGGGATGTCGACGCTGACATCGCTGACCCCTTCGATCCGCTCGACGTGGTCGCCACGATGCTGGGCGCCAACCTCGGCGGCCGGCTCATCGCAACCATGGGGGCCAAGCGGCTCGGCGTGGGCGGAATGGGCATCGCCGCCGCGGGCCTGCTCGTCCCGGCACTGTGGCCCACCACCCCGGCCACGGTGGCAGGGGTCTCGGTCGGCGCCCTGGGCATCGGCGCACTGTTCGTGGTCGCCTCGGCCACTGCCCTCGGCCGGATCGAGCCCGCCGAGGCCGGCGTCGCCTCGGGCCTGCTGAGCACCTTCTACGAGTTCGGGGCCTCCATCGGTGTCGCCACCGTCTCCAGCATGGCTGCGGCCAGCCTCGTAGGCGGTGATGGCTCCGGCTTCCAGAACGCCTTCCTCGTGGCCGCCACCGCCGCCCTGGCCGCCGCCGTCGTCGCGGGGCTGACCATCCCCCGCTCCGGGCGGTCGGCGCACCCAGTTCCGTGTGGCTCCGCCCCCGACGCCTGCCTTTCGGGGAGCGTGGCCACGCATTGACCTATACCCCTAGGGGGTATAGGTTTGCAGGCATGAGCGCCAACCAAGACCACCAGTTCGCGCCTGAAGGGGATACGCACGAGAGCCACCCCGAAGCCCACGTGACCGACCACGTGCACGGGCGTCATCCGCGTGATCACCAGCCGCGGAAGGCAGGCCACGACGCTGAGCACAGCCACGGCGAGCACCGCGGCCACGAAGGACACGAGGGGCACGGCGACCACGTCGGGAAGTTCCGCCGCCTGTTCTGGATCATGCTTGTGCTGGCGGTCCCGGTCGTCGGCTTCAACAACATGTTCGCCGACCTCATCGGCTACGACCTGCCCGACGGAGGCTGGGCGTCGTGGGTCTCGCCCGCTCTCGGCACGGTCATGTACCTGTGGGGCAGCCGGCCTTTCCTCACCGGTGCCGTGGCGGAGATTCGCACTCGCCAGCCGGGGATGATGCTCCTGATCGGCCTGGCCATCACCGTGGCCTTCATCGCCTCCTGGGGCGCGAGCCTGGGCGTGCTCGACCACGAGCTGAACTTCTGGTGGGAGCTGGCCCTCCTGGTGGTCATCATGCTGCTGGGCCACTGGATCGAGATGCGTTCGCTGGCCCAGACCACCTCCGCACTGGACTCCCTGGCCGCGCTCCTGCCGGATGAGGCCGAGAAGGTGGACGGCGACGAGGTCGTCACCGTCGCACCGGCCGACTTGGTGGTCGGCGACGTCACCATCGTCCGCCCCGGGGCGTCCGTGCCCGCCGACGGACGGATCGTCGAGGGCTCGGCCAGCATGGACGAGTCCATGGTCACCGGCGAGTCCAAGACCGTGCGCCGCGAGAAGGGGGAGTACGTCGTCGCCGGCACCGTGGCCACCGACTCCAGCCTGCGCGTCGAGGTCACCGCCACCGGTGACGACACCGCCCTGGCCGGCATCCAGAAGCTCGTGACCGACGCCCAGGCCTCCTCCTCCCGCGCCCAGCGCATCGCCGACACCGCCGCAGCCTGGCTCTTCTGGTTCGCCCTCGGCGCCGCTGCGATCACGGCCCTCGTCTGGTCGGTGCAGGGACTGCCCGACATCGCGGTGGTGCGCACGATCACCGTCCTCGTCATCGCCTGCCCCCACGCCCTCGGGCTGGCCATCCCGCTGGTGGTCTCCATCGCCACCGAGCGGGCCGCCCGCGGTGGCGTGCTCGTCAAGGACCGCCTGTCGCTGGAGTCGATGCGCACCGTCGATACTGTCCTCTTCGACAAGACCGGCACCCTCACCAAGGGCGAGCCCACCGTCACCGGCATCGAGGCGCACGGCGGTCACGACCAGGACCAGATCCTCGCGCTGGCGGCAGCCGCCGAGGCCGACAGTGAGCACCCGCTGGCCCGGGCCATCGTCGGTGCCGCTCGCGCCCGCGAGCTTGAGGTCCCGCGCGCCGGTGACTTCTCCTCATCCCCGGCAGTGGGGGTGCGGGCGAGCGTCGACGGCACGGTGATCGAGGTCGGTGGCCCCTACCTGCTCGAGCACCACGACCTGGCGGAGCTGCCCGTCGCCCATACCTGGCGCGAGGAGGGAGCGATCATCCTCCACGTCCTCGCCGACGGCGGGGTCATCGGCGCACTTCGCCTGGCCGACGAGGTCCGCGCTGAGTCCCGCGACGCCGTCGACGCCCTGCACGCCGCAGGCGCCCAAGTCGTGATGATTACCGGAGACGCCCAGGCCGTGGCCGAGACCGTCGCGACCGAGTTGGGTATCGACCGGGTGTTCGCCGGCGTCCGCCCGCAGGACAAGGCCGCCAAGGTCACCGAGCTGCAGGACGAAGGGCGAAAGGTCGCCATGGTCGGCGACGGCGTCAACGACGCCCCCGCCCTGGCCAAAGCCGACGTCGGCATCGCCATCGGCGCCGGCACCGACGTGGCCATCGGCTCCGCGGGCGTGATCCTCGCCAGCTCCGACCCGCGCTCGGTGCTCTCGGTCATCGACCTCTCGCGAGCCTCCTACCGCAAGATGAAGCAGAACCTGTGGTGGGCCGCTGGGTACAACCTCATCTCCGTGCCGCTGGCCGCGGGCGTTCTCGCCCCGGTCGGCTTCGTCCTTCCGATGAGCGTCGGCGCGATCCTCATGTCGGCCTCCACCGTCGTAGTCGCCCTGAACGCCCAGCTCCTGCGGCGCCTCGACCTGACCCCGGCACGCAGCACCGCAAAACTCCTGGGCCGCGACACCGACGAGTGAATCGGCTCACTAGCAATGCACCGCCAAGCCGACCGGCAACAGCGCCGGCACCGCGGCCAAGGCGCCCGCGGCGTGGAAGTGCACTCCGTACCTCAAGGGCAGCCAAGAGAGCATGGACAACTACCGGGCCTGGCGCAACACCGGCGGGGTCGACCTGCCCCCCCTTGGGCCTGAACGTCTCGGCCGAGAGCGGGTACACACGCAGCGTGACGGTCCACTTCAACTTCCGGGGCAAGTCGGGCCGTCTCTGTGGCACCCGAGACAAGCCCAACAACGGCTCCGGGAACGTCTACGTTGCGCGTCGTAGATGAGCGCGTGCGGCGCCGTCAGGTCTTAGCTGTCACCGCAGCTGTCGCGGCGACCTTGGTCGCAGCCGCTCTGCTCTGGTGGCGCACGCACAACACGATCCGTGACGGCAACGACGTCGTGATGAGTGCCGTCGGTCGAACGACCTGCGTCCCCGTCCACGACAACCGAGAAGATCGTCTACGGCGAGGCACTCGCGAACGTCACCGACGATCCCGTCACGATCGTCGACGCGCACGTCACCACGACCGGCGGAGCCGCCGTCGAGTCAACGTGGCTGGCCGAGCCGGCACACGCCGTCGGCGTCCTGAATCAGTGGCCGCCGCCGGACATGGTGGACGCTTTCGACTCCGGTGAGGTTCGCCGGGCGCCGGCACCGTTGCGTCCCGCGCGGACGCGCTCCGACGATGGGCAGTCCTTGGTGCTGTTCGTGCGGATGCCAGGCCCGCTCCACCATCACCGACGTGTCGGTCATCTACCGCAAGGCCGGCTCGACCACGCTGTACCGCAGCAACTCGACGACCTCCACGCTGAAGGCGGTCGGCGCTCCCCCCTGCTGACGCCGCCGACAGACCCGGCCGAAGGAGACGCGGTCGGCAGTAGCCCCCTGCCCGCGCGGCGTCCGAGCACCAGAAGTCTGCCACCCTAGTGCCCTCGGGCCCTCGCATCTTAGATAGAAGTCGACTTGCTCTAATTTAGGGCGCTTCTCGACAACAGCTGTCGAGATGCAGCGAGGACTGACGATGACACGCCTTGAAGATTGACCAAATTGCATCGTCTCACTCGGCCCAGCCAATCTGGCTCTTCGCCGTTGAGCGTGGGTCATAGGTTCAGCCCGCCGCCGATGAGGAGCATGCGCAGGCGGTAGTTGTCGCGGTTGCGGAAGCCGCGGGCGATACGGCGGTGGAGTTCGATGAGCCCGTTCATGGCTTCGGTGCCGCCGTTGCTCGCGCCATGGGTGTCGAAGTAGCCGAGGAACTCGGTACGCCACTGCTTGAGGGTGCGGCCCAGGCGGGCGACCTCACCGATCGGGCAGGTGGTGAAGGTGTCCAGTACTTGTTCGGCGATCTTGCGGCCGGCCGCGTGCGTGGGCTGGTGGTACACGGATCGGACCTGCTGCGCGCACTGCCACGCGAGTTCAACCTCGACGTGCGCCTCGTGCGCGGTGAACGCCGCGGCGAGACGTGCGCGTTGCCGGTCGGTCAGGTTCTCCTGCCCGGCTCGCAGGATGTTCCGGATCCGGTACAACGGGTCGTCACGACGGCCTCGGTGCCCGTGGAGTTGCTGCTGAACCCGGCGGCGGACCTCATCGACCATGTGGGTGGCGAGCTTGACGACGTGGAACGCGTCCAGCACCGCGCGGGCGTCGTCGAGACGGTCATCGATCGCGTTCTTGTATCCATGGAACGGGTCCAACGTCGCGACCTGCACCCGGTCACGAAAGTCTTCACCGCGGTCGGTGAGCCAGTCGGTGTACACCTTCCCGGACCGCCCCGGGACGAGGTCGAGCAGGCGAGTTCGGTTGTGCCCGTTGGCATCCGGGGTCAGGTCGACCATCCCGGTCAGTTCTTTCGGGCCACGGCCGCCGTGCTCGACTGGCTTGGTGCTGACGTGGTGCCAGACATGCTCGTCAACACCCAGGATCGTGACGCCGTCGAATCGGGCCGGGTCGTCGGCAGCTGCTTGCAGCAGGGGCCGGATCGATTCCCACACGGTGCGCCACCCCGTGCGCCACCCGGTGCCGAGCTGCCGGCGGATCCCGTTGACACTGGCGTGCTCACGTCGGATCTGAGCGATCGCCCACCAACCGCACGCGTGGTCAGCTTGGCCCGTGGCGCCGCAACCCGGTCGTCCTGTTCGACGAACACCGTGCGGGGACAGGAAGGTTCCAGGCATCGCCAGCGTCGCTTACGCCACCGCACCCGGACCGGTCGCCCGAAACAGGGTGCGTCGACCAAGGTCACCACGTCCCGGCCGTGCCCGATCGCGACCACCCCGCATGCCGGGCACCCGACCGGTCCTGGTGCTGACTCGACCGTCACGACCACCCGGCCGGCGGTGTCGTGCTCAACGCCGATCACGTGCAACCCGGGCAGATCAACGAGCAGGTCACACCGGTCGCAGTAGCCGCCGGCAGCGCCGCAGCAGAACGTAGGCTCATCCATGTCGAGGTCCTTGCGGTCAGGGAGGTAGAAGTCCTCTGATCCTCAAGGACCTCGACCCACACCCACCGCACCCCACTCGGCGCGCCGCCTACTCACCCACGCTCAACGGCGAAGAGCCAGTTGTGCCTCGATCACGAGGCACCGAAAGGGGATTCACGATGTCCGACCAGACCGCCGCACCCGCCCGCCGACGCGGTGCTCTCCCGACCCCGCGGCACGTGCTCGCCGCCGCCCGGGCGTTCGCGCCGCCGGTGGCCGCGCCGCTGCAGTTCCTCACTGTGCCGGCCCAGATTTCCATGTGGGGCAACGATGTTCACGGCGACTGCGTGACCGCCGAGGAGGCGTTCGCCAAGGCATGCCACAACCCGGAGATCTTCATCACCGACGCCGAGGTGATCGGCTGGGCGAC
This sequence comes from Yimella lutea, assembly GCF_006715095.1. Lineage (NCBI taxonomy): Bacteria > Bacillati > Actinomycetota > Actinomycetes > Micrococcales > Dermacoccaceae > Yimella > Yimella lutea. Next base: position 245,611 of record NZ_VFMO01000001.1, read on the forward strand.
CTCGCACGGTGTGCTCGAGGGTGCGTACCTGCCCGACGTACTCACCTGGATGCAGCACGACGGTTTCCGTCGCGGCAGCACCGTCTACGACGACGGCGCTCACCTCGCGGTCGACTGGACGAACGCGTCAGCGCTGCGCGGCGCGATCACCCAGGGCCCGGTGAAGATCGGTGTCGCGGCCGACCAGCTCGACACCGCCTGGCTGACCACCGGCGGCAGCAACGGGTGGTTCGGCACGGGCTTCCAGCCCGACTCGAACGAGGACCACTGCGTGTCGCTGTTCGGCTACGGCACGACCGGTTGGCTCGCGTCGCAGTTGCACGTGGCCGTGCCCGCAGGTGTCGACCCGAACGCACCCGCGTACGCGTTGTTCACCTGGAACTCGATCGGCATCATCGACCACCCGTCGATGGTCAACATCACCCCACGAGGCGTGGGTGCGGCAGCCGACGACGGTGGTCCCGAGCAACCTGCAGCCGTGGCCCGTGCTGCGCCGCGGCGCGAACGGTCATCCTGTGCCGACGCTGCAGCGTCTGCTCAACGCGCACGGTGCGACCTTGACCGCCGACGGCTCGTTCGGTGCGCTGACCGACGCAGCGGTGCGGCACTTCCAGCAGGGTGCCGGCCTCGCCGTCGACGGCATCGTCGGCCCGATCACCTGGTCGCACGTGATCATCACGTGCCGGTCGGGCAGCCGCGGCTCGGCCGTCAAGGGAGTGCAGGTGGAGATCAACTTCCGCAACCTGTCGGGCAACCCGGCCACCGAACTCGCGGTCGACGGGCAGTACGGCCCACTCACGCAGAGCGCGGTGCGGGCCTTCCAGCAGGCGGTGCACGCCGACGTCCCGAACATCACGGCGGACGGCGTGTGCGGCACCCTCACCTGGCAGGCGCTGGTCAGCGGAATGCTGGCGGGCTGATCGCTTGTGCCGAGTGTCAGGCCGAGCCGCTCGGTGCGATCCACCCGGCGGTCACGCCCTGCACGCGGCTGCCGTCGAGGTCGGCGAGCGAGATGCTGGCGAACCGTTCGGCGGCCTCGGAGGTCTGCCAGCGGAAGCGGTAGGTGTCGGAGGTCGCGGCGTCGGCGATGGCGCGTCCGGCGTCGGCGGCCTGCTGTGCGGCGGCGAACGACACCTTGGTGCGGGCCAGGTAGGCGTCGAGCAGCGCGGCGTACGGCCCCTCGCTCGCGGTGCGGGCGGCGTTGTCGACGAACGAGCTGGCGACCGCGGCCGGTTCGACGACGCTCACCCAGACGCCGACCTCGCGGGCGACGACGGCGAGCGACTGCATGAAGCCCTCGACCGCGAACTTCGCCCCGCAGTAGGCGTCGGCGAACGGCTGACCCACCACGCCGCCGACGCTGGTGACGGTGAGGATGCGCCCCTGTCCGCGCTCGCGCATGGCGGGCAGCACCGCCTTGGTGAGGCGCACCGGGCCGAGGTAGTTGACCGCGAGTTGGGCTTCGATCTCGTCCATCGTGAGGTCTTCGGCGGTGCCGACGCAGCCGCGTCCGGCGTTGTTGATCAGCACGTCGATGCCGTCGTGTTCGGCGGCGATGGCCGCGAGGCGGTCGCCCGCGGCGGGGTCGGTGACCTCGAGTTCGGCGATGCTCACCGACACCCCGGCTTCGTCGGCGGCCTCGAGCAGAGCGCTCGCGCGGGCGGTGTCACGCACCGTGCCGACGACGTCGAGGCCGCGCTTGGCCAACTCGACAGCGGCGAACAGACCCATCCCGGACGACGCTCCGGTGACGACTGCGGTGGTGGTCACGCGAACTCCTCGAGCCGGGCGGGTGCGGACTCCGATCAACCTAGTGCCGCGCGGCCGCCTCCGGCTGGTGCTTCTGGGGCGCCGTCGAGCCGGGGCGCAGGTCGAGCCTGCGCAGCAGCTGAGCGTTGAGCGCGACCACGACCGTCGAGGCCGACATCAGCAATGCCCCGACCGACATCGGCATCACGAAACCGATGGGCGCGAGCACACCGGCCGCGAGCGGCACGGCGACCAGGTTGTAACCGGCGCCCCACGCGAGGTTCTGCACGCTCTTGCGGTACGTCGCACGCGACAACTCGATCACCGACAGCACCGAGCGCGGATCGTCGGACGCCAGGATGATGCCCGCCGAACCGATCGCCACGTCGGTGCCGGCACCGATCGCGATGCCGACGTCGGCCGTGGCCAGTGCGGGCGCGTCGTTGACGCCGTCGCCGACCATGGCGACCTTCCGTCCCTCGCCCTGCAACTCGGCCACCTTCGACGCCTTGTCCTCGGGGCGGACGCCGGCGAAGACTCGGTCGATGCCGAGCTCGGCGCCCACGGAGTGCGCGACCGCCTCGGCGTCGCCGGTGATCATGACGACCTGCACACTGCGCTCGTGCAGCGCTTGCACCGCGGTGCGCGACTCTTCGCGGATCTCGTCGGCCAGGCGCAACGCACCGGCCACCGCACCGTCGACGACGACGTGCAGGATGATCGCGCCCTCCTCGCGCCAGTCGTCCGCGACGGCGAGTTCGTCGCCGCCGATCTGATCGAGCAGGGCCGGCCCACCGACGCGGACGGTGCGTCCGTCGACGTCCGCCGACACTCCGACTGCGGGGTGGGAGGTGAAACCGTCGGCCTTCGGCACGGTGAGCTCGTGCTGCTCGGCGGCCCGCACGATCGCGTGGGCGAGTGGGTGTTCGGAGTCGGCCTCGGCCGCCGCAGCCAGCGCCAACAGGTCGTCGGCGGAGAGCGGTTGCAAGTCGGCGGGCTGCACAGCGGTGACCGTCGGCTGGCCCTTGGTGAGCGTGCCGGTCTTGTCGAAGAGGACGGTGTCGACCGAACGCATCGACTCCATCGCGAGGCGGTCCTTCACCAGCACGCCGGCGCGCGCGGCGCGCTCGGTGGCGATCGAGATCACCAACGGAATGGCCAGGCCGAGAGCGTGCGGGCAGGCGATGACGAGCACGGTGATCGTGCGCACGACGCCGTCGTCGGGCAGGCCAACGAGGGCCCACACCACGAAGGTGATCAGGGCCGAGCCGAGCGCGAACCAGAACAGCCAACCGGCAGCCGTGTCGGCCAGCCGCTGCGCCCGCGAACCCGACGCCTGTGCGTCGGCCACCAACTTCTGGATGCCGGCGAGCGTCGTCCGGTCGCCCGTCGCCGTCACCTCGACCCGCAGACCGGAGTCGGTCGCGATCGTGCCGGCCACCACCGCGTCGCCGACCTCGCGGCGCACGGTGCGCGACTCACCGGTGATCATCGCTTCGTCCATCGCCGCCGAACCCTGCACGACGCGTCCGTCGGCCGGCACGCTGCCGCCCGGGCGGACGACGACGATGTCGCCGGCCCGCAGGTCGGACGGCGAAACGGTGGAGATCTCGTCGCCGTCGACACGCTCGGCCTCGTCGGGCAGCAACGCCGCGAGCGAGTCGAGAGCCGACGTCGTGCGGGCCAGCGACCGCATCTCGATCCAGTGACCCAGCAGCATGATCACGACCAGCAGCGCGAGCTCCCACCAGAAGTCGAGATGGTGCGGCAGCAGCCCGAGAGTCGCGCCCCACGACGCAACGAACGCGACCGTGATCGCCAGCGCGACGAGCAGCATCATGCCGGGCTGACGCGCCTTGACCTCGCCGACGGCACCGGTCAGGAACGGCCGCCCGAACCACACATAGAGGACGGTGCCGAGCACCGGCGGGGCGGCGTCGATCAGGACGTTGTGCGGCAGGTCGTAGCCGACGAGGTCGGCGAACATCCGCGACAGGAGAACGGTGGGAATCGCAACGACGAGCGAGCCCCAGAAGAGCCTCCGGAACATCGCGACATGGTCGCCGTGACCGCCGTGACCGCCGTGACCGCCGTGACCGCCGTGACCGCCGTGACCGCCGTGACCGCCGTGACCGCCATGGCCGCCATGCCCAGCGTGGTCGGCATGCCCAGCGTGACCGGCGTGTTCTTGGCTCGACTGCTCGGCACTGACGGCGCCGTGGTGTTCATGGCCGGCGTTCTGCGGTTCCGTACTCATGTCATCCTCTCGCATAATACCCCCTGGGGGTATTTGGTCATGGCTCGTGCAACCAACGACCGCTCGACACCGTTCCCGAGAACCATGGAGATTTCACGAAGATCGTGTGACGTGTCGATCGCTTCGGCACGGTCCTTCCCCCACGGACCCGACCGTGGTCGAGACTGGCCCGATGAAGGCGCCCCCGAATGACCACCGGACGCGGGTTCTCGTGGTTGACGACGAAAAGGCCCTGGCCGGCATGATCGCCAATTACCTCGATCGCGCAGGGCATCGGGTGCGCGTGGAACACACCGGCACCGACGCCGTCTCGGCCGCGCGCGACTGGGTGCCCGATGTCATCGTTCTCGATCTCGGGCTGCCCGGCCTGGACGGCGTCGAGGTATGTCGTCGGGTGCGCACCTTCTCGGACTGCATGGTCTTGATGGTCACCGCTCGGGACGACGAGACCGACACCCTGATCGGCCTCTCGGTGGGCGCCGACGACTACATGACCAAGCCTTTCAGCGTCCGCGAACTGGTCGCACGAGTGGGTGTGCTCCTGCGTCGTCCGCGCGGTGCATCCACACAAGTCGCGGCAACGCTGCGACTGGGCGACCTCACCGTCGACACTCACGCGCGCGAGGTACGCCTCGCCGACTCGCAGATCCAACTCACTCGCACCGAATTTGACTTGCTCGCAACGTTCTTGGGCCAACCACGACGTGCGTTCGACCGCCGAGCGCTCATCGAAGCCATCTGGGGCGTGGACTGGGTGGGCGATGAGCACCTCGTCGACACCCACATCGCGCACCTGCGTCGAAAGCTGGGCGACGACGCGTCCAATCCACGCTTCATCGAAACGGTGCGCGGCGTCGGTTACCGAGCGGGCAGCGGATCATGAGGACTGTCGGCAGCCGATCTCGAAGCCTGGTGACCTGGCTGCTGATCGCTCAGGCCGTTGTCCTGTGTGTCACTGCGGTCGTCGCCACGGTGGCCGCCGCGGTGATCGGCCCGCCCCTGTTCCATGAACATCTGCATCTCGCCGGATCCGACACCTCGGGGTCCACCTTCGACCACGTCGAGGAGGCATTCCGGTCCGCGGGGCTCCTCACCTTGGGGGCCGCACTCCTCGCAGCCATCGCTGCCGCCGGCCTGGTCACCGTCGTCCTCGGCCGACGACTGACCGGCCCACTGCAGGACCTCGCCTCAGCCGCCACGCGTCTCGCGGACGGCCACTACGGGGCAACGGTCGCGCAGCCGACCCGCCTGAGCGAGCTTGCTGCGGTCGGCACAGCGTTCAATCGAATGTCGGCCCAGCTCGCCAGCACCGAGCAGGTGCGCCAGCAGATGCTCTCCGATCTCGGCCACGAGTTACGCACACCGCTCGCCACGATTCAGGTCTACCTCGACGCGGCCGACGACGACGTGACGAGCGGTCACGAACTCACGGCCGTGCTGCGCGAACAGGTGACCCGTCTCGACCGGCTCACGAGAGATATCAACGCAATCTCGCGGGCGGACGAATCCGCGATCACCCTCGAACGCAACCCGATCGACGTCGCCGAGCTGCTCGCTTCGGTCACTGGCCCTCGCCAAGAACACCTCAGAGCGCGCGGCCTCACGCTGGACGTGTCCGCGCCGTCCGGGACGACGCTACGCGGCGATCGCCTGCGCCTGCAGCAGGTGCTGACGAACCTGCTCGACAACGCGGAGCGACACACGGCGGACGGCGGACGAATCCGGGTCACCGTCCGACCCGAGCCCCAGGCAGTGTCGATCGAGGTGGCCGACGACGGCGACGGCATCGGCGAGGAGCACCTGGCGCACGTTTTCGAACGGTTCTACCGCACCGACACCGCGCGCGACCGAGACCACGGAGGCGCGGGCATCGGCCTCGCGATCTGTCGTTCGGTGGTGCTCGCGCACGGCGGGTCGATCACGGCGCACAGCAACGGGTTCGGCACGGGCGCACGCTTTCGGATCACCCTGCCAACTCCATGAAAGCTCCATAGAACCTCGACCCGCACGTCAGATCGGTGGACGAGTCTTGTTGGTATGAAACACCTTTCGACGATCACCCTCGCCGGCGCCGCCGTGCTCGCACTCACGCTCACAGCATGCGGAAGCGACGACAGCAGCCACTCCGCGGGGCACGGATCGATGATGTCCTCGGCCGCGTCACCGGCGACTGCAGCCGGCAGGCAAGGTGACATCAGGTTCGCGCAGCAGATGATCCCGCACCACCGCCAGGCGGTGCAGATGGCCGACATGGCGCTCAACCGGCAGGGCGTCTCGGCCGACGTCACCCGCCTCGCGGCCGCCATCAAGAAGGCACAGGATCCCGAGATCAACACGATGACCGGGTGGCTGAAGTCGTGGGGCGCGACCGTGCCGACCGGCGGCGATCACTCGGGCCACGACATGAGCAGCATGAACGGCATGAGCGGCACGGGCGACATGACCGGAATGATGTCGCAACAGGACATGGACATGCTCGGCAAGGCGACAGGCCCGGCGTTCGACCGGATGTGGCTGACGATGATGGTCAAGCACCACCAAGGCGCGGTCACGATGTCGTCGGACGTCAAGAAGACCACCGACAACCCGGAGGTCAGCAGCCTTGCCGACTCGATCATCAAGGCTCAGAACGCCGAGATACGCACGATGCAGGACTTGCTGAAGACCCCCGCGGCCTGAGCTCTTGCGGATGGATCCGACCAGCAGGCAACCACCTTCGTGACCTAGGCAGCCAGTCGCGCCTTGCGCTTGTCGTAGGCCCAGCCCGGCCCGCGCAGCAGGTACGACCAGCGGTCGGCCCAGTTGTCGGCGGAGCTGACATCGGCGAACATGTCGGCCCACTCGTGACCGGCGATGCGCAGCGGGTTGAAGGTGTCGATGTTGGTGGTGCCCTGACAAGTGCGTCAAGCGGCCCGGTTCTGTCGGCCCGCAAGACGGAATCCGGATCATGTTCGACACCGTCCGCCACGAGAGTTTTCAACTGATCGCCGACGTTTCTCGTCCATGCCTGGCCGGAATCGGAGAAATAGTCTTTCATTCTCGCTGTAAACTTCTTTGCCGGGTGGGTGACACCCGCGCGAAGCACAACATTGAACCGTTCAAAAATCAGTTCACCAAAATACTCCTCTACGAAAAGATCTTCCATTTCGGACTCGTTCATTCCAACAACGGAGACCACTGTGGCGTCTTGGTGCCTGAATCCCGGTTCCTTCTCCAAGGCCTCCAATGCTTTGCGACCAGCCCCGTCGTTATCCAGCAATGCATGTACACGGCACACACCGTCGTAGTACAGTCGATACTGATAGGCGACATTGGGGGCGCCAGTAGTGCACTCGATCCTCAGTGTCCCATTACTCAGTGCGGATGAAATCGCCTTACTGCGACGATTCAAGAATGTCGTGATGATGCGCTTGTCACCGTACCCCTCCACCAACAACACGACATTGGCAGATTGCAGATTGTCCGCAACTCGAACACCTAGAACATCACGAATCTGACTCAGTGATGTCGCTTGCACCGCGCGGTTCTCTTGGATGATGATGTTCCCCGAGACATCACCCCGACCGACGAGCAAAGGACTGTGCGTTGTGATGACGACCTGCTGCTCTTGCGCAATCTCATCAAGGACCTTTCGGAGCTCGTGAACGGCCTTGGGTCGGTCGGGAGTCGGCGGCGTGCTCGACGATTTCCGACCGACCGGCTGAACCGTCCCAGCAGATGCCCAGACGACCAATCCCCGTCCCCGCTCCAGCAGTCGACGACATCGACTACCCGTGCACCTACCCGTGAGCTCACAGGCTGTACGCCCGAGTAACTTTACATAACTACTGCCGCGCCGATCGCCATGTTCCTGACCTGCAGAAACATCGCGACCCCTTGTCAGCGAGAACAGTTCTCACCTCGAACAAACTTCCAAGTTGTGCGATTCTCGATGCCAAAACGACCTGAAAACTGCCCCTACTTTGATCAAACCCCGATTCGACCAATGTTCGCTGCATCTCGACAGCAGCAGCAGGTCATCAACTCAGAAGTTCTGCGCCATGTCCTTGAATCGCGAGTAGTGGCCCTGGAACGCCACCGTGATCGTGTCGGTCGGGCCGTTACGGTGCTTGGCCACGATGACGTCCGCCTCGCCGACGCGCTCGGACTCCTTGTTCGTCTGGTCTTCACGGTGCAACAGGATGACCATGTCGGCGTCCTGCTCGATGGAGTTGTGGACGCTGATTCCGTTCGCCACGAAGTTGTGGGCGCCGAGCACGGTCGCGTCGAACGTCTCCTCCAGACCGTCGAGTTCGACCGACTTCACGGTGTCCCACATGACGTCGTTGATCGCGAACAGTTCGAGGTCTGCCGAATCCAGCACTGCCGCAACGCGGCCCAGGCGCTCGCGGCTCGGGGCGCGCTTCCACATGGTCGACCCGCAGAACTGCGAGTCCATGGCCGCGGCGAACTCACGGTGCGTCATCCCCTGATCAGACATGACCTGCTTGACGGTGTCCCAGACCTGCACCGGCACGGTGTCGACGTTGGTGTTGTTCTGCTTCTCACGAATGATCCCGAGCAGTTCGGCCGCCTGAACCGACCGCGCACCGTGCACCCCGATCTCCTGGAGGAATCGGCGCTGACTGTCCGATCCGGAGACGTCGATCGTGTACCCGTCGCGGTAGTTGCCCTCGCGGGTCACTCGCGTACGCGTCGAGATGCCGAACCGCAGCAGCAACTGGCTCAGGTCGTCCACGAGCCGGCGCGAAGTCGAGGCGTAGTAGATGCGCCCACCCGACTTCGACTTGTTGACGGTCACCGATCCGTCGGTCGCCCAGATGTGGTTGATGAACAACGCGATCTGACGCTTCGAAGCAAGGAACATCGACTCCGGCACGAATTTCTCGTGGCTACGAAGCCCGAACAGTCCGAGTCCGTCAAGCCATTCGGTGATCGGGTTTCGCTTTCCATGATCGAGCCGATACGGCGCGCGAAGTCGCAAGGTCGTGCAGCGAGCAGCCGCGTACTCGTCTCGCACCGAGACGATCCCGAAAGCGGACAGCGCCGCTTGAGAAACCACTTCCAGGTTCGCCTCGTCGATGGACGCGTACCGCAGCGGTTGACCCTTCACAAACGACCCGTCGCCGATGAGATGCGCGAGCAGAATGATCCGAGCCTTGTCGTCCCACGGTTCGAACCTCTCCGGCGCCGGCACGTGCCGCGGGACGGCGACCCGGTCGCCTTCCTTGAGGTCACCCAGCGCGCGCCATCCGTCGTACGACATGAGGGGGTGGTTCTCGGTGAGTCGCAACGTTTTTCCGGACACCAACGTCAACCGGAAGACCGGCTTCACACCGCTGCGGAACGCATGCGTCATCGTCCGAGTGACCAAACGCTGCCGGTCGTCCAGGGCCCAGACCGGGACGTCCTTCTCTCCCGATGCAACCAACTCACCGATGGTGATCTCAGCCCCGGTGTCGGCGCGCAGGATGCGGGAGTCGGCCGTCAGACAACCCGATTCGCGAAGGTCGCTCATCTGCGGACGCTTGTCGGTGCGCTGCTCCGGGCCTCGGTTCAGCTGCGAGATCGCGATGACCGGCACCTCGAGTTCCTTGGCAAGCAGCTTCAGCGCACGCGAGAACTCCGACACCTCCTGCTGACGCGATTCGACCTTCTTGCCGGACGTCATCAGTTGCAAGTAGTCGATGACGACGAGCTTGAGGTTATTGCGCTCCTTCAACCGGCGGCACTTGGACCGGATCTCCATCAGCGACATGTTCGGTGAGTCGTCGATGAACAGAGGAGCGTCGGAGATGCGGCCCATCGTCTTGGCGAGCTTGGCCCAGTCCTCGTCGCGCATCGTGCCCTTGCGCATGTGCTGCAACTGGATCTCGGCCTCGGCCGACAGCAGACGCATCGAGATCTCCACCTTGCTCATCTCCAGACTGAAGATGACCGAGGTCATGTTGTTCTTGATCGACGCAGCGCGCGCGATGTCCAGACCAATTGTCGATTTGCCGACAGCCGGCCGGGCGGCGATGACGATCATCTGGCCCGGGTGCAGACCGTTGGTCAAGGTGTCGAGGTCGTGGAAGCCGGTGGGCACACCGGTCATCTGACCGCCGTGCGAGGACGCGGCCTCGATCTCGTCGGCGGTCTGCTCGACCACCTCGCCCAGGCGCACGTAGTCCTCGGTGTCCTTGCCGGCGGTGACCCCGAAGATCTCCGCCTGCGCCGCATTGATGACGTCGACGACGTCTCCCCCGCCGTCGGACTGCCCCATCTGCACGATGCGGGTGCCGGCTTCGACCAGTCGGCGCAGCACCGCCCGCTCGGCGACGATCTGCGCGTAGTACCCGGCGTTCGCCGCGGTGGGCACCGACTGGATCAGCTCGTGCAGGTAGGGCTGGCCGCCGACCCGCTGCAACTCGCCACGCTTGGCGAGTTCGTCGGCGACGGTGATCGCGTCGGCCGGCTCACCGCGTCCGTACAGGTCGATGACCGCTTCGTAGATCATCTCGTGTGCCGGGAAGTAGAAGTCGCGGCCGTTGACGACCTCCGCCGAGTCGGCGATGGCGTCCTTGCTGATCAGCATGCCGCCGATCACCGACTGCTCGGCGTGCCGGTCCTGCGGCGGAACGAGGCCGGGCGCGTTGCCGCCGGAGTGGTCGGAGCCACCCGAGTCGGCGTACGCCGGGTTCAGATCGTCCACGACATGCCCTGCTTCCTGCTGCTCTGAACTCCCGACACCACTGCACCAGCCACCACCGACAACGACCTCATGCGCTGTTCGACACCGGGCTGACAGGGAACCGTACGACGCGGTTCACCGACCCGCCAAACAGTCGGCTCACCTCCCTGTGCGCAACCTGGGGACAACGTGTGTGACCGGCTGTGGAGCATTGCTCACAGGCTGTGGACAACGCTGTGCATAACGTGGAGAGGCGGCACTGACCTGCAAAAACAGATTGTTCACAGCTGTACCACTGGGTGAGACACACTCCGTTCCCCCCTCTGAGGGTGCGAACACGAATCGGCCCGCACGACCGGATAGCTGGTCGTGCGGGCCGTGACCCGGGGGCTGGAATCAGCCGTTGGTGCTGGTGACGAACACGCCACTGGAGTAGTTCGTGCCACGCTCGACCGAGTTCGGCAGCGAGTGCGAGCGCCAGGTGTTGCAGTCGATCAGGCCGAAGTGCAGGTGCGGACCGGAGGAGTTTCCGGTGTTGCCCGACGTCGCGATGGGCTGTCCCTGCGCGATCGGCTGACCGGCCACCACGCGGTACGCCGACAGGTGGAAGTACACCTGGCACGCGCCGGAGGCGTCCTTGATCCGGACGTACATGCCGCCGCCCATGGAGGTGTACCCGGTGTCCTGCACCACGCCCGCACGCGAGGCCACGATCGGGGTGCCGACCGGCATGCCGAAATCGATGCCGTGACGGTTGTAGGAGGTGTGGTGCGACCAGGATCCACCGGGACCCTGGGTGATCTTGAACGTGCCCCCCTTGGCCCACGGCATGCGGTACGGGCCGCTCGGGTCGCCGACGGACGGGGTGGCCGGTCCGGTCGTGTCCGTAGTCGTGGTGCCGGGAGTGGTCGTCGTTCCGGTCCCGGTCGTCGGACCGCCGGTACCCACACACGGGAAGCCATCGAGTGCACGCCAGGTGGCCGAGTCCACGGTGCCGGTCACGGGAAGTGACTTGGACGCCTGGTAGGCACGCACCCGGGCCAGCGTGGCGGGACCGAACGAACCGTCGACGGTCAGCCCACCCAGGCGCTGCTGCGCGGTACGAACCAGATCGCCCGTGCTGCCGAAACGCAGCGTGGAGACACGGCAGACCTTGCCCTCGCCGGCCTTGCCCGGAAAACCACCGAGCGCCGCCCACGTGGCCGGACCGACGCGTCCGTCCACATACAAATTCTTGGACGCCTGGTAGGACATCAGACGGCTCTGCGTCGCCGGTCCGAACGATCCGTCGACGACCAGTCCGCCCAAGCGCTGCTGCAGCGTCTTGACCAGCTCACCCTCCGAACCGATGGACAGCCAGACGACGTTCTGCGCCGCAGGCGTGCGAACCACCGACGGTGCTGCCTTGGGTGCTGCCGCGGGTGCAGCGGTCGGAGCGGCCGCTTCTGCTGCTGGCGCCAGCACCGTCGCCGCACCGGTCGGGACGGTGACGGCGACACCGACTCCGGCCATCAGGCGGGGCGAGGTGATGGCACCGGCCGCCGGGTTGGGGCGTCGCTTCAGGTGGCGGGGTGCGGGGGAAGTGCGGAGCAAGATGTTCAGCCTTTCGGGGGTCGGGCGCGACGGTTCGCAGTCGGGGGGGCTCGTCAGCTGACGAAGCGGCCGAAACCGGTGGGGGTGTTGTAGATCGGCTGCAGACGAACGACCTGGCCCGGGTACGGAGCCGCGATCATCCTTCCTTCGGACACCCAGATACCGACGTGGTAAGCAGGCGAACCGAAGAAGACGAGGTCACCCGGCTGCGGCGTGCTGACCTTGGTCAGGAAGCGCTGCTGCGCGCTGGCCACGCGCGGGATCGACAGACCGACTTTGGCATACACGTACTGCGTCAGGCCCGAGCAGTCGAAACCGCCGGAAGGAGTCGCTCCGCCCCACACGTACGGGATGCCGAGGTACTGCTTGGCGGTGTCGATGATGCGCTGGCCCACCGTGCCGTCGGCCGGCGGTTCGGGGGTGGTCGGGGGGTGTGCGATGTCGCAGGGGAATCCACCGATGGCCGCCCAGGTCGCGTCGTCGACGACTCCGGTGACCGGCAGACCCTTGGACGTCTGCAGCGCACGGACCGAGGCCAACGTTGCCGGGCCGAAGACACCGTCGGCAAGAACGTTCCCACCCAGGCGCTTTTGCAGTTCGACGACCACGGCACCGGTCGAGCCGAAGCGGACGGTCGTAACATCGCAGGCCGCAGGAGGCGTGACCGGGGGCGGGGTCACCGGGGGAACGGGCGGCTCCGGGGTGGTCGGCGGCTCCGGAGTGACGGAGGTGGGGAAGCCACCCAGCGCCTGCCAGGTCGCCGGACCGACGACACCATCGACGTACAAGTTCTTCTGCGTCTGGAAAACACGCACCGCACGCAGTGTGGCCGGACCGAAGTCACCGTCCACCACGATGTTCAACCGCTGCTGGACGACCTTCACCAACGCACCGGACGAGCCGTAACTCAGGCTCACGACACCGTCGGTCCGCGGCGGGGTGGTGGGCGTCCCCGGCGTAGGCGGTTGCGGGGTGGTCGGCGGAGCCGGCGGCTCCGCAGTGACGGAGGTGGGGAAGCCACCCAGTGCCTGCCAGGTGACCGGACCGACGACACCATCGACATACAGGTTCTTCTGCGTCTGGAAAGCACGCACCGCACGCAGTGTGGCCGGACCGAAGTCGCCGTCCACCACGATGTTCAACCGCTGCTGGACGACCTTCACCAACGCACCGGACGAGCCGTAGCGCAGGCTCACCACATTCGTCGGCGCCGTAGGAGCCGTCTTGACCGGCGTCGCGGCGATCGGCGTCGCGGCGATCGGCGTCGCGGCCGGTCGCGCTGCCTGAACCGGCGCAGCGGCTTGCGCCGGGGCTGTCATCGTGCCGACAGCCGTCGCGGGGACGGCGAGGGCCGTTCCACCGAGAACGAGGGACTTGCGGGCGGCAACCTTGCCCAGGAGACCCGGGCGCTGCTTCTGGTGCCGAGGCGTGGTGATCGTCATCGGGCCCTCTCGATACGTAGTCCGTCGTACGTGTCTTCGGTCAGCCGCTCGCTCCTGATCGGTCAGGGTGACGACGTCCCGGTGGACCGGGGACGGGCTGCCGGAAGGACTATGCCCGCTCTGGGAGTTCTGGGGTAGTCGTGAGTGATGTAAAGCGGCGTGTCAGTTCTTGCACATGGGATTCATGTGACGTATGTGGCAACAGCGACAACCCGGAAGACGGTGGTTGAACGTGCACATTTTCGCGCCATCATTGACATCTGGCGCCGCACGCATACCAGGGGCGCCGAACGGACGAATCGAACGACACGCCGAAACACGGGTTTCTTGTAATTATCTCGCATCTTGAGATATCGGACGTCACGGCGACGTCGACCGTCGACGAAGTAGCATGTGCGCAGCAATTTCCGCCGGCCCTGCGTGCGTCCCGATCACGGCCAACTCGGTTGTCGCACAGCCGACTTGGCCACCACGCCTGAGCGCACAAACGCGCCGATGTCGAACGACGTCCCGGCACACGATTCGGTTGGTCAAGCGTGCATCACGACTTCCCGACACAGCGCGAGGGCTGGCCTTCGTCGCCCGAAAACGCAGCTTGCCCCGCACCGATCAGGTGCGGGGCAAGCTGAGATGTCGAGCAGGGGCTGACGATCAGTAGCGACCGTAGTTCTTGTAGCCCCAGATCTTCTTGGTGACGATGGAGGTACCGGGCATACGCGCGGACACCTCGTAGCCGTTGCCGGCGTAGATCGACACGTGGTACGCCGGGAAACCGGAGAAGACTAGGTCGCCGGGCACCGGGCTGTAGACGCGGCGTGCGCCGGCCTGCTGGGCACTGGCGGTACGCGGAATGCTCTTGCCGGCCTTGCGATGGACGTACTGCGTGAAGCCGGAGCAGTCGAAGCCGTTCGGCGTGGTGCCGCCCCAGACGTAGGGAACACCGTGGTACTGCTGCGCGATGCGAACGATGGACGACCCGCTGGTGCTCGTGCGCGGTGCGCTACGCGAGACGTACCCGCCGCCGGGCACTCCACCGAGGGCGCGCCAGGTGGAGTCACCGACATAACCGTTGGCATAGATACCGGCTCGGCGCTGAACCGACTTGACCGCCCAGAGGGTCTGCGGACCGTACGAACGGTCCTTCGCGATGGCGTAGCCCTTGCGCTGCAGGCGGTACTGGAGCAGTTCGACCCAGTAGCCACGTGCGCCGTAGCTGACGTTGTAGGCACCGGCGGCCTTGATCGGAGCGGCCTTGGCCGACGATGCGACCGCGGCGGGAGCCGGAGCTGCGCTGGCGGACTCGGACAGAGCGACCGGAACCACGGTTACGGTGGCGGCTGCAACAGCCAGACCGCGGCGGCTCACGATGGAGGAGACGACGCTCTGCTCCTGCTTGAGATGGCGAGGCTTGTAGGAACCCATTGCGGGGAAGACCCTTCGGCACTTGACGACGTGTTGACAAAGCTGCGCGGTCGACCGGAAGTGGTCGGCCGCGGTACTGCTGAGCGCTTCTGCTTCCCCCAAGTCAGCGTGGCGCCCGCACTACTTTGCACCAAACTCGGTTCGGTTCCGAACCGGAGGCAAAATTTTCGTCAAGGCTGCACACAGGGCTCCGCAGGGGCCCTCGACGAGGAGTCGCTCAACGGCCAACCACCCGGCCGTGACCATTCCGTGATTATCCGCGCTATTGCAGGCATGTCGGGACTTCGGCTTAACCGCCCGACAGGGACCCTCCACACCCCTCTCGCGCGTCCACATCGTGGGATCTTTGTGTCCCAATATTCGAGATGGCACCCAGCCCGGTGGGCCGGTAGCGTGTCCCACATGCGCGATTCCGCTGCACAGGCGCCACCCATTTCACTTCAGTACCGTCGACCTCGGGCCGGCAGCGGCCTGTGAACCGCGACTCATCCGCGATGGACGTCGCCCCGGTCGATCCACGCGACGTCCTCCGTCTTGCCGTACCGGCTTTCCTCACGCTCATTGCCGAACCGTTGTTCCTACTCACCGACAGTGCGATCGTGGGTCACCTCGGCACCGTGCCGTTGGCTGCTCTCGGAGTTGCGTCCGCCGTCCTGCTCACTGCCGCCGGCGTATTCGTCTTCCTGGCCTACGCGACGACCTCGGTGGTGGCTCGTCGTATCGGTTCCGGGCGACGGACGGCAGCCCTCGAGGCCGGGGTGGACGGTATGTGGTTGGCGATTCTGCTCGGCGTCCCCACCGCTGCCGGGGTTGCGGTCTTCGCCGAGCCGTTGTGCCGGGTCATGGGAGCGGACGGCGCCGTCCTCGATCCGGCAGTCACCTACCTGCGGATCGCCGCACTCGGCATCCCGTCCCTGCTTGTCGTGTCGGCCGCCACCGGAGTCCTGCGGGGCTTCCAGGACACCCGCACTCCCCTGGTCATCGCCACCGCGGGCTTCACCGCCAACGCGATCCTCAACTATCTTCTGGTGTATCCGCTCGACCTCGGTATCGCCGGGTCGGCGATCGGCACGGTGATCGCGCAGAGCGGCGCCGCGGCGGCCTTCGCGTTCCTGGTGTTGCGCCGGGCAGGTGCGGCGGGTGCCCGTCTCGCCTTCCACCCCGGGGACGTCCTGGCGGCGGCCCGTGTCGGCGCCCCGCTGCTGGTCCGCACCATCGCCCTGCGTGCGGCGTTCCTGCTCACCACCTGGGTGGCAGCCGCCCTCGGAGTGATCCCGCTGGCTGCTCACCAGGTCGCGATGAACGTGTTCAGCCTCCTCGCCTTCGCCCTCGACGCCCTGGCCATCGCCGCGCAGGCACTCATCGGTACCGGCCTGGGCGCCGGGGACGCTCCCTACGCGCGGCGCGCCACGTCCTTGATGACCCGCTGGGGCTGGCTCGGCGGACTCGGGTTGGGCGTGATCACCGCCGCGTCCGCTTGGATCCTTCCCCCGCTGTTCACCTCCGACCCGCAAGTGCGCTCGACTCTCACGGTCGCGCTCCTGGTGCTGGCGGTCACGCAGCCGATCTCCGGAGCAGTGTTCGTGCTCGACGGCGTCCTGATGGGCGCCGGAGACAACAGGGCTCTCGCATGGCTGTCGATCGCCACCCTGGCCGCGTACGTGCCCGTGCTGCTGCTCGCGCGCGAGCTGGGCACTTCGAAGTCACCGCAGGTCGGCATCGCCCTGCTCTGGGGAGCGCTGGCCTGGTTCATGGCGGCGCGCTGGTTCGCGTTACGGCAACGCGCGCGTTCGGACGCGTGGCTGGTGGTCGGTGCGCGCTGAAACCGGGACAGAAATGACTGCGACTCCGCTCGTGACGAGCGGGGCCGCAGTCGTGACTGCCGGGTCGAGCCTTACTTGGCGGCGACCACGTTCAGCTTGAGGGTGGCAGCGACCTCGGGGTGCAGGCGCACCTCGACCTCGTGCTCACCGAGCGAACGGATCGGCTGCTTGACCTGGATGGTGCGACGGTCGACGTTGCCGGCACCGGCGTCCTTGACCGCGTCGGCGATCTCGGCGGTGGTGACTGCACCGAACAGGCGGCCGGACTGACCGGAGCGTGCCTGCAGGTTGACCTTCGCGTTCTCCAGCGAGCCCTTGAGCGCCTTGGCGTCGTCGAGCGACTTCACCGCGCGGACCTCGCGGGCCTTGGTGATCGACTCGACCTGCTTTTGGCCGCCCTTGGTCCAGGGGGTGGCCAGGCTGCGGGGAAGCAGGTAGTTGCGGGCGTAGCCGTCCTTGACGTCGACGACGTCACCGGCGGAACCGAGGCCGTGGACCTCGTGGGTCAGGATGATCTTCATGTCTGTGTCCTTTCCTACGCCGGGGCTCAGCGAGCCGACGACGAGTACGGCAACAGGGCCATCTCGCGCGCGTTCTTGACGGCGTTGGCGATCAGGCGCTGTTCCTGCACAGACACACCGGTCACGCGGCGGGCGCGGATCTTGCCGCGGTCGCTGATGAACTTGCGCAGCGTTGCGACGTCCTTGTAGTCGATCTTCTCGACCTTCGCCGCCTTCAGCGGGTTGGCCTTCTTCTTGGGCTTACGCACAACGGGCTTGGCCATCGTGGTGCTCTCCTTCTACTTCAGGGAGCCCGAGCGAACTCGGGATGGTGATGTTGATGAGTGGTACGGGATTCTCGCCCGCACCGGTTGAGTCAGGACTCGATCAGCGGTGGATCAGAACGGCGGTTCGTCGTAGCCGGGGCCGGCGTTCCATCCGCCGCCCTGCTGGCCACCACCGGAGTTGCCCCCGGAATTGCCCCCGCCGTAGTTGTTCGAACCACCGGTGGCCCACGGGTCCTCCTGCGGCGCACCGCCGCCGAAGTTGCCGCCCTGGCCGGAGCCGCCCTGCTGTCCGCCACCGAAGTTGCCGCCGCCACCGCGCTGGGTCTTGTTGACCTTTGCGGTTGCGTAGCGCAGCGAGGGGCCGACTTCGTCGACGTCCATCTCGACCACGGTGCGCTTCTCGCCTTCCTTGGTCTCGAACGAACGCGACTTCAGGCGACCCGACACGATCACGCGCGAGCCGCGGTTGAGCGACTCGGCGACGTTCTCGGCGGCGTCACGCCACACCGAGCATCGCATGAACAGCGTTTCGCCGTCCTTCCACTCGTTGGTCTGACGGTCGAACTGCCGCGGCGTGGACGCCACGGTGAAGTTCGCGACAGCGGCTCCGGACGGCGTGAACCGCAGTTCCGGATCCTGAGTGAGGTTGCCGATGATGGTGATGACGGTGTCGCCTGCGGCCATGGTGTTGTCCTAACTCGTGACGAAGAGGAATCAGGCGTCGGCGCGCAGCAGCTTGGTGCGCAGGATGGACTCGTTGAGACCCAGCTGGCGGTCAAGCTCCTTGGCGGTTGCCGACTCCGCGGTCATGTTGACCACGGCGTAGATACCCTCGGACTTCTTCTTGATGTCGTAAGCCAGGCGACGGCGGCCCCACAGGTCGATGTTGTCGACGGTGCCACCATCCTTGGTCACGACTGCGAGCATCTTGTCCAGCGAGGGCTGGACCGTGCGCTCGTCAAGCTCGGGGTCGAGGATGATCATGAGTTCGTACTGACGCATGCGTAAACCCACCTCCTTCGGTCTTGAGCGGTCACGTCGATCTGACGTGACAGGAGGTTTACTGCGTGTCCTGCGTCCCGGTAGCGGCGCCGACGGCGTCGTCCACGGTGAGCAGAACGTCGGTCAGTCTAGAGGCGGTCGCTGACAATCAGCGAATCGCGGCCGTCGCCTGTGGAGAAGCCGGTCCCTTCGTCCGCGGCTGTGGACGACTGCCGTGTCGTCCATTCCTCGTGCCGCGCGGCACCGTCCGGGTCATGGAAGTCCTGAAGTTCCTCGGCCGTCTCCCAACTGATCCAGGTGATCGCGCCCCAGGCGATCAACCGGATGAGAGCGAACACCAGGTACAGGGCTGCCGGGACGCCCTTGTCGACATCGGAACGTGAGGCGATGTAGAGCATCGTCAACACGAAGTACGCGACCTCGACCCCGGCCCACAGCAAGTGTTCACGCCAACGGACGGCGGTGAGCGCGAGCAAGGGAAGGATCCACAGCGCCTGCTGCACCGGGAAGGTCTTGCCGGTGGCCATCACGATGACCAGCATCGTGAGCGCAAGGGGAGGCAGTGGCGTCAGGTGCCTGGGACGACGCACCAGGTACACGCCCACCAGCAGCGCCAGCACCCAGCCGGCGACCACCAGCCAGGTCGCGGTGGACGCAGCGACCGGAACCTTCAGCAGGGTCAGCACGAACCACGGTGAGCCGTAGCCGGGTGCTGCCGCGTTCCAGGTGCGGTACACGGTGAAGGGATCGCCACCGGCGAGATGAGCGACCCCGAAACAGACGACGACCACGGCCGTACCTGCGGCGAGCAGACGGGTCAGGTCGGCCGTGCGCCGGTCGCGCAGAGCGACCAGCACAATGGCCGCCACGATGATCAACGGATACGTGCGCGCCATGACCGCCGCGCCGAGAAGCACACCGGCGGCCAGCGAATTGTCCCGGAGCCAGAGGACCAGGCCGATGGTCGCGAGCGCGACACCGAACGCGTCGAAGGAGACGAGCGAGGCGGTGATCAGCACCGGGCTGAGCGCCAGGTGAGCGGCGAGCCAGGGGGTGTCACGCAGGGCGCCGGCCAGCGCGATCACTGCGGCCGCCACCGACAACGCGATCACGACTGCCCCGAACGCGAAGTAGTACTGCTGGACCGCGAGGGTCGAGCCGTCCGGCGTGATCTGTCGGATCACCCAGTGCAGGACAGCGGTCAGCACCGGCTGGTTGTCCCCCGCCGACCCCTTGGCCCACGGCCCACCCTCGGTGGTGAGCCCGACGGCCAGGTCGGAGTAACAGGTCCGCCACAAGGAGTCGGGCGCTCCCCAACCGTTGCTGATGCAATACGCCTTGCTCAACGCGCCGAGCGCCACCATCACAGACGCGAGCGCACTGAGCACCGTCACCGAGTAGGAGATGCCCCGTCGACCGACTGCGGCGTAGCGCCCGACGGGTCCGCCGATCACCTGACTGCTCCAACCGGCGACCCCCTCCCCGCGACTGGGGACGGTGAGGCGCAGGTCGTCGTTCGCGGGCCCGGTCACGCTGCGCAGGATACGACGGTCACGACGAACGAAGCGATCAGGGAGCCGGGACCGATGCCGGTGCGGCCGGTGCGGTGGGTTGGGCGGCCGGTGCGGTCGGCTGCGGCACCGTCGTGGTCGCCGGTGGACGCGTAGTGCTGGTCGGGACCGACGGCTGCGTCGTGCTCGGCGGCGCGGACGTCGTCGTCGGTGCCGTGGTGGTGGACGTGCTGCTCGACGTCGTGGTCGAGGGCGGCGACGAACTCGGCGTCGAGGTCGGGCTCGAGGTCGGCGACGACGTGGTCGTCGTGGTCGTCGTGGTCGTCGCGGACGGCGCCGGCCTCGATGACGTCGCCGTCGGACGGCGGGTCGTCGCGGGCGGCGGCACGTACTCGGTGGCAGGCTGCTTGCCCTTCACGTTGCCGGGCTCCGGCAGCTTGGCAACCGGTTGCCCCTTCAGTGCCGCGTTCATGTATTCGGCCCAGATCGTCGCGGGCACGGCACCGCCGTAGAACTCGGCTCCGGCGGCTTCTCGCAAGGAATCGGTACCGTCACCGGCGTACATACCGACCGACGTGGTGAGCTGGTTCGGGGTGAAGCCGGAGTACCAGGCGGCCTTGAACTCGTCGGTCGTGCCGGTCTTACCTCCCGAGGGACGCGTGAATCCGGCACCCTGCAGCGACGGGTAACCGGTGCCTCCTGCCTCGTTGACGCCGGCCATCGCGTTGACGACGTCAGCGGCGACGTCCTTGTCGATGGTCTGTTCGGTCTTCGGCTCGGCCGCGTAGGAGTAGTCACCGGTGACGCTGGCGACCTTGCTGATGAAGTACGGAGTCGCGCGCTTCCCCTCGCTGCTGATCGTGCTGTAGGCGCGAGCCATGTCGATGACGCGTGTCGAGGCGGTACCGAGGATGTTCGTGGTGTCGTCGGCCAGGCCGGGGCTGGTCTGCGGAATGCCGGCCTTGATCGCCGCGGCACGGGTCTTGGCCGGACCCATCTCCATGTTGAGGCGAAGGAATGCCGTGTTGACCGACTTCTTCATCATGAACGACAGATCGACCGAACCGTAGGACACACCGAGGTTGTTCTGCAGCGGCTTGTCGAGACCGGGCAGCTTGACCGGGCTGTTGCCGTCGAAGCGGCTGTTCAGGCTGTAGCCGTTCTCCAATGCACCGACCAGGCCGAAGGCCTTGTAGCTCGATCCTCCCTGCGGAGCGGCTTGGGTCGCGGAGTTGTAGTTGTTCTTGCGGTAGTCCTTGCCGCCGTACATCGCGACCACGGAGCCGTCCGGCTTCTGCGAGACCAGTCCGGCACGCAGCGGGATCGACGAGACCGCGGGGACGTTGTCCTCGACGGCCCGGACGGCAGCGTCCTGCGCGTTCTTGTCGATCGTCGTCGTGATCCGCAGACCACCGCGGTCGATGTCCTCGTCGCTGAGCTTCAGCGTGCTCTTCAACTCGTTGCGCACCGAGGCGGTGATGTAGCCGGTCGGCCCGCTGCCGTACGTCGGCGCCTTGCGCGGCTGCACCGCCGGGAAGCGGATCTGGTCCTTGGCCTGCTGAGTCATCCAGCCCATGTCCACCATGCCGTTGAGGACGTAGTCCATGCGTCCACGGACGGCGGTCTTCGCGCGCTCGCCGTTGGCCGGGTCGTAGATGCCCGGGGCGTTGATCACCGAGGCGAGGAATGCACCTTCGGCCGGGGTCAGCTTGGAGACGTCCTTGTCGAAGTAGACCTTCGAGGCCGACTGGATGCCGTAGGAGTTACGCCCGAAGAAGATGTTGTTCAGGTAGTTCTTGAGGATCTCGTCCTTGGTGTACTTGCGGTCGATCTTGATCGAGATCATGACCTCTTTCAGCTTGCGGCTGACGGTCCTGTCCTGAGTCAGGAAGTAGTTCTTGACGTACTGCTGAGTGATCGTCGAACCACCCTGCTGCTGACCGCCGCGCAGGTTCGTCCAGAACGCACGCACGATGCCGGTCGCACTGACCCCGTTGTTGGTGTAGAACTTGCGGTCCTCGGCGGCCAGGAACGCCCGCTGGACGTGCAGCGGCACCTTGGCAAGTTCGACGTCCTCGCGGTTGACCGAGCTGAACCGGTCAAGCTCGGTCTTCCCGTCGTTGTAGTAGACGATCGAGACCTGCTTGGCGGCGTCGGCGTTCGGCTGCGGGATTTCGGTGCGCATGTAGACGAAGACGAGGGCGGCGAAGCCGAGCAGGCCGAGGATGACGAAGCCGAGCATCGTGCGCAGCGCAACCTTGAGCCACAGCGGCTGGTTCCTGCGTCCGGAGCGCCTTGCCTCGCCACGTCGACCGCCGACGGCACGGCGACTGCTGCGCTGTGCGGGGCGGGATTCCTGCGAGTCATCGGTGTCTGCCACCGAACGAGCGTAACGCCAGATTCGGGCAACCCCGGTCCGTGCGTTATCAGGTGACTCGGTCGCGAGTGTTCGCGGGTGACCGGCGACACGCCGATGTATCGACTCGATACATCGGATGAGCTATCGTCGTGCAGACAAAGTAGTTCTATGTCAGCTCTCACGAACATTGCACGTGTTTGTTTCTCAAAAGGTGGTCCCATGTCTCGCCGTGGCGCCACCCTTGAGTTGGCTGTCCTCGGGCTGCTGCACGAACAGCCGATGCACGGGTACGAACTGCGAAAGCGCCTGGGCGGAATCCTCGGAGCCTTCCGGGTGGTGTCGTTCGGATCCCTGTACCCGTGCCTTAAGTCACTGGTGTCCCGCGGATGGATCACCGAGCACACCGATTCGGCGGCCTCCAAGCGTGCCCGGATCAGCTACGAACTCACCGCCGAGGGCAAGGAGCAGTTCCAGACACTCATGGAACAAGCCGGCCCGGCGACGTGGGAGGACGACAGTTTCGATGTCCACTTCGCCTTCTTCGGTCGAGCCGACCGCGAGGTACGACTGCGCATCCTCGAGGGCCGGCGCACCCGGCTCGAGGAGCGACTCGACACCGCACGCGACCAGGCCAGGATCCGGCGCGAACGCAGCGACCGCTACACCGCCGAGCTGCACCGACATGGTCTGGAGTCGACCGAGCGCGAGGTGCGCTGGCTGACCGAACTGATCGAAACCGAGCGCAATTCATCACCCGACCCCTCCGGGTCACCGCACAAGCCCTGACAACAAGGAGATTCACTCATGGGTTCCATTCGCGTCGCCATCGTCGGCGTCGGTAACTGCGCCAGCTCGTTGGTGCAGGGTGTCGAGTACTACAAGGACGCGGACGCCACCGCGACCGTCCCCGGTCTGATGCACGTGAAGTTCGGCGAATACCACGTCAACGACGTGGAGTTCGTCGCTGCGTTCGACGTCGACGACAAGAAGGTCGGCAAGGACCTCGCCGAGGCGATCAACTCCTCGGAGAACAACACGATCAAGATCTGTGACGTCCCGACCTCCGGCGTCGAGGTGCAGCGCGGCCACACCCTCGACGGCCTGGGCAAGTACTACCGCCTGACCATCGACGAGTCCGCCGCCGAGCCGGTCGACGTGGTCAAGGCGCTCAAGGACGCCGAGGTCGATGTCCTCGTGTCTTACCTGCCGGTGGGTTCGGAAGAGGCCGACAAGTTCTACGCCCAGTGCGCGATCGACGCCGGCGTCGCCTTCGTCAACGCGCTCCCGGTCTTCATCGCCTCCGATCCGGAGTGGGCGGCGAAGTTCGAGGCTGCAGGCGTGCCGATCATCGGCGACGACATCAAGAGCCAGGTCGGCGCGACCATCACCCACCGCGTGATGGCCAAGCTGTTCGAGGACCGCGGCGTCGCGCTCGACCGCACCTACCAACTCAATGTCGGCGGCAACATGGACTTCAAGAACATGCTCGAGCGCGAGCGCCTTGAGTCCAAGAAGGTCTCCAAGACCCAGGCCGTCACCTCCAACCTGCACGGGTCCCTCGCCGGCGTCGGTGCCGACGACCGCAACGTGCACATCGGTCCCTCGGACTACGTCGCCTGGCTGGACGACCGCAAGTGGGCGTACGTGCGCCTGGAGGGTCGCGCCTTCGGTGACGTGCCGCTGAACCTGGAGTACAAGCTCGAGGTCTGGGACTCCCCCAACTCGGCCGGCATCATCATCGACGCCATCCGTGCGGCGAAGATCGCCAAGGACCGCGGCATCGGCGGCGCTCTGTTGTCGGCGTCGTCGTACCTGATGAAGAGCCCGCCCGAGCAGCGCGAGGACACCGAGGGCCGCACCAAGCTCGAGGCATTCATCAAGGGCACAGAAGAACGCTGACGAAGGAAGCGTGCTTCGTGGGTGCCCGCAGGTTGAGTAAGCCCTGCGGCTGAGGGACGAAGCCGCAACGGGCGCATCGAAACCCGGGCACAGAAGAACGCTGACGAAGGAAGCGCGCTTCGTGGGTGCCCGCAGGTTGAGTAAGTCCTGCGGCTGAGGAACGAAGCCGCGACGGGCGCATCGAAACCCGGGCACAGAAGAACGGTAGTTCGACGTGTCGAAAGGCCCCGGTCGCTCACGCGACCGGGGCCCTTTCTCCTTTCAGCCGGAACCGACTCGGGTGTGAGACCCGTCACCTCTTCCGTGGGTGCGCAACCCGGCGCTCCACAGGAGGGGGTAAGTCATGAGGAACATGAAAATCACCGGTTCCTTGGCGGTTGCGGGGGCGATCGCGATCGGTGGAATCGGGCTGGCGAACGCCGGAGGCGCTTCGGCACACAGCGCGTCGGACGTCATCCGTCAGGGGTGCGGTTCGGGCTATTCCGTCGTGAAAGACGGACACCGAGGCATCTACAAGAACGGCAAGAAGTGGGGGGACGTCTACCTCACCTACAACGCAACCAACGGGATGAACTGTGTCGTCACCCGCAAGGTGGCCTGGCACGGCACGTACACCCCGACGCTCGCGCGTCTCGACGTGGCGAACGACGGTCGCGGCTACGTGCAGGACTGGAAGAAGTACAAGTACTTCGCAGCCACGAAGGCGTACGGCAAGGGCAAGTGCGTCGCCTACTGGGGCGACATCCGTCCGGGCTGGGACGCCAGGCCGCACGCGTCCGCCGGCCGCTGGACCTGGGGTAACTGCGGCTGACACCCAGCACATGAGGAAGGCCCCGGCGTGATGCCGGGGCCTTCTTCATGCGTGCTCACAACTGCAGTTCGGACGTCTTCTGCTGTGCGAACTTCTGGCTGACGAAGGCGTGGCTGGCCAGGATCTGCTCGGCTCCGAGTTCCTCGGCCCGCTCCATCACCGCGTGGACGCCGTCGGACAACAGGTCGAGTTGCTCGTTGAGAAGGTCCTGACCGGTGCGTCCGTCGCGCAGCGGGCTGGTGTCGGCCCGTGCGGGCGACAACGCGAGGTAGGCCCCGATCGCCTCGACCGCGAAGTCGTGCTGGATCTGCTCGACCTCGAAGCGCAGCTTGTCGCCGGCCGGGCCGCGCTCGTCGATGTAGGCGAGCGCCTCGAAACATTGCAGGTTGAGCGCCTTGGCGCGTTTGGCACTGTCGGACGGCAACCGCGGGTGCTGCGAGAGCACGGTGAGGTTCTGCGGCTGCGGCATCGGCTGGGCGCCCATGTGGGAGAACGCCTGCGGCACCGGCTGCGTGACCGGCCAGGCCAGCGGTGGGGGCCAGCTGTTGGCGACGGCCTTGCCCTTCGGCTTGGTGGATTTCGAGCCGTTCATCAGCGAGATCGCCGTCGCGACCACGAGCGGGATGAAGACCCACCCCGCCCCGAAGACACCGAAGGCGGCGGCCGTTGCCAGCACCCGCAGACCGTGGTTGCTGTGCTTCTTCAGGATGTTGCCGCCGGCGAACGCGAAGCAGGCCGCGAGTGTGATTCCTGCCGCCGGGTGCACCACCCAGCCCGCGCCGAGGACGGTCAGCATCAGCATCAGTACGGCGAGGATGATCGCGCGCCGGTTGCCGTCGGGGCCCTTCTGCCAGACCACGCCCGCGTACATCGCGAGCAGCAGACCGGCGATCGGGTGGACGATCCACATGACAGCTCCCTTCGAAGCGGGCTCACCTGTCGTTTCAGAGTACGTCGCGTGGACGGGGTTGGACAGGTGCCGACAACTACTGTCGGGTCAACGCCCGGACGGCCTGTCGGGTTTCCCCGAACCTCAGCAGGGCCTCGGTGAAGGCGTTGAGGTCCTTGGTAGGACGAGCGCCCCGGCAGCACCGAACACCGACGGGTCGAAACTGTTCAGCGGGTAGGTCTGTTGCCGGCGAACGCGGTACCGACCAGGAACGGACCCTTCGTGCCGGCGGTCGTCGGGTAGCTGGTCTGATTCACCCCGGCCGGCTTGAACACACGGCGCTCGAGCAGTTGCGGGAGCTTCTGTGGCTCCGGCTGATCTGGCGACATTGACGTTTTCGGATCGGCCGCGCCGACGGACCCGGCGGCATAGGCTCACCACAGTCATCTGGTCACCTGCTTGGTCACATTCGGAACGAGGAACACCGTGCGCACCGACACCTTCCTGCTCGACACCGCCGACGAGACGCCGGTCTTCGTCCACTGCTGGTCGCCGGAGGGCACTCCGCGCGCCGCCGTCCAGCTCGCGCACGGGATGGCCGAGCACGGCGCCCGTTACGAGCGGTTCGCCCAGGCACTGACCGACGCCGGGTATGTGGTCTACGCCGGTGACCACCGCGGCCACGGCAAGACGGTCCGCGACCCGAACGACGTCGGTTACTTCAAGGACGAGGAAGGTTTCGACGCCGTCGTCGACGACATGTCCGTGCTCACCCAGCGGATCAAGGCCGACCACCCGGGCCTGCCGGTGTTCCTGTTCGGCCACTCGATGGGATCGTTCCTCTCGCGGATGTACGTCACGAAGTACGGATCCGAACTCGCCGGCTTGGTGCTCTCGGGCACCGGTGGATCGGCCGGCCCGCTCGGCAAGGTGGGCCGCGCAATCGCCGGCGTACAGGCGAAGGTGAAGGGTCGCCGGCACCCGTCCGGCCTGATGAACAAACTCACCTTCGGCCAGTACAACGCCGCCTTCAAACCGGCACGCACCGACTTCGACTGGCTCTCGCGCGACGAGGCCGAGGTCGACAGGTACATCGCCGATCCCAAGTGCGGCGAGCTGTTCACGGCCGGGTTCTACGCCGACCTGCTGCACGGACTGGAGCGGGTCAACGACGACAAGGTCGTTTCGGCGACCCCGGACGATCTGCCGATCCTGCTGGTGTCCGGCAGCAACGATCCGGTCGGCGGCAAGGAGGCCAAGGGCGTGCGCGAGGTGGCGGCACAGTTGCGCACGACGGGCGTCCGCGAGGTCACGACGACGATCTATCCCGAGGCTCGTCACGAACTGCTCAATGAGACCAACCGCGACGAGGTGACCGCCGACCTGCTCGCCTGGTTCGACGCACATCTTCCCCAGCAGGGGACCAGCGCATGATGGACGCGACCACGCTGCGCAGCAACACGGTGTCGGACGTCGTCCGCCGAAGTGCCGCGCGATTCGGCGACCGGGAGGCCGTGCGCTTCGGCGACCGCACCTGGAGCTACCGCGAGTTGGACGACGCGGTCACCCGGGTCGCGCACCACCTGGCCGGTCTTGGACTCGAACCGAAAGCGCGCATCGCAACCCTCGGCAAGAACTCCGACGCCTACCTGATCGCGTTCCTGGCCTGCGCACGCGCCGGGTTCATCCATGTGCCGCTCAACTACAACCTGCTCGGCCGCGAGCTCGACCACCTGATCAACAACAGCGCAAGCACGCTCGTCCTGGTCGATCCCGCGTTCGCCGCCCGCCTCGACGACATCGAGCACCAGCCGTCCGCCGTCATTACGCTCCGCGACGCCGGCGACTCTATTCTCGCTGTGGCACAAGGTGATTCAACACCCGACTTCGAGGAGCGCGGCCGGGACACCGACACCGTCCAGTTGCTCTACACCTCCGGCACGACATCGGCTCCGAAGGGCGCGATCATGTCGCACCGGGCGCTGGTCAGCGAGTACGTGTCGTGCATCCACGCGCTCGACCTGCACCCGGACGACAACCCGTTGCACGTGATGCCGCTGTACCACTCGGCGCAGATGCACGTGTTCGTACTGCCGGGGCTGATGATCGGTCAGACGAACACGATCCTCGAAGTGCCCGAAGCAGCGGACGTCCTGAACCGGCTGGCGAACGACGGTCACCGTTCGTTCTTCGCAGCACCGACACTGTGGGTGGGCATGGCGAATCACCCTGATTTCGAACGACTTTCGTTCGGTGGGCTGACCAAGGCCTACTACGGGGCGTCGATCATGCCGGTGCCGGTGCTCAAGAAGTGGCAGGCGAAGGCGCCGACTGTCGGTTTCTACAACTGCTTCGGTCAGAGCGAGGTCGCACCACTGACGACGGTGCTGCGACCGGAGGAGCACGAGGCGCGTCCGGACAGCGCGGGCAAGCCGGTGCTGTTCGTCGAGGCACGGGTCGTCGACGCGTCCGGCGACGACGTCCCGACCGGCGAATGCGGTGAGATCGTCTACCGCTCACCGCAGTTGTGCGACGGCTACTGGAACAATTTCAAGGCCACCGAAGAAGCGTTCGCCGATGGCTGGTTCCACTCCGGCGACTTGGTGCGCCAGGACGAGGAAGGCTACATCTTCGTCGTCGACCGCATCAAGGACGTCATCAACACCGGCGGTGTGCTCGTCGCGTCCCGCGAGGTCGAGGACGCTCTTTACACCCACCCCGGCGTCGCCGAGGTCGCGGTCGTCGGGGTGCCGGACGAGAAGTGGGTGGAGAAGATCGTGGCGTTCGTCGTGCGCCGGCCCGAAGCGTCCGACCTGGACGTCGAGACGCTCACCGAGCACGCGCGCACGCAGGTGGCGTCCTTCAAGGTGCCCAAGCAGATCGAGTTCATCGACGATCTGCCGCGCAACGCGTCCGGCAAGATCCTCAAACGCGAACTTCGCGGCTGACGAACGAGCCCGCCCCACCGCGACGGGGGTTCGCGGTGGGGCGGGGGCTTGCTTTGCGGTCAGGCCGCGGGCGGATCAGGCCTGACGAATCGCGGAAATTTCGAACTCCAAGGTGACCTTGTCGGAGACCAGGACGCCGCCGGTCTCGAGGGCTGCGTTCCAGGTCAGACCGTACTCCGCGCGGTTGACGACGGTCTTGCCCTCGAAGCCGACACGCTGGTTGCCGAACGGGTCGGTGGCCCCACCCTCGTACTCGAACTCGATGGTAATCGACTTGGTGAGGTCCTTGATGGTCAGGTCGCCGGTGACGACGAGGTCATCGCCCTTGGCCTGGACGTCGGTGCTCTTGAAGGTGATCGTCGGGTACTTCTCGACGTCGAAGAAGTCGGCGCTCTTCAGGTGCCCGTCACGGTCGGCGTTGCGGGTGTCGACCGATGCGGTGTCGATCGTGACGTCGATGGACGCATCCTGCAGGTTCTCACCGGTGACGGCCTTGCCGTCGACCTCGTTGAACGAGCCGCGGACCTTGGTGACCATCGCGTGGCGGACCACGAAGCCGATGCGGGTGTGCGACGGGTCGATAACGTAGGTGCCGTTCAGCGTGTCGATACCGGACATATGTAGTGCTCCTTGTTGAACGCGGTGCGGCCGAGCCGGCGCCGCAGCTGTTGTTGACGTGTCACCAACAATAGAGGTGTTATTCTTGACATGTCAACTACGCCGAAGGGAGCCCGGAAATGAGCGGGAACGAGACACCCGAGCCGCGTTGGCTCGACGACCGACAGCAGCAGGTCTGGCGCCAATGGCTGCTCGCACATCGCGAGTTGAACGCGCTGATCTCGCGGCAGTTGCAGGCCGACGGCGGACTCTCACTACCCGACTTCGAGGTGTTGGTCGCACTGAGCGAGGCACCTGACCGCCGGTTGCGCGCCACCGTGCTGGCCGACGGGATGTTCTGGGAGCGCAGCCGACTGTCGCATCAGGTCAAGCGGATGGAAGCACGCGGACTGGTCAGCCGTATCGACTGTGAGCAGGACCGCCGCGGTGCCTGGATCGGGATCACGGCCGAGGGTCAAGCCGCGCTCGACAAGGTCGCACCCGGCCACGTCGAGACGGTGCGCCGTCACCTGTTCGATCGCCTGGATGAGGCATCGCTGGAGGCCCTGGGCCGCGCGACCAGCGCGGTGCTGGACGGCATCGACGGGCCTGAGGTCACCTACCCGAACACGAAGGTTTCCTGATCCGAGGAGGTTTCCTCCTTCCCGGAACGGTGATCGAACCTTCTCAACGGTAGAGAACCTTCTGCGTCCGACCGGCGACCGTCCCCCTGGTTTGACAGGATCGACCCATGCTCAAGGGCCACCTCTTCCTACTGCACGCCGACCTGGCCGATGTCGCGTACGACGCGATCGTCCTGCCCACTGACTCCACCTTCTCGGTGCGTGAGGAATGGACGAAGCTCGGCGTCGACACCAGCAAGCCCGCACGCTTCGACGAACAGCACTTCGGCAGGACCGGTCGCACCTGGTGGGTCGACGTAACCGACCGCGGACGCTCGGACGCTGACGCGCTCGTCGCGCACCTCGCCGCTTGTCTGGACGATGTCGCCGCGACACTGAACACCCGCCTGGCGCGGGTCGCCGTCCCGGTGCTCGGCGTCGGCGGTGGCGGGCTCGACGACGAATCCGGCTCTGTCCAAGGCCGATTGCTCGACGTACTGGTGAAAGCCGCCGAGCATCACGTGCTCGACATCCTGCTCACGACCATCGACGAGCGTCGTTTCCAGGCACTTCAGGACGCCCGACTCGGGGATCCGACGCGATGGTTCCCGGGGTTCGCACAGTCCGGGCGTCCGGACGAGCCCACGCTCTCCCTGGCGCAGACCCTCGGCACCCGCGCCCGCAAGGGTGAACTGTCGCTCTTCCTCGGCGCAGGCGTGAGCGTCGGTGCCGGACTTCCCGATTGGCGCACCCTCGTTGCCCGGATCGTGGCAGCCGCGAAGTTGCCGGACACGATCACGCCCCAGTCGTTCGGCGAACTGTCGCTGCTGGATCAGGCCGAGTTGCTGCAGCGGCGCGACCCGAAGTTCGCCTCGGCGGTCGTCGATCAGGTCAAGACGGTCAAGCGTCCCGGGCTGTCGCATCTGCTGCTCGCCGCGCTACGGGTTCAGCAGTCGGCCACCACCAACTACGACGATCTCTACGAACGTGCGGTGAGTTCCGCCGACCACCGCATACGCCTGGCGGTGTTGCCGTACGAACGGCGCACCGACGGACGGCCCTGGCTGCTGAAGATGCACGGCGATGTGCAGCATCCGGACGACATCGTGCTCACCCGCTCACAGTTCGCGGCGTACGACGCACGGCATCGGCCGGCCGGCGCACTGTTCCAGTCGATGTTGTTGACCTCGCACCTACTGGTCATCGGAGCATCGCTGACGGACGACAACGTGCTGCGACTGGTGCACCAGGTGCGCGACTACCTGCGGCCGACAGCCGGCACCGCGAACTTCGGCACCGTACTGAGTCTTCATCCCGACCCGGCGCGCTCGGCGCTCTGGCAGGACGAACTCGACTGGATCAGCGTCGACCGGGAGGGTGACGACCCCGGACGGGTGCTCGAGATCTTCCTGGACGCCGTCGCCATGCATGCCTGGTCGGCATCGACCAGCGTCCTGGACGAACGCTTCGACAGTCAGTTGACCATCGACGAGCGCGACCTTGCGCAACGAGTGCGCGAGATTGCCAGCGAGGTCGAGAGACAGACCGGCCACGCCTGGCAGGGACTCAAAGGCGCCCTGCGACTCTGATCGCTCAGAGTGCGTCGATCGCTTCCCCGATCACGTCGAGGCCTTCGTCCAGTTCTTCGTCGCTGATGATCAACGGCGGGAGCAGGCGGATGACGTTGCCGAAAGTGCCGCAGGTCAACGTCAGCACGCCCTGCGAATTGGCTTGAGCAGCAACCTTCTTGGCTGCATCCGCATTCGGGGTGATGCCGTCGTCGGTGACGAACTCGATCGCCAGCATCGCTCCACGACCGCGCGCCTCACCGACGTACGGGGACGACTGCACGAAGCTTTCCAGGCGCGGCATCGCCACCGCTTCGATCTGTTTCGCACGACCGACCAGGTCATCGCTCTCGATGACCTCGATCGCCGCGAGCGCAGCAGCACAGGCCACCGGGTTGCCGGCGTACGTACCGCCGATGCCACCGACCGGCGCCGCGTTCATGATCTCGGCCCGCCCGGTGACCGCGGAGATCGGCATGCCACCACCGAGCGCCTTGGCGGTGGTGATGAGGTCGGGCTCGATGTTCTCGAACTCGGAGGCGAAAAGCGTTCCGGTACGGGCGAATCCGGTCTGAATCTCGTCGGCGACGAACACGATGCCGTGCTCACGCGCGAAGTCCTGCACACCCTTGAGGAAGCCGGGCTCGGGAGCGATGAAACCGCCCTCCCCCGCGATCGGCTCGGCCACGATGCAGGCGACGTTACCGGCACCGATCTGGGTCAGCACCATTTCCTTCAGCATCGCCAGCGCCTCGGACGCAGCGTTCTCGCGCCCGTTCGGCCAGCGGAAGCCGTACGCGGTCGGCGTCCGGTACACCTCGGTCGCGAACGGACCGAATCCCTGCTTGTAGGGCACGTTCTTCGCGGTCATCGACATCGTCATGTGCGTGCGCCCGTGGTACGCGTGATCGAGGACGACGACTGCCGGGCGACCGGTGTAGGCGCGGGCGATCTTCACGGCGTTCTCGATCGCCTCCGCACCACTGGTGAACAGCGCGCTGCGCTTGTCGAAGTCGCCCGGCGTCAACTCGTTCAGCTTCGCGCAGACGTCGACGAAGCCTTGGTACTCGGTCACCATGAAGCAGGTGTGGATCGCCGACTTCGCTTGTGCAGCAACGGCTTCAGCGACCTTCGGGTTCGCCGCACCGACACTGGTCACTGCGATACCGGACGCGAAGTCGATCAGCTTGTTGTCGTCGACGTCGACCAGCATCGAACCCTCGACATGGTCGATGAAGATCGGCGAGGTGACACCGAATCCGCTGGAGACGGCCTTCTCGCGAGCAGCGTGCAGTTCACGGGACTTCGGACCCGGGATCTGCGTGCGCAACTGACGGATCGACG
The DNA here is from genome assembly GCF_006715095.1 of Yimella lutea. Taxonomy (NCBI): domain Bacteria; kingdom Bacillati; phylum Actinomycetota; class Actinomycetes; order Micrococcales; family Dermacoccaceae; genus Yimella; species Yimella lutea. The sequence continues at coordinate 278,908 of NZ_VFMO01000001.1, forward strand.
CGACGGTCGCTGACTGTGACTCGGACATTGTGACGGCTCCCGAACGTGGTGACATTTCGAAGTCGAACTCTTGAGCCCGACCTGGCCAACGGTATGCCCTCGTCCGCGACTTGTCTCCCGGGACTGTCGGACCGTGCTCCTACAGTGGTGCCATGACCTCGACGACTCCTCCCGAACCGCTTCCGGTCGAGGTGAGTCGCCGCTTTCCACACAATTACGCGGTGCTCGACGTCGAGACCACCGGACTCGACCCGCGCCACCACCGCGTCCTGCAGGTCGCGGTCACCCAACTCGATGCATCCGGGTCGATCGAGCGACGCTGGAGCACGTTGGTCGATCCAGGCGTCGACCCGGGTCCCGTCGACCTCCACGGCATCACTGCCGAGCGCCTGGCCGGAGCGCCCACGTTCGCCCAGATCGCACCGACCGTCGCCGACCTCGTCCGTGATCGTGTCGTCGTGGCGCACAACGCACGTTTCGACTGGGCCTTTCTCGCCGCCGAGGCCAAACGCGTCGGCTCGACGTTGCCCACTCGCGAGCGCCTGTGCACGATCGAGCTGACCCGCGCGCTGAAGACTCCTGCGGCCACGTTCTCCCTCGAATCCCTGTGCACTTACTGGGACGTCCCACAGGCCAGACCGCACGACGCCGAGGACGACGTCCGGGTGCTCGTCGAGGTGCTGCGCCACGCACTCACCGACGCCCACACCCAGCGCATCGCGCTTCCGATTCGTGATCCGTACGCCCGGATTCCGTTGCGTCGCAAGCTTCGTCGTCGTTACCGTCGTCTTCGGTGGAAGCTGCGCCGCCGCTGGAACAACATCCGCGCTCACGCACACGGTGTGCCGCATAACCCTCAGGCATAACTCCTCGGTGCCGGTAAAGCGCACCCCTGCTCATCGGTAAGGAAACGGTCAGCGCGAGGACGTCTCCGATCAAGGTTTCGTCTTGCCTTGGTCAAGCTTTGTCAAAGCCACTGTCCTACTAACGGACGCAGGGAGCACTCTCAGCGAACGGCGTGTCACCCCGCACGCCGTTCCCTTTCCCGCTCCGTAGGAGGAGTACATGAAGCGCACAGCGCTCGGCCCCGTGGCCCTCGGTTCCGTTGCCGCCCTCACGTTCGGCACACCTGCCGACGCGGCGCACGTCGCCGCCCCCAAGGCCGCTGCCCCCGCGGCCGCCATGTCGGTCACCCCGGCCACCTACGCCGGTCAGATGGCGGCGGCCGGCAAGGCGGCCGGCGACACCGCGAAGTCCCTCGGCCTCGGCGCCAAGGAGAAGCTGGTCGTCAAGTCGGTCATCACCGACCCGGACGGCTCCACGCACACCCGCTACGACCGCACCTACGCCGGGATGAAGGTCATCGGCGGCGACCTCATCGTCAAGCGTGACGCGGGCGGCAAGATCGTCGACACCATCTGGAACGTCGAGGCGAAGGTCTCGCTGCCGTCCGGTACCGCGAAGGTCACCGACGCCGGCGCCCGCCAGAAAGCGGTCGGCCACAGCGCCGAGCGCACCAAGGACGGCGCGCCGAAGCAGGTCAAGGCGACGAAGTCCGAGCAGGCCGTCATCCTTCACGCCGACGGCACCGCGAGCCTCGTCCGCGCCGTCACCACCGAGGGCGTCGCGCACAACCAGACCCCGAGCCGCCAGGTCGTGATGGTCGACGCGTCGACCGGCGCCGTGGTCTCCTCGAGCGAGAAGATCCACGCCGGCACCGGTCGCGGCGTGTTCGTCGGCAGCGTGAGCCTGTCGACCACGTACTCGGGTGGCGCCTACCAGTTGCGCAACCCGAACACCGGCAATTACACGACCGACATGAACAACGGCACCTCCGGCACCGGCACCCAGTTCACCGACTCCGACGATGCGTGGGGCACCGGTTCCACCAGCAGCCGTCAGTCGGCGGCCGTCGATGCACAGTTCGGCGCCGACACCACGTTCGCCTACTTCAAGGACGTGCTCGGCCGTAACGGCATCTGGAACAACGGTACCGGCGCTCGTAGCCGCGTCCACTACGGCGACAGCTACGTCAACGCCTTCTGGGACGGTACCCAGATGACTTACGGCGACGGCCGCAACAACGCTGCCCCGCTGACCGAACTCGATGTCGCCTCGCACGAGATGACCCACGGCGTCACCGAGAACACCGCGAACCTCGACTACGGCAACCCGGGCGCCGGCCGCTACGTGGAGTCGGGTGGCCTCAACGAGGCGACCTCGGACATCTTCGGCGTCGCCGTCGAGTTCCACGCGGCTCTTCCCGCCGACAACCCCGACTACTACATGGGTGAGCTGATCAACCTCAACGGCAACGGCACGCCGCTGCGTTACATGGACAAGCCGAGCAAGGACGGCGTCAGCCTGGACTGCTACTCCTCCAGCACCATCACCGTCGACCCGCACTACTCCTCCGGCCCGCTGAACCACTGGTTCTACATGGCTGCCGAAGGGTCGGGTTCGAAGACGATCAACGGGGTCTCCTACAACTCGCCGACTTGTGGTGGCGCACCGGCGGTCACAGGCGCAGGACGGACCAATATCGAGAAGGTCTGGTACCGCACCCTGTCCACCAAGCTCACCACGAGCTCGAACTACCGGGCAGCTCGTGAAGGTGCGATCAAGTCGGCGATCGAGCTGTACGGCTCGAGCAGCGCGGTCTGCACCGCGGTCGAGAAGGCGTTCAACGCGATCACCGTTCCCAAGGGCACGGCGGCCTGCTCCGGCACCACCGACCCCGGCCCGACCGACCCGACGCCGACCGGCAGCGAGCGTGTCACCAACGGTGGCTTCGAATCCGGTAGCACCGGTTGGACCGGCACCAGCGGACCGATCACGAACAACACCGGCCGCACCGCGCACAGCGGCAGCTGGAAGATGTGGCTCGGCGGAAACGGTACGACCTCCTCGGAGTACGAGCAGCAGACGGTGACCATCCCGTCGACGTCCACCTCGGCCACCCTCACCTACTGGGTGTCCGTGGACTCGTCCGAGACCACCTCGTACACCGCGTACGACAAGGCATCGGTGACGGTGACCCCGTCCGGCGGCACGGCCCGCACGGTTGCTTCGTACTCGAACCTGACCAAGGGTGCGTAGAAGCAGGTCACGGTCGACCTGTCCGCCTACAAGGGCCAGTCGGTCACGTTGAAGTTCTCGGCCACGGAGGACTCCTCCGCCCAGACGAGCTTCGTCTTCGACGACGTCTCGATCAAGGCTTGATCGAACGCGTCTGCTGGACGTGAAGTGGCCGGGTCCGCGGGGGGACCCGGCCACTTCGCCATTCTCTTTGCCTGTCAGACCAATTCCCGATCCGGCACGTGCTGCAACCTGCTCGGCCAACCGGATCTTCGCTCCGATGTCCAGGTTCAGTGCAGTGACCAGCACCCCCCGGACGATGACGGTCTTTCCCCTCGGTCTGCGTTGACGAACCTAACCCTCCTCCCCAGGGGTGGGCAGCACACTCCCGTCCACTGGCGGGTTCGAGGTCGGGCCAACCCGACACGGCGGACGACCCGCCTCGTTAGGGTCGGGTCATGAACCGGTCCTATTGCGCCCTGTACGTCGATGCCGGATACCTGTTGGCGGCCACCGCCACCTGCGTCTCGGGGAGTTCGTTGCGTGCCGGTGTGGTCGTGGACCATCAGCGTTTGATCGAGCAGCTCATCGCGCAGGCGGAACGGCTGAGCGGACTGCCGTTGCTGCGCGTCAACTGGTACGACTCCGGCGGTCAGCGTGGTGGCAACCCGGACGAACTTCAGGAACGCATCGGCATGCTGCCGCGCGTGAAACTGCGCTTGGGACGCCTGTCGTACGGCGGCGAGCAGAAGGGTGTCGACCTGCGCATCGGGCTCGACCTCGCCACCCACAGCCGCAACCGGATCGTCGACATCATCTATCTGCTCAGCGGCGACGACGATCTCACCGAAGCAGTGGAGGAAGCTCAGCACCTCGGCGCCCAGGTGATCGTGTTGGCCGTGCCGGACAAGGACGGGAACCCCAACGGTGTCTCCAAGCACCTGTGGCGCGAGGCCGACGACGTCCAGCTCGTCGATCCGTCGATCATCGACGACACCGTGTTCGTGCGCACCACGCCGGCTCCCGCCCCCGAGCAGCCTTCGGCCAGCGAAACCGCTGAACCGCAAGTAGATTCGGCGCCTACTCCCACGAGTATCGGCGCTCGCCCGAGCCCGAAACAGATGCCCGCCAGGCGGGTCGACCGACCGGCGCCCATCCCGGTACCGATTGACTTCGACCGGGTCGACCCGGCGATGTTGGTCACCGCCGACGAGGAGGCCGCGATCACCGCGGTCAGCAAGGCCGTCGTGTCGTCGTGGATGCGTTCGGCGTCGCCGAGCGCACGCGCTCACCTGCTGGAGCGCAAGCCGTCGATACCGCCGGAACTCGACCGGGCGCTGCTGGTCGACCTGTCCGGTCGCCTCGGTGTCTACGAGATCAGCGAGCCCACCCGTTTTCGGCTTCGTACCCGATTCTGGGACGTCGCCGAGGAATTCGCCGAGTAGCGGGAGCAAACGAAAAGTGGCCGCAGGAGCGGCCACTTTCGTTGATTACGGGTGTAGGTCACTCGGCGTCGTCGAAGTCCTTGGCGACGCGGCGGTGGGCTTCCCAGATCTCCTGCGGCAAACGCTCGAACGCCTTGAGGTGCTCCTCGCGGTAGCCCATCTCTTCGCGCCAGCGCGGCACGTCGATCGACAGGATCCTGTCGAGGTCGGCCTGCGGCATCTCCAGGCCTTCGAGGTTGAGTTCCTCCTGCTTGGGGATGATGCCGGCCGGCGTCTTGACGCCGTCGACCTCGCCGTTCTTCAGCGCCATCAGCCACAGCAGCGGACGCAGGTTCTCGCGGTAGCCGGGCCACAGGTAGTGACCGTCCTCCTGGCTGCGCTGGAACCAGTTCACGTGCGCGAAGATCGGCTTGTCCTTGACGGCGCCGATGATGTCGAGCCAGTGCTGGGCGTAATCGCCCTCGCCGTACGACATGAACGGGCGCATCGACATCGGGTCGTAACGCAGCACGCCCTCCTTGCCGTCGGCCGCAGCGGTCGCCTCGGCGCCGAGCGTCAGACCGTCGTACACACCTTCGGCGAGGTCGTCGATCGCGCGGATCAGCGGCTCACGGTCCCGGGTGCGGCCACCGAAGATGATGCCGTCGATCGGCACACCCTTGGGGTCCTCGAAGTCCTGCGCGACGTTCGGCACATTGGCCAGCGTCGTGGTGAAGCGGCTGTTCGGGTGCGCCCACGGGGCGCTCTTCTCATCGTCGCTGCGCTCGGAGATGAGGCGACCGCGCCAGTCACGCCAGCCCTCGACGTCCGAGGGGGTGTTCGGGGTCTTGCCCTCCCACCACACCTCGTGGGTCTTCTCGTTGTAGGCGACGTTGGTGAAGATCGTGCCGGTGCCGGGTGCCACGGACGCGAGCGCCGTCGGGTTGGTCTTCTCGTTGGTGTCCTTGGCGACACCGAACGCACCGAACTCGGGGTTCATGCCGTAGAGCTTGCCGTCGTCGCCGACCCACAGCCAGGCGATGTCGTCGCCGTAGAAGGAGACTTCGTACCGGTCGCCCAGGGCGTCCGGCGGGAGCATCATGGCCAGGTTGGTCTTGCCCGAGGCACTCGGGAAGCCACCACAGATGTGGTACTCCTTGCCGGTCTCCTTGTCCTTGATGCCGATCAGCATGAACTGCTCGGACAGGAACTCCTTGGAGGCCCATCCGTCGTACGCCGCCTGGCGCAGACCGTGGGCGATCTTGCCCAGCAAGGCGTTGCCGCCGTAGCTGGAACCGAAGTGCAGGATGGTGCGCTCGTCGGCGACGGTGACGAAGTAACGCTGGTCGTCGTCGGTGCCCTGGCCGAGGTTCTCCAGGTCGCCGGTGACGTGCACGGCGCGCACGAAGTGGTCGGGCTCGGCGAGCTTGTTGATGTAGTCGGCGCCGACGCGGGCCATGCGGATCATGTGCAGGACGACGGTGCGCGAGTCGGTGAGTTCGACCCCGGCGGCGTACTTCTCCAGCGGAGCGCCGGGGGGCGACATCAGGTAGGGGACGACGTACATCGTCTTGCCCTTCGAGGCGCCGGTCATGCGCTCGCCCTGGACCTGCTTCATCTCCTGCGCCGGGCGCCAGTTGTTGTAGACACCCTTGTCGCTCTCACGGTTCGTGGCGACGATGGTGCGCTCCTCCGAGCGCGCGGTGTCCTTCTCGTAGCTGCGCGAGTAGTACAGGCCCTCCCCGGCCGGCTCGAGCTCGCCCGCGTCCAGGCATTCCTGGATCAGTCGCGCGTCATCCTCGGCGCCGACCACTTCGACGCGGTCCGCGCCGGTGATCTTCGCCCAGTGTTCGACGTACTCGCGAACATGGGGATTCGTCAGGCCACCGGCTTCGAGCGCCGCCGCCACATCAACCATCGGTTCACTTCCCTCTCAACGGGTGCGAGGCATGACGTCGCGTTCGGACGTCATTGTCCTAGCTACTACTCAGAATAGTACTTCTTCTGGGGTTGGCCGTGCTGGGGTCAAATCTGCCATGGCCGACAGCGGCGGTGTGACGCGGGTCCTATTTATTTACCCGTCGGTAACATCTTGGCTCACGCAGGACAAAGCCCGATCTTTGTCAGCAGTTGCTGTCACTCAGGTGGTCGACCCGCGTTCGACCTCACCCAACACACCGTCGCTGCGCAGGTCACCCAGTCGATCGACCAGCCGCTCGCGCAACGTCCACGGGTCGATGGTGTTGACGAACACCCCTGTGCCGCCTTCGAATCCGGCCGGGTTGTTGATCCGCCACTTGATGACCGCCCGCAGCGGCATGCGCACGCCCGGCACGGACGGCGGCTGGTGGTGCCACTCCTCGTTCGTGGGTACGAGCACGCCGGTCGCGGCGTGACAGGCGTGGACCAGATCGGACCAGCCGCGCAGCACCTCGTCCCCCAACTCCCACGGCAGCCCGTCGGCCTTGGTGAACACATCGATGCCCGGGTAGCGGTGCCCGACGCCGGCGAATGCGATCGCGTGCTCGTTCTCGGCGATGACCAGACCGTGCGTGCGCGCGAGGTCGGGCCCGAACCGGCGGTAGATCTCCGGGTCCTTGCGCCACTTGGCGATCTCCCCGCGCAGTCGACCACCGATGCGGTCGATCGCGACCAGTTGCTTGTGCAGATGCTCGAACGACGCCCCGGCGGGCGCGAGCCAGTTCTGGAAGATCGAGACGTACTGCGCGTGCGGGTTGCCCTCGTACAACCGCCGTGCACTGCTGACCGTCGCTCGGACGAAAGCCGTGTGCTCGTGCGGGCTGAGCGTGCCGGACGACGCGAGCTGGTCGGTGCGCGTCGCGCCGTCGACGTAGTGCCGGCGGGCGACGATCACGTCATGGCAGCCGGCGAAGAAGCCGCGTGACTCGTTCTGCAGCAGGTCGTCGTCCAGGTCGGCGGATTCCTCACCCTTGGCCTTCAACCGGGTGCGGACGAGGTCGCGAACGTGCCGGCGACCCAGTTCCGTCGACAGGTAGTGCTCCTCGCGCTCGAGTGCCGCCGGACCACCGTCGTACCCGTGGTTGAGGTGCCAGTAGTCGTAGGAGAGGATCTCGAAAAGGTTTGGTATCCGGCGGAACTCGGCCGGCGCCGCAATCACCTCGTCCGCCGTGAGGTCACTTGTCTCGACCCAGCCGGACTCGACCCGCGTCCAACGAGTGCGCTCCGGCGTCGTCTCCAGGTAGCGCCCTTCGCAGAACGCGCACCGGTTGCGGATCTCGTGTTCGGTGAGCGAGTGCACGTCGTCCAGCACCGACGGCAGCGGACGGTTGCCGCGGCCGGGCACCGTCCACACCTCCGTGCCGGAGAACGGGTTGATCTGCTTCACGGTGCCGTCGGGCAGTCGCAGCAACGGCTCCATGCACTCAACCCTAGGTCGCGGGGGATACTCGGTCAGACCGCGCCACCGCCTTGACACCGCCTCGCCACCGTCCCGCTAGGAGCACCCCATGGCCCTCACCCTCGGGTACAAAGCGTCAGCCGAGCAGTTCGGCCCGCGCGAACTCGTCGACCTGGGCGTCGCCGCCGAGCAACACGGAATGCAGTCGGCCTTTGTCAGCGACCATTTCCAGCCGTGGCGCCACGACGGCGGGCACGCACCGTTCGCGATCTCGTGGATGTCGGCCGTGGGCGCGCAGACCAGCGACATCACGCTCGGCACGTCCGTCATGACTCCGACCTTCCGTTACAACCCCGCGGTCATCGCGCAGGCGTTCGCAACGATGGGCTGCCTGTTCCCGGGACGGGTCGTGCTCGGCGTCGGCACCGGCGAGGCGTTGAACGAGATCGCCACCGGGTTCGAGGGCGAGTGGCCGCCGTTCAAGGAACGCTTCGCCCGTCTGCGTGAGGCCGTCCGACTGATGCGACAGCTGTGGAAGGGCGACGAGGTCACCTTCGAGGGCGATTACTACCGCACCGACTCGGCGTCGATCTACGACGTGCCCGACGGCGGGATCCCGGTGTACGTCGCGGCCGGCGGTCCGACCGTCGCCAAGTACGCCGGACGCATGGGCGACGGGTTCATCTGCACCTCCGGCAAGGGCATGTCGCTCTACACCGACGAACTGCTGCCCGCGGTGAAGGAGGGCGCTGAGCTGGGCAAGGGTTCTTACGAGGCCCTCGACAAGATGATCGAGATCAAGTTGTCGTACGACACCGACCCGGCGAATGCCCTTGAGAACACTCGCTTCTGGGCTCCCCTGTCACTCACTCCCGAGCAGAAGCACTCGGTCGATTCACCGCGCGAGATGGAGCGCCTGGCCGACGAACTCCCGATTGAGCAGGTCGCCAAGCGGTGGATCGTCGCCTCGAACCCGGACGAGGTGCTCGAGCAGGTCAAGCCGTACGTCGACGCCGGATTCGACCACCTGGTCTTCCACGCGCCCGGCCACGACCAGCGCCGCTTCCTGGAGCAGTTCGAGCGCGACCTGGCCGACCCCCTGCGCTCCCTCGGCTGACAAGCAGAATCCGCGTGAGTTTGTGCCCTTCGCCGAGTCGGGCGAAGGGCACAAACTCACGCCGATTTCAGCACTGTCTGCGCAAGCATGGCCAACGCGGTGGACGGTCTGTACCCGCCCTTCCCCGATAAAGTGCGTCCGCTCGTGCCGTGCGGCCGCGCTGCGTTCGACGCGTTCTGCGAACTTTCGTGGGTGAGTGTCCGGGGTACTGTGGAGGTCGCGCGTTCACGCGCCCTGCTCCGCTGCCAGGCCGGTCGGAGCCGAACGACACAGCCGCCGATGCCAGGCCGATCGGCTGGAGAACTGTCATGCCTGTAGAGATCAGTCCCGAGCGGATCGCCGAACTCACCGAGATCGAGGCGGCCAAGCTCGACAAGAAGACCCAGAAGTCCAAGGAGATGTACGCCCGGGCGCAGAAGCACCTCGCCGGCGGCGTCGCGTCGTCCTACCAGCTGCGCGACCCGTGGCCGATCTACCTGGAGGGTGGTTCGGGCCCGCGCGTGTGGGACGTCGACGGCAACGAGATGTGGGACTTCCACAACGGCTTCGGCTCGATGGTGCAGGGTCACGCGAACCCGATCATCGGCAAGGCGATCGCCGACCGTTACCCCAAGGGCACGCACTTCGCGGCACCCACCGAGGACGCCATCGTCGTCGGTGACGAGCTCGCCCGCCGCTGGAACCTACCGAAGTGGCGTTTCACGAACTCCGGTTCGGAGTCGACGATGGACGCCATCCGCATCGCTCGTGCCTACGCCGGTCGCGACACCGTGATGAAGATCTTCGGTTCGTACCACGGCCACCACGACACCGTCATGGTCTCGATCGGCGTGCCCTACGGCGAGATCGGCGACAAGGACGACCTCAAATCGCTGCCCTACGGTGCGGGAATCCCGGACGCCACCGTCCAGATGACCGTCGCGGTGCCGTTCAACGACGCCGACGCGATGGAGCGGCGCATCGTTGCCCTCGACAAGGAGGGCCGCAAGCCGGCCTGCGTGATCATGGAAGCCGCGATGATGAACCTCGGCGTCGTGCTCCCCGAACCCGGTTACCTCGAGGCCGTCCGTGAGATCACCAAGAAGCACGGCATCGTGCTGATCTTCGACGAGGTCAAGACCGGCCTGCAGGTTGCTCCGGGTGGCGCCACCGAACTGTTCGGCGTGCTGCCCGACATGGTCACGCTCGCCAAGGGTCTCGGCGCGGGTCTGCCCACCGGTGCGATCGGTGGAACCGAAGAGGTCATGTCCGTCGTCGAGGACGGCTCGGTCTACCAGGTCGGCACCTACAACGGGAACCCGCTCGGCGTCGCCGCGATGCGCGCGAACCTGCTCGACGTCCTCACCCCGGACGCCTACAAGCACCTCGCGCACCTCAACGACCGCATCGTCGGTGGCTGCCAGGACGTCGTCGACAAGTACGACCTGCCCGGGTACGCCGTCGGCATCGGCTCGAAGGGTTGCGTGACGTTTGCGCCGGAGAAGGTCGTCGACTACGCCAGCTACAAAGAGCACCAGAACGGCCCGCTGGCCGACCTGGCGTGGCTCTACAACATGAACCGCGGCATCTTCATGACCCCCGGGCGTGAAGAGGAGTGGACGCTGTCGATCACCCACACCGATGAAGCCATCGACGCATTCGTGGCGGTGTTCGACGAGATGGCTCGCGACCTCACCACCGGCTGACGACCAATCATCACCGCTGGTTGCACCGAAAATCGGTCATACCCAACGGAACTCACCGCTGGTTGAGCCGCGGGACTGGCGAAGGAAAACCCGCGCGCCGAACCCGATGAGACACAACGAAACCCGGCCACACGTATCCATCGTGTGGCCGGGTTCTCCTTCGCGGCACCGTGGTCTCGGCGCACGCTGCTTGCTTCGTCAGCCGCCTGACTCAACCAGCGTTCGGGTTCAGCTACGCAACTGGAACGCGGCACCTTTCAGACCGACCGGGCGATGAACTTCTCGGACGTCGTCAGTCGGCGGCCGGCTTGGCCTGGCCGTAGACCAGCGGGATGTAGTCGGGGTGCTTGGCGATCCACCCCTTGACGTACGAGCACTGCGGCACGACCTCACGGGTGCCTTCGTCGCGCACCGCGTCGAGCGCGAACCGGACGAGTTGTCCGGCGACACCCTTCCCTTCGTACCCCGAATCGACGACCGTGTGGGTGAACACGACGACGTCCTCGGTCTTGTCGTACTCCGCGAACCCGATCACCTCACCGTCGTGGACGGCTTCGTAACGGCTGCGCTCGGGGTTGTCACGGACGTCGATGTCGAGCTTGTCGGTCATGTCGGGCAACACTTCCTCTGAGTCGGATCCTTGGTCACAACGCTAGGCGTGACTCACGGGTAGTTCAGGGTTTCACGCAGTCCGTTTGCCGCGACGGTTGCGCGGACGCAGCCGGACACCGGGCAGCTTCGGGGCCGGGATCCGCAGCGTCTCGCCCTCGTACCCCTCGACCTCGCCGAAACGCTCGGCCTGTGCCTGCCACTGCTCACGGAACTGCTCGATCTCGTCATGGGTGCGCCCGACGAAGTTCCACCACATGATGATCTCTTCCTCGAACGGCTCACCGCCGAGCAGAATGATCCGCGCACCGTCCGGACCTGCCTGCAGCACAAGAGAATCCGGGCCCTCGTCCTGGCAGACCAGGTCACCGAACTCCAGCGGCTCGCCGTCCACGCTCACCGCGCCGGTGTCGAGCAGCACCCCGTGTTCGAACGTCGGGTCGAGCCGCAGCGTGACCTTCGCGTCGGGCGCGAGGTCGAGTTGTGCCCCGAGCAGCGGGGTATAGGTGTGCACCGGCGACTCAGCGACGTCGGCGAGGGAGCCGAGGAAGACGCGAGCGGTGCCGGCGTCGTCCGCGAGCGCCACCGGCTCGGCCGCGAAGTGCTCGAAATTCCGGACGGTGTGCCGGTCGGCGTCCGGCAGAACAACCCAGAGTTGGACGCCGTGCAGCACGTCCGTCGACTCGGTGGACACCTCGGAATGACAGATGCCGGCGCCCGAGGTCATCAGGTTGAGCTCACCCGGGCGCACCTGGCCGATCGCGCCGCCGGAGTCGCGGTGCTCGATCTCGCCCTCGAACAGCCACGAGACGGTCTGCAGTCCGGTGTGCGGGTGCGGCGGGACGTCCATGCCACCCTCGTTGTTCGCGCGAACCCGTTGCGGACCGTAGTGATCGACGAAGCACCATGCCCCGACGAACGAGCGATCCTTCGCCGGCAGCGTCCGCCGCACGGTGATCGCGCGCAGCCCGCCGAGCGGCACCTCCCGCGGCTTCATCAGTTGCGTGGCCATGACGTCATCCCATCACCGAGTGGCCGGGCTATGAACGAGTGGCCGGGCTATGAACGAGTGGCCGGGGTATAGACCGGCCACCAGTTGACAGCCCGGCCACTCGGTGGAGGCTTTCTAGACGGTCGAGACGCCGAACGCCTCGGCCTGCTTCAGATAGGTCTCGGCCTCCTCGTACCGGGCCTGCCGGTACAGGGTGCGGCCCAGGACGACGAGCGCGTACGCGTCCGTCGGGTTGTCCTCGAGTGCCGCGCGGGCCGCGGCCTCGGCCTTGGTCAACTGCGCGGAGTGGAACAGCGCTCGCATGAGCAGCTCGCGGGCGTCGCCGGTGCCGTGGCCCTCGCCGGACGTCAGCAGTTCCTCGAACTCACGCGCCGCCTGCGCATACTTGCGCTGCTCGAACAGCCGACGTCCGTACTCGTAACGGTCGAACTCCTGGATCATCGGTGCTCCTTCCGATTTCTGATGGAAGATCGACCCCGTCCTGGCGGGCCCGATCTTCCACTCAAACTAGTTTGCCGCGGCGAGCAGTTGCTCGAACGGCGTGACGTCGGCGAACTCATCCACCTTCGGCTTCCGAATGCTGCTGCCGCCCAGGACGGTTCGCAGTTCGCCGGCAGCGCGCTCGATACGGCGCTCGAGCGCGGCAGCGCCCTCTCCGCCGAAGTCGGAGGTCGCGGCGTACACGCCGGTCGGCAGCACGAACGCACCCATGTACGCGAACAGTGGACGCAGCGCGTGATCGATCGCGAGCGAGTGGCGCTCGGTGCCGCCGGTCGCGGCGACCAGCACCGGCGTCCCACGCAGCGTGTCGGGCTCGATGAGGTCGACGAAGGACTTGAACAGTCCGCTGTAGGACGCCTGGAAGGTCGGGGTCACGGCGATGATCGCGTCGGACGCGGTGACCTGCTCGACCGCGTCCTTGAGCGCACCGGTCGGGAAACCGGTGAGCAGGGCGTCGGTGATCTCGTGGGCGAGATCGCGCACCTCGATGTCGTGGACGTCGACGGCACCCAGTTGACGACGGACGGCGTCCGCCAACTGGTCGGCGAGCAACTTCGTCGACGACGGCGAGCGCAGGCCCGCGCTGATGACGGTAACGGTGGTCACGTCAGGTCTCCTTTGCTGGTGATCTACACCCGTAGTCCATGGAAACGGTCGCAACAGCATCCACATTCCATGTCTACGGGTGTAGGGAAAATCAGAGTTGGTTGGCGTCCTCGGCGCGGGTGCCCGTCCACTGGTCGGTGGCGGGTGTGGCCGCGTCCCCCGTGGCGGTGCCGTTGGCCTGAGCCGCGGCGAGCAGCGAGGCGTGCGTCGGCGCGTCCGGCACGTGCGCCGGCTTCATCGCCGCGAACTCCTTGCGCAGCACCGGCACGACCTCCTCGCCGAGCAGGTCGAGCTGCTCGAGCACGGTCTTGAGCGGCAGGCCGGCGTGGTCCATCAGGAACAGCTGGCGCTGGTAATCGCCGACGTACTCACGGAAACCGAGCGTCCGCTCGATGACCTCCTGCGGCGAACCGACGGTCAGCGGCGTCTCGCGGGTGAACATCTCCATCGACGGACCACCCCCGTAGACCGGGGCGTTGTCGAAGTAGGGACGGAACTCCCGCTTGGCGTCCTGGCTGTTCTTGCGAATGAACGCCTGACCACCCAGGCCGACGATCGCCTGGTCGGCGGTGCCGTGGCCGTAGTGCTCGAAGCGGCGGCGGTACAGCTGCACCATCTGCTGCGTGTGCTCCTTCGGCCAGAAGATGTGGTTGGCGAAGAACCCGTCGCCGTAGTACGCGGCCTGCTCGGCGATCTCGGGGCTGCGGATCGAGCCGTGCCAGACGAACGGTGCGATGCCGTCCATCGGACGCGGGGTGGAGGTGAAGCCCTGCAGTGGCGTGCGGTGCTTGCCCTGCCAGTTCACCGCCTCCTCGCGCCACAACTTGTGCAGCAGCGCATAGTTCTCCACCGCGAGCTCGAGTCCGTCGCGGATGTCCTTGCCGAACCACGGGTAGACCGGACCGGTGTTGCCGCGTCCGAGCATCAGGTCGATGCGTCCGTCGGCGAGGTGTTGGGCGTAGGCGTAGTCCTCCGCCAGTCGCACCGGGTCGTTCGTGGTGATGAGCGTGGTCGCGGTAGTGAGGATGATCCGCTCGGTCTGAGCGGCGAGGTGCGCCATCAGGATCGTCGGGTTGGCCGGCGCGATGAACGGCGGGTTGTGGTGCTCACCGGTGGCGAATACGTCCAGGCCGACTTGCTCGGCCTTCTTCGCGATCGCGACCGTGGCCTTGATCCGCTCATGCTCGGTGGGCGTGCGGCCCGTCACCGGGTCGGTGGTCACGTCACCCACGGTGAAGATTCCGAACTGCATGACTGACTCCTCTGATCGACCGATGGCCACGTTAGTGGACATGTCAACTAACGTCCAACCGACTCTATTCCGGGCTCTTTCAGCCGCGGCGGTACTGCCTCGGGAGCTCCTCCAACAGCCGCAGCCACAGTTCGCTCGCGGTCGGATAACTCGGCACCGCGTGCCGCAGGACGTGGACGGGCACCCGTCCCACGATCGCGATCGTCGCCGCATGCAGGAGTTCGCCGGCACCCGGTCCGACGAAGGTCGCGGCCCGCACCACGCGATCCTTCCGATCGACCAACAACTGGGCCTGGCCCTGGACGTGGTCACGCAGCAGCGCGGCGCCGGCGGCAGAGTTGAACGGCACCCTGACGACCTCGACCTCGTCGAGGTCCTTGCGGAGCGGTCCGACCTGGGCGATCTGCGGCTCGGTGAAGACCACCTGCGGGACCGGGACATCCGCGTGCTCCGGTTCAGCGGCGCCGGCCAGCCGGGCGCCGATCCCGCGAGCTCGGTACTTGCCCCAGTGCGTCAACGGGGCCTCGCCGCTCGCGTCGCCGACGGCGATCAGCCAGTCCGGCCAAGCGTCCGGGTCGTCGGTCAGGTCGAGCGCGTCCAGTCCGATCTCGCCGAGGCGGGGACGGCGCCCGACAGCCAGCAGGATCTCGTCGAACTCGAGTTTCTGGTCATCGACCGTCACCGTGACAGCTCCGCCGTGGACCCGCCCGAGGCCCGTGTCGCTCGCGTCCGGGCGCTCACAGGAGGTCACGTTCGCTTCGAGCCGGACGTCGACACCGCTGTCCCGCAAGCTCTTCAGCACGGTCTCGGCGGCGAAGGGCTCCTGGTTGGTGAGCAGGCTGTCACCCCGCACCAGCATCGTGACCTCGCTGCCGAGCGCGCGCATCCAGGTGGCGGCTTCGCACGCTACGACACCACCGCCGACGATGGCCAGCCGTTCGGGCACGTCCACCACGCCGGTCGCGTCCCGCGAACCCCAGGCACACACGTCCGCGTACTCCGGCGGAATGACGGGCGTACTTCCGGTGGCAACCACCACGGCCTTGCGCGCGGCGATTGTTCGCCCGTCCACCTGCACCTTCCGCTCGCCGGACAGTCGCGCAGCACCGCGCACCACGGGGACGCCGATGCCGTCGGCCCACTCCACCTGGCTCGCATCGTCGTAGTGCGAGACCCACTCGTCCCGACGTTTCAGAAGTTCCTCTACCTGCACCGAGGCGTCCGAAATGCCTTGCAGGTCAACCGAATCGTTCGCGATCTCGACCGGACGCAGCAGCGCCTTGCTCGGCATGCATGCGTAGTAGGAGCACTCACCGCCGGCGAGTTCATTCTCGATCAGCACCGCGCTCAGGTCGGAAGCCTCGGTCACGTACTGCGCCACGTTCTCCCCGACGGGTCCGGCACCGATCACGATCACGTCGTATTCATCGCTCATACATCGACGCTACGGGCAGGCAGGCGCGGGAAGGACCGGGCGGCTCGTGTTGTTCTTGACTGCATGCGCGGTGAATACAAGGTTCCGGGCGGCAAACTCGTCGCCGTCGATCTCGAGGTTCGTGACGGACGCCTGGCCGAGGTCAGTGTCTCCGGCGACTTCTTCCTTGAACCCGAGGAGGCGCTGCTCGACATCAACGCGGCCCTCAACGGCGTCTCGACGGAGGCCGGTGTCGACCAGCTGAGTTCGGCGATCCAGGGTTCGGTCGACAGAGACGTCGCGTTCATCGGGTTCTCGCCGGAGGCCGTCGGCATCGCGGTGCGCCGGGCCCTCGGCAAGGCCACCGGTTGGCACGACCACACCTTCGACGTCATGCCCGCCAAGGTGATGGACCCCGCCATGCACGTCGCACTGGACGAGGTCATCGGACGTGAGGTGGCCCGCGGCGAGCGTCCGCCCACGCTGCGCTTGTGGGACTGGGACTCTCCGCTGGTCGTCATCGGTTCGTTCCAGTCGGTAAAGAACGAGGTCGACCCGGACGGTGCGGCCAAGCACGGCATCGACGTCGTCCGACGCGTTTCCGGCGGCGGCGCGATGTTCATGGAGCCGGGCAACTGCATCACCTACTCGCTCGTGGTGCCTGCGTCGCTGGTCGAAGGGCTGTCCTTCGAGCGGTCCTACTCCTTCCTGGACGACTGGGTGATCGAGGCCCTGCGCGAGGTCGGCGTCAACGCGCACTTCGTCCCGCTCAACGACATCGCGAGCGACCAGGGCAAGATCGGCGGCGCCGCGCAGAAGCGGTTCGCCGACGGAGCCGTGCTGCACCACGTGACGATGAGCTACGACATCGACGCCGACAAGATGGTCGAGGTGCTGCGCATCGGCCGCGAGAAGATGAGCGACAAGGGCCACCGTTCGGCGAACAAGCGCGTCGACCCGATGCGCTCGCAGACCGGCATGACCCGCGACGCGATCCTCGACTCGTTCCTGGCGACCTTCGAGAAGCGTTACGCCACGACGCGATCGGACTACACGCAGGCAGAGTTGGAGGCTGCCGAACAGCTGATGGACGAGAAGTTCTCCACTCCCGAGTGGACCCACCGCGTCCCCTGACCCGAAAGTCCGCAGGACGCGCGGATTGACCGCTGTGCAGACGGAGCGCGAGGTTTGTGGACGCCGTTATGGTTCGTCGCGATCGGTATCGGCTACCTGGTCATCCGTCGCCGCCCCGGCCATCACGCACTGCGCGAGTCACACGCCGAGAAGGTCGCGCAGCGGGTCCGTCAGGGTTAGGTTCGGTTCATGCTCGAGGGAACCCGCGTGGTGTCGCTGGCGATCAATCTGCCCGGTCCGTTGGCCGCCGCACGGCTGGCCTCGATGGGTGCGGATGTAACGAAGGTGGAGCCCCCGTCCGGTGATCCCCTGGCCAGCATGGTGCCCGATTACTACGCCGAACTTGTTGCAGCACAACAGGTTCTGACGATCGACCTCAAGACGGACGACGGACGTGCGCAACTGGCCGAGTTGCTCACGGACGCCGATCTGCTGCTCACCGCGCAGCGTCCTTCCGCACTCGCCCGCCTCGGTCTGGACGACCTGGACCTACCGCAGTTGTGCCAGGTGCGGATCGTCGGGCACTCCGACGCCCCGGAGGTGGGTGGCCACGACCTGACCTACCAGGCGACGGCCGGCCTGCTGCGGCCGCCGGCGCTGCCGTCCGTGCTGGTGGCGGACGTCCTCGGCGCGGAACGCGCGGTGTCGACCGCGCTCGGTGCGCTGGTGCAGCGCTCGCTCACCGGACACGGCGGCACCCACATGGCCGGCCTGGACGAGGCCGGTGCGTTCGCGGCCGGACCCAACCGGCACGGCATGATCGACCCGGCAAGCCCGATCTCCGGCGGCTGGGCCCGGTACAACCTCTACCGCGCGAGCGACGACGGCTGGGTAGCACTCGCCGCACTGGAACAACACTTCTGGAAACGGTTCGCGGATGCTTTCGACTGCGCCGAGGAGTACGCCGACGTCGCGTCCGTCATGGCAACGAAAACCGTTGCCGGATGGGTCGATTGGGGCAACGAACACGACGTCCCCATCGCCGCGGTGAAGCGCTAGCTCAGGCTGCACGGAACCGAATCCCGCACCGGACCCGTCTGCTTCCCGGACCAGATGCGACGTCGCCCCGGCGACAGCAAACCAGGATGAAGACCATGAAGAAGCTCACCGCCGCTGCGTGCCTGATGGCTCTCCCGCTGCTCGCCGGGAGCAACACCGGGGACGTGCCCACGACGACAAGGAGCCCCGTTCGGTCTACGACTCCGACAAGATCACCTGACCGCTCACGTCGACGGCTCCACCCACCCGGGTGGAGCCGTTCGTCTCGGTCGAAATCGTCGCCGCGCTCGCCCCGTTCGTCGCCGTTCATCGACAACGATTGAGGCGTGACCTTCGAACCCCGCATTGCCGTCCTTGCCCCCACTCCCCTCGCCGTCGTCGAGGCCACCGCTGCTCTCACCGACGTCAAGCGCAGCGAACACGTTGATGCCGAGGGCGGCGTCCACATCCACCCGGGTGGTCAGGGACTGTGGATGGCCCGGATGGCACGGTCGCTGGGTGCGAAGGTGACGGTCGTCGGCCCGTTCGGTGGGGAGCTGGGTCCATTGATCCAGACGATGTTGACCGATCTTGATCTCGAGGTGAAGCCGGTGCCCTACTCCGCGGGCAACGGTGGCTACATCTACGAACTGCGAAACGGCGAGCGGGAGGTGCTGACCCACATGCCACCGCCTGTGCTCACCCGTCACGAGTACGACGACCTCTACGGCATCGCCCTGGTCGAGGGCATGGACGCCGACCTCACGGTGATCACCGGGTGTGAGCCGGCCGACGTGCTGCCGGACGAGTTCTTCCACCGGCTCGTCTCCGACATCCGTTCCTCGGGCGGACGCGTTGTCGCCGACCTCTCGGGTGGACCGGCGCTGGCCGCGATCGACGCCGGGGTCGACGTGCTGAAGATCGCCCACGACGAACTTCTCGAAGCAAAGCTCGCCGACGGCGAGAGCGCCGAGAAGATCATCGCCGGGGCCAAAAAGGTCCTCGACAAGGGCGTCGGCGCGATCGTCGTCTCGCGCGCGGAGAAGCCGGCGTTCGCGATCGACAAGGATGGCGTCCGCGAGCTCATCACCCCGGCCGTCACCACGCACGAACACCGCGGCGCCGGTGACTCGATGACGGCCGGCATCGCCGTTGCGCTCGCCCGCGGCGAGAACCTCACCGAGGCAGCCCGATTGGGTGCAGCCGCCGGCGCTTTGAATGTCACTCGCGGCGGCCTGGGCACCGGCAACCGCGAGACCATCGAGCGCATCGCCGACCACGTCCAGATCAAGGAACGCTGACATGCACGTATTGGTCACCAATGACGACGGGATCGAGTCGGCAGGTCTGGCAGCACTCGTCAAGGCGGCTCTCGGACGCGGTTACACCGTCCAGGTGGCCGCACCGGCACACGAGTACTCGGGTGCTTCCGCGTCCCTGGCCGGTGAGGAGAAGGACGGGAAAATCGTTCTCGTCAAAGCGGATCCACCCGAAATGCCCGAAGGGGTCGACTGCATCGGCGTGAAGGCAGCGCCCGGTCTCATTGCCTTCCTCGCCTCGTACGGCGCCTTCGGTGACAAGCCCGACCTGATCATGTCCGGATGCAACCTCGGCGCCAACACCGGTCACGCGACGCTGCATTCCGGCACCGTCGGAGCGGCCCACACTGCGGTCACGCACGACATCCCCGGCCTGGCCGTGTCGGTGACCTCAGGCGAGCCGCAGAACTGGGACACCGTCCAGCGCATCACCGACATCGCGCTTGAGTGGCTGGAGAAGACCGAGTTCAACGGCCACGTGCTCAACATCAACGTCCCCGACGTGCCGTGGTCGAAGCTGCGCGGCCTGCGCGGTGCACATTTGGCACCGTTCGGCGCCGTGCAGGCGCGCATCGACGAGCGGTTCACCGAGGGCATCGACGTCACGTACATCGCGGAGGACGCCGACGACGAGCCCGGTTCGGATCATCACCTGCTCACCCAGGGCTGGGCCACGGCCACCTGGTTGCGTGCTCCGGTCGACAACCTGGATCTCGAGGTTCCGGAGTTCACGGGCGAGGGCACCGAGGACGACGTCGAGGAGTACCGCCCCGACTCCGCGCGGGTGATGACGACCCGCGAGAGCGACTGAGCCAGCACCGGCTGCAGTAACAACCGGAACCCTTGACTACAGGCGTAGTCAAGGGTTCCGGTTGTTACTGCGACCTGTTGCCGCTGCGGTTCACAGGCGGACGATCATCTTGCCGGTGTTGGCCCCGGCGAGCAGGTCGATGAACGCCTGCGGGGCGTTCTCCAGTCCTTCGCGCACCGTCTCGTCCCACTGGATCGAACCGTCGGCCAGCCACGGACCGACCACCGACAGGAACTCGTCCCGCATGTCGGAGTACTTGCCCACGATGAATCCGCGCAGCGTCAGGCGCTTGCCGATCGCGAGCGCGAGATTCCTTGGTGCACAAGCGGGTTCGGTCGCGTTGTATTGCGAGATCGCACCACACATCGCCACGCGCCCGTCGACGTTGAGCGCGGAGATCGCGGCTTCGAGGTGGTCGCCACCGACGTTGTCGAAGTAGACGTCGATGCCGTCGGGCAGGGCCTTCTTCAACGAGTCGCGCACCGATCCGTCGTGGTAGTCGAAGGCGGCGTCGAACCCGAGGTCGATGAGTCGCTCCACCTTGGCTGCGGAACCGGCCGATCCGACTACGCGCGAGGCCCCGGACAGTCGGGCGATCTGCCCGACCAGTGAACCCACGGCGCCGGCGGCACCCGAGACGAATACCGCGTCCCCGGGCTGGAACTCGGCCGCCGCCATGAGTCCCGCATACGCGGTCAGGCCAGGCATGCCGAGTACCCCGAGATAGCTGCTGTCACGCAGGTCGGAGGTGTCGACGGCCGTCGCGCGCGCTGCCGGGAGGATGGCGTGCTCGCGCCAGCCGAGTCCGTGCAGCACGCTCTGCCCTTCGGCGAATTCGTCCGAACGAGAAGCGATCACGGTGCCGACCGCACCGCCGTCGAGCGGCTGGTCGATCTGGAACGGCGGCACGTAAGACTTCACATCGTTCATCCGCCCACGCATGTACGGGTCGACCGACATGACGGTGTTGCGGACGAGGATCTCGCCGTCCTTCAGCTCGGGCAGATCCACCTCCATCAGCCGAAAGTTGTCGGGCGTCGGCGCGCCGCTCGGGCGGGACGCCAGTTGGATCTCACGGGTTCTGGTCGGAAGGCTCATACCCCCACCGTACGTGCCGATCAACCCAGCAGGATACCCGCGATCGCCGCGCTCATCAGGTTCGCCAAAGTGGCCGCGAGGATGGCACGCAGACCGAGTTCGGCGATCTCACCGCGGCGCTTGGGAGCCATCCCACCGAGGCCGCCGAGCAGGATGCCGAGCGAGCCCAGGTTGGCGAAGCCGGTGAGCGCGAAGGTGACGATCGCCTGGGTGCGCTGGGAGAAGTCGGCGATGTTGGGAGCGAAGTTGGAGAACGCCACGAACTCGTTGACCACGACCTTCTGACCGACGTACGAACCCGCGTCCGTCGCCTCCGACCACGGCACACCGATGAGCGTCATGATCGGCGCCATCACATAGCCGAGGATCGTCTCGAACTTCAGGTCGTCAGCACCGAACCACCCACCGACCACGCCGAGCAGCAGGTTGATCAGCGCGATCAGCGAGATGAAGGCCAGCAGCATCGCGCCGATGTTCAATGCGAGCTTCATGCCGTCGGACGCGCCCGCGGCGGCGGCGTCGATCACGTTGCGGTGCTTGACCTCGTCCTCATCGTCGTCGTCATCGACAGCGACCGCGCGCGATTCACCCCTGTCGAGGTCGACCGTGCCGACCCCATCGCCGGCTTTCGCGGTGGCCGGCACGGTGGCTGGCTCGGCACCCTCCGGAAGGATGATCTTCGCCATCAGCAGCGCGCCCGGAGCAGCCATGAAGCTGGCAGCGATCAGGTAGTCGAGTTTGGCGCCGAGCAGCGCGTAACCGACCAGCACCGAACCTGCGACGGTCGACAACCCGCCGACCATCACCGCGAACAGCCCGGAGCGGGAGATCCTCGAAAGGTACGGCTTGATCACCAACGGCGCCTCGGTCTGGCCGAGGAAGATGTTTGCGGCGGCGTTGACCGACTCCTCGTGACGGGTGCCGAGCACCTTGGCGAGCGCCCCACCGAGCCAGGTGACCACCTTCTGCAGGATGCCCAGGTGGAACAGGATCGCCGTCAGCGAGGCGAAGAAGACGATCACCGGTAGCACCTGCAACGCGAAGACCATCCCCTCCTTCGGGATCAACGGCCCGAACAGGAAGCTGATGCCTTCCTTCGAGGAGTCGATGACGGCCTGGACGCCCTCGGACGCCTTCGCGAGCGCGTCGCGTCCCCACGGCACGAACAGCACCAGCACGCCGAAGCCCACCTGCAACGCAAGCGCGGCAGCGATCGTCCGCGCCTTGATCGCCTTGCGGTCCATCGAGAGCAGATACGCGATGGTCAGCAGGCCGATCATGCCCCCGATCCCCCAGAGAACGTTGACCATGTGCGACTCCTCTCGGCAGGTTTGGGCACGAGCCTTTCATCTGAATCGAGGAAGTTGGTGAGTCCGCACCGACCAGCCCCGAACGCCGAGTGGCCGGGCTGTGAGCCAGCGGCCGGGCTCTAACCCGTCCACCAGTTCATAGCCCGGCCACTCGGTGGATCAGGTGGCGTCGGAGACCGCCTGCTGCGTCGAGACCCACCACTCGTAGTGGTCCAACACGTCGTGACAGATCTGCTCGAACGAGTAGGCGATCACGTCGTAGGCACCCCCGCTGGGGAGCACGACCTCCAGCAGCGTGGTCTGGTCGTCGGCCTCGATCATCCGCGAGCCGTAGCTCGGGGCCTTCATCCGACGCACCTGCACGGTGTAGGCGAACTGCTCCTCACCGTCCCGGACGGTCAGCACCGCCGTCCGCGGCGCCTGCGTGGTCGAGCCTGCGACGTCCTCGACGGACGCGTCCACACCGCGCTCGACCAACTCGCCCGCGACCTCGCGCAGGGCAGGGACGACGGTCGAGTCGAGTCGTTGGGTCGCCTGCTTCAGCGAGACGGTGCCGAGCGAACGTGCGAGGCGACGCTTCCACGAACCCGGGCTCGCCGCTGCCTCCCGCCCGACGACGGACGCGGTCACCGAGGTGCGTAGTGCGTCCGCGTGCAGACGTTCGCCTTCGAGCGCGCGGTGCAGGCCGATCATCACCAGCACCATGACGATCGCGAACGGCAGACCCATGATGATCGTGGCGCTCTGCAGCGCACCGATGCCGCCGACCAGCAACACGGCCACCGTGAGCAGACCGGTCGCGGCGGCCCACAGGACCCGCAGCCACGGCTTGGCGTCGACGTCGGAGTCGGGTAGGTCGGACGAGAGGTTCGCCATCACCAGAGCGCCCGAGTCCGCGCTGGTCACGTAGAAGAGCAGACCCACGAACGTGGCCAGTGCGACGAGGACCATCGCGCCCGGGTACTGCTGCAGCATGTCGTAGAACCCGGTCTCCGGAGTGTTGACCGCGGTCTCACCGAAAGCCTTGTCCCCGTCCATGATTCGCTTCACGGCGCTGTTTCCGAAGATGGTCACCCACATCACGATGTAGATGAACGGGATGGTCAGCGTGCCGACCACGAACTGGCCGATCGTGCGGCCCTTGGAGATGCGGGCGAGGAACATGCCCACGAAGGACGCCCAGGCAATCCACCAGGCCCAGAAGAACAGCGTCCAGCCGTTCATCCATTCCGCGTCGTAGTCGAAGGCCATGGTGTCCATCGTCATGCCCGGGAAGAGGTTGACGAAGTCGCCGACGTTCATCATCGCGGCCCGCAGCAGGAATGCGGTCTGCCCGGTGACCAGCACCCACAGGGCGAGGACGATCGCGAGGACGACGTTGAGCTGGGACAGGATGCGAATGCCCTTGTCGACGCCGGACGTCGCGGAAATGGTCGCGACGACGACCGCGAGGATCGCCAGTCCCACCTGTGCCGGCGTCCCCTGGTCGATGCCGAACATCACGTCGAGGCCGACATTGAGCATCACCACGCCGATGCCCAGCGAGGTGGCGACACCGAAGATCGTGCCGAGCACGGTCGCGATGTCGACGGCGTCCCCGATGCGTCCGTTGATGCGTTTGCCGAACAGCGGATGCAGCGCCGAACGAACGGCGAGCGGCAGACCCTTGCGGTGTGCGAAGTAGCCGAGCGCGATGCCCATGAGGGCGTACATTCCCCACCCGGTGATGCCGTAGTGGAACAGCGTCCAGACGGTGGATTCCCTTGCCGCGTCGAGGGTTTCACCCTTGCCCTGCGGCGGGTGGAGGTACTGCGTTGCCGGTTCGGCGACGGCGAAGAACATCACGTCCGTGCCGATGCCGGCCGCGAACAACATGCACGCCCAGGAGAATGTGGAGAACTCCGGACGATCGGAGTCCGCACCCAGTCGCACCCTCGAGTACCGCAGTCCGAGGTAGACGACGAAAACGAGGATCGCGGTCGCCAGCAGAATGTAGAACCAGCCGAACCAGTTCGAGATCCAGCTCACCGTGTCACCCAGGACCCGTCCGGCGTGGTCGGGAGCAAAAAGCGCCCAGGCAGCGACCGCGAGCGTGAAGACGCCCGAGACGATCAGCACCGGCCATTTGGTGCGCGGCTGCGTGATCTCTTGCGTATCAACAGAACTCACTGGATCTCACCCATGGCCTCGGCGGCACTCGGCACCTTGTCCGCAGCGTTCCACGAGTGGTTGCGTGGGTCACCCTCCGGGAAGATCGGCATGCCCGACTTCGCCCGGTAGACCGGCGGGTGCTCCGGCGCGAGCGGGGCGTTGCCGGCGATCAGGTCGGCCGCCTTCTCCGCGACCATCATCACCGGTGCGTAGATGTTGCCGTTCGTGATGGTCGGGAAGACCGACGCGTCCACAACCCGCAGACCCTCGGTGCCGTGCACCTTCATCGACGACGGGTCGACGACCGCCATGTCGTCGACACCCATCTTGGCCGAGCAGGACGGGTGCAGCGCGGTCTCGGCGTCCTTGGCCACCCAGTCGATGATCTCCTGGTCGGTCTCGACCGACGGTCCGGGCGAGATCTCGCCGCCGTTGAACGGCGCGAACGCGGGCTGCTTCAGGATGTGCCGGGCGGCCCGGATGACCTCGACCCACTCGCGCCGGTCGTTCTCGGTGGACAGGTAGTTGAACAAGATGCCGGGCTTGGCCAGCGGGTCGTCGTTCTTGATGCGGACGTGGCCGCGCACGTCGGAGTTCATCGGGCCGACGTGCACCTGGTAGCCGTGCGTGCCCTCCGGCGCGGTGCCGTCGTAGCGGACCGCGATCGGCAGGAAGTGGAACATCAGGTTCGGGTAGGTGACCTCCTCGTTGGTGCGGATGAATCCGCCGCCCTCGAAGTGGTTGGACGCACCGACGCCGCGGTTGAGGAACAGCCACTCGGCACCGATGTACGGGGCCTTCCACTTCTTCAGCCAGGGCGCGATCGACACCGGCTGCAAGCTGGAGTGCTGCAGGTAGACCTCGAGGTGGTCCTGCAGGTTCTCACCGACGCCGGGCAGGTCGATGCGCGGCGTGACGCCGGCTGCACGAAGCGTCTCCGGGTTGCCGACTCCGCTGAGCTGCAACAGTTGTGGAGAGTTGAACGCGCCACCGCACAGGATGACCTCGCCCGCCTCGACGGAGTGCTTGAACTTGCCGCCGCGCGCAAAGTCGACGCCGGTCACCCGGTTGCCCGACCACTGCAGGCCGGTCACGGTGGCGAGCGTGGCGATGTCGAGGTTCTTGCGGTTGCGGATCGGGCGCAGGTAGGCGCGGGACGCGCTCATCCGGCTGCCCTTGAAGACGTTGCGATCGAAGGGCGCGAAACCCTCCTGGCGATAACCGTTGACGTCGTCCGTGCGCGGATAACCGGCCTGCTGGGTCGCCTCGAAGAACGCTTGGAACAGCGGGCTGCTGGCCGGCCCACGCTCGAGCTTCAGCGGACCGGAGCCACCGCGCCAGTCGTCCGCGCCGGCGATGCAGGTCTCCATGCGCTTGAAGTAGGGCAGGCAGTGGGCGTAGTCCCAGTGCTCCATGCCCTCGAACGTGGCCCACTTGTCGTAGTCACCGGCGTTGCCGCGCTGGAAGATCATGCCGTTGATCGAGCTCGACCCGCCGAGCACCTTGCCGCGGGCATGCGGGACGCGTCGTCCACCCATGTGCGGCTCGGGCTCGGTCTCGTAGGCCCAGTCGTAGAGCGGGTTGCCCGAGGGGAACATCAACGCCGCCGGCATGTGGATCAACGGGTCGAACAGGAAGTCGGCACGACCTGCTTCCAGCACCAGGACGCTGGTGTTCTTGTCGCTCGACAGCCGGTTGGCAAGAGCCGAGCCGGCGGACCCGCCGCCGACGATCACGTAGTCGTACTTCTTCTTCATCGTTTCGTATCTCCTTGAATCACAGTCGAAGTGCAGTCGCGGCGACCCGCTGGTCGAGCCGCACGTCTCCGCTGGTCGAGCCACACCCTTTTCCGCTGGTTGAGCCGCGGGACTGAGGAACGAAGTCCCGCGCGCCGAAACCTCTCGCATTTACGAAGCGCCTCGGATGAAGTGCTCCGTCCACGCACGAGGTTTCGGCACCTTCGGATTCGCAAGCTCATCCGTAGGGCTCAACCAGCGAAAAGGCGAGAGTCAGTTGCCGAACCATCCCGCCGGGGCGGGCCGAGTGTTGTGCCAGATGTGCTTGGTCTCCTGGTACTCGTGCAACCCGGCGTGACCCAGTTCGCGGCCGATACCGGACTGTTTCATCCCGCCCCATTCGGCCTGCGGCACGTACGGGTGGTAGTCGTTGATCCAGATGGTGCCGTGGCGCAGCCGCTTGGCGACGCGCTCGGCGCGGCCTGCGTTCTGGCTCCACACTGCTCCGGCGAGTCCGTAGATGGTGTCGTTGGCGAGCTTCACCGCAGCATCCTCGGCAGCGTCCGCGTCCGCGCCGGGAAAAGTCTCTACGGTCAGCACCGGCCCGAACGACTCCTCCTGCACGCACTTCATCGAGGTGTCGCAACCGTCGAGGATCGTCGGCGGATAGTACGAACCCTTCGCGAGTTCGCCTTCGTCGCAACGCTTTCCGCCGGTCCGCAGCACGGCACCCTCGGCGACGGCATCATCCACGTACGTGGCGACCTTCGCCAAGTGGTCCTCGCTGATCAGCGGTCCTGCCTCGGCCCTGTCGTCGAACGGACCACCGAGGCGGATCTTCTCGGCACGACGGACGAGTTCATCGACGACCTCGTCATGGATCGACTCCTCGACGATGAGCCGTGCACCGGCAGAACAGACCTGGCCGGAGTCGAGGAAGATCGCGGTGAGCGCGTTGTCGATCGCGGCCGGCAGGTCGGCGTCCGCGAAGATCACGTTGGGGTTCTTGCCGCCCAGCTCGAGCGCGACGCGCTTCACGGTCGGTGCGGCGGACGCCATGATCGAGCGGCCGGTCACGACACCACCGGTGAAGGAGACCAGGTCGACCTCGGGCGCCTCGGTCAGCGTCGGACCCACGTCCTTTCCGGCACCGAGGATCAAATTGGCAACGCCCTTGGGCAGGCCGAGTTCGTCGAGGGTACGCACCAGCCACATGGCGGTCTGCGGGGTGAGTTCGGCGGGCTTGAGCACGAAGGTGTTTCCGGCTGCGAGCGCCGGGGCGACCTTCCACGCGGTCTGCAGCAGCGGGTAGTTCCACGGGGTGATCAGCACGCAGACGCCGACGGGTTCGGTGACGACCCGGCTGGAGACGTCCGGCATGCCGGTATCGACGATGCGTCCGGCTTCACCCTGAGCGAGCGAGGCGAAGTGCCGGAAGACGTTGACGATGTCGTCGACGTCGATCTGCGACTCGACGAACCGCTTACCCGTGTCGAGGGATTCGAGGCGGGCGACCTCGTCTTTCTCCGCCGCCAGCCGGTCGGCCAAGCGGTGCAGCAGAGCAGCCCGCTCGGGCGAGGGAGTGTCACGCCAGGGACCCTCGTCGAACGCCCGCCGAGCCGCTTCGACGGCGCGGCGGGCGTCGTCCTGGCCGGCCTCGGCGACGGTGATCACCGCGGATCCGTCTGCAGGACAGGTGATCTCACGGGTTGCGCCAGATGCGGCGTCGACCCACTCACCATCGATGAACAAGCTGGGCACAGTTCTCCTCCAAGACGATCGCTTCACAGTCCGCGTGAGCACGTCCGGCGTCTCTGGGATGCCAGGCAGCTCGATAACGCTCGTTACAACATAACGCACGTTATAGTAAGAATGTGAAATCGGAACGACCCGTGCGCGAACGGCTGCTGGACGCCGCCGATGCCGTGCTGTTCGAGAACGGCTCGGTCTCGACGCCGGTGGACGTGATCCTCAAGCACGCGCGAGCGTCCCCGCCGAGCCTGTACTCGCACTTCGGCAACAAGGAGGGCTTGATCGCCTCCGCCCTGCGTCGTCGCCTGACGATCTGGACGCAAGTCTGGGACGAAGCGATCGCGTCCGCCGAGTCCGACGTCGACCGACTGCTCGCACTCTGGCCGGCGCTGCGCACCTATCAGGCCCACCACCTGGCCGAGCGCTGGTGCGCCTTCAGCGGCACCGCGGCCGCACATCCCTCGCCGAGCGAGCAACTCGCCGCAGTGCTGGCCGACGAGACTCACCTGCTGCGTATGCGACTGCACGATTACTCCGTGCCGGTCGCCGGTAAGAACGCGAATTCCCTTGCCTCGCAACTGTTCATCGCCTACACCGGAACGATGGCCACCATGCTGCGCGAACCATACGAGCAGGCCATCGACGAAGGTGAAGCGACAGCGCGAGCCCTCGTCTCCAGGTACGCCGCCTGACGCAGGAATCACGCTGGTCGGTCAGATGCGGAGCGTCAGCGGGGTACCGCGACGAGACCAGTCGGATGTCTTCGAACATGTTGACTCACGTCAAGATGCCCGCGTGGAGTGAGTCGTTGACTCATCTGAATTTGCCCGCTTGGTGGGGTGGATTTTCTTGCGGCTGAGGTAGGTCGCGTTGCGCTTGGGTCGTTGTTCGACTTTGCCTCTGCGGCGGGCGAGTTCGATGAGACTGGCTTGGATCGCGTGGATCTGACGGCGTAGTTCGGCGGGGTTGATCTGGGTGGCTCGTGTGCTCAGGTCAGCGGCGTCTTGATCGGTGAGGTACTGCGGGTGGTCCCGGGTCAGGCGGTGCAGCGGGGTCGCGGCGGTGTCGTAGGTTTTGGTGACCTTGGCGCCGTTGCGAGACTTGCTGCGCAGCTTTTGTTGGGGCAGGTAGAGGTTGTCGAGTGCTGCTTGCAGGGGCCACAGTTGGTTGAGCAGGTCGAGCTCGTGGCGGGTGTCGTACCGGTAGTAACCGACCGCGCGGCGGACGCTGGACCAGTTCTTCTGCTCGACGTAGGCCTGGTCGTTGCTGTGGTGGGCCCGGCCGCGGGTCAGGGTGATACGTCGCGCGTCGCACCACTTCGCGAGGTGGTGGTTGATGAACTCGCCCCCGTTGTCGGAGTGGATTCCGTTGATGCCGAACGGGAATCGCAGGATCAGGTCGGTCAGGCCGGCGGCGACGATTCGTTCGCCTTTGGAGCGGACACTGATCGCTTCGGTCCAACCGGTCGCGATGTCGGTGGCGTCCAGGGTGTAGTGGAAGGCTCCGTTGTTGTCGCCGCCTTCGTGTGCGACCAGGTCGATCTGGAGGAAGCCGGGGACGGTTTCGTTCCATTCGTGCCAGGTCTTCATCGGGATGCTGGCCTTGAGGAGGCTGCCGGGTTTGGTCATCGACCGGCCCTTGGTCGCGATCAGGCCGGTGCGGTGTGGTTTGAGGCGGCGGTCGATCGTGGCGGGTGACATTCGTAGCAGCGCGGCCAACGTGTCAGGGGTGCAGTGCAGTTCGCCGTGGGCGATCAGCGCGGTGGTCAGGTCGGGCAGCGCAGGGTGCAGTCGCTTCCCGGTGGGGCCGTCCAGGACCACCCAGCAGGTCACCAGGGCATCGATCACGGCAGGGTCGTAGCGGTAGACCGGATCACGCTGTGCTCGGGGACGATTCGGGTCATGACCGGCGACCGCGCGGCGGAGCATCTTGCGGGCGTGGTCCCTGTGCCACCCGTTGACCGCGACCAGATGGTCCAGGATCGCTGTCTTCTCCGCCTTCGTCGCCTTCGGCCACGCCTTCACCTGCGAGACCAGGACCGCCTTGCGCTGACCCACCGTGAGCTCCATCCATCGAGGCTGCACCCCACGCGGGCATTCTGGGATGAGTCAATGACTCCACCCACGCGGGCATTTAGCGTGAGTCAACGCGTCGAATAGGTGATTCGAGCGTCTGCCCGTAGGGTGGAGCCAGCGGTCCGCACAGTCTTGCCTCGGGCCGCAGGTGTTCGAGAAGCGCTAGATGCCTTCACTTATGCCGCTACCGCAGCCGAAACCGAGCGCGGGGCGAGCCCGGCGAGACACCGCCTTTCTTACGGAGTTTCTTTGTCCGACAATACTTTTGCGCCTTTTGGTGTGCCCGCTTCCTTGGTCCGCGTCCTCGCGGAGCAGGGAATCACCACCCCGACCCCGATCCAGGCGGCGACCCTGCCGGATTCGCTCGCGGGTCGTGACGTCCTTGGCCGTGGCCGCACCGGCTCCGGCAAGACGTACGCGTTCCTGCTGCCGCTGGTCGCCCGACTGCAGGCGTCCAGCAGCCGCCGTCAGCCCAAGCGTCCGCGTGCGCTGATCCTGGCGCCGACGCGTGAACTGGTGAACCAGATCAACGCTTCGTTGAAGCCGCTCGCCGACATGGTCGGGCTACGCAGCCAGACCGTCTTCGGTGGCGTGGGTCAGAACCCGCAGGCAGCTGCGCTCGCGAAGGGCGTCGACATCGTCGTCGCCTGCCCGGGCCGCCTGGAAGACCTTGTCTCCCAGGGACTTTGCGACCTGAGCGCGGTCGAGATCACCATCCTCGACGAGGCCGACCACATGGCCGACCTGGGCTTCCTGCCCGGCGTGAAGCGCATCCTGAACAAGACCCCGCGCGACGGACAGCGTCTGCTGTTCTCCGCGACCCTCGACCGCGGTGTCGACGTGCTCGTCAAGAGCTACCTCACCAACCCGGTCACCCACCACGCCGACAGCGCACAGTCGCCGGTCAGCGCGATGGACCACCACGTCCTGCACCTGCACAAGGACCACCGCCTGCCGGTGCTCGTCGACCTCGCTGCTGCCCCCGGCCGCACCGTCGTCTTCACCCGCACCAAGCACGGAGCCAAGAAGTTGGCCAAGCAGCTTGCGGCACAAGGAGTTCCGGCAGTCGACCTGCACGGCAACCTCAGCCAGAACGCCCGCGTCCGCAACATGGACGCGTTCCACAGCGGCACCGTCCGGACGCTGGTCGCCACCGACATCGCCGCGCGTGGCATTCACGTCGACGACGTCTCCTTGGTGATCCACGCCGACCCGCCGGCCGAGCACAAGGCGTACCTGCACCGTTCGGGACGCACCGCTCGTGCGGGCGCCGCCGGCACCGTTGTGACGCTGATGCTCGACGAGCAGCAGAAGGACGTCCGAGATCTGACCCGCGCGGCCGGCATCAAGCCGACGACAACCAAGGTCGACCCGGCCCACCCGCTGCTGACCGAACTGGCTCCGGGCGAGCGCTCGTTCGTCGCTCTGTCCGAGCAGGTTCAGGTCGCACCGGCCCCGCAGAAGCAGGGTTCGCGCGGCGGACGCGGCCAGGGTTCCGGACGCGGTCAGGGCTCCGGCTCGGGACGCGGCCAGGGTGCGGGTCGTTCGGGCCAGGGTCGTGGCACCTCGCAGGGTTCATCTGCTGGTTCGTCGCACGGTTCGTCTCAGCGTTCGCCGAAGCCCACCGGCGAGCGGGCAGGTGCGGCGCCGCGACGTAACCGCGGACCGCGTCGGGCAAGCAGCCCGGCCACCTCGCGCTGACACCGTAAGCGGTCGTCATAGCGGCCGGTTTCCTTGACTACGGGCGTAGTAAAGGAAACCGGCCGTTATTGCGACCCGTTGTCGCGAGGCTCAGAAGTCGTAGTCCACGACGACCGGTGCGTGATCGCTGATCCGCACGTCGCGGGAGGGCTCGCGATCCACCCACGCAGCGGACGCCGTGCGCGCCAGTTTCGGTGTGGCCAGGTGGTAGTCGATGCGCCAGCCGACGTTCTTGTCGAAGGCCTGCCCCATCCACGACCACCAGGAGTACGGACCGTCGGTCTCGGGGTGGAGTGTGCGGACGACGTCCACGAGGGTGCGCGGCGACATCTGCGCCCCGATCCACTCGCGCTCCTCGGGCAGGAAGCCCTCGGAGTTCTTGCTGGTGCGCCAGTTGGTCAGGTCGTACCGGGTGTGCCCGATATTGAGGTCACCCATGAGCAGGAACTCGCGTCCGTTCGCCGATGCCGTTCTGCGGGAACGGGACAGCTGCCGGGCGAAGGAGTCGAGGAAGCGCATCTTGCGTTCGTACTTCACGCCGCCGTCCGGTGCTTCGCGCATCCGGCCGGGCCTCTGCAGGTGGACGGGCAGTCCGCCCTTGGGCAGGTACAGCGAGGCGACGGTCAGCGGTGCGTCCGCAAGGTCGACTTCGACGTAGCGCCCCTCGTGCGCGAACTCGCGCATGCCACGGGCCAGCGTCATCGGCTCGGTCGGCACGAGCTCGCCGTTCAGTCGGACGTCGCCGCTCCAGGTGCGGACGGCGGACGGCGCGTGCCGGGTGAGGACGGCGACGCCGTTGCGTCCCTTGATCCCGCCCTCTTCGTACGCGACGTGATAGTCGCCGTAGACACCGTCCGGGATGTCCGCGTGCTGGGCCCGAACCTCTTGCAGCGCAACTACATCCGGGTTTCTCGTGGCGAGCCATTGCTCGAAGCCGCGGCGTTGGGCAGCTCGGATTCCGTTGACGTTGTAACTGGCGATACGCACGGTCGATCAGCCTACGAGTCCGTTCGGAGACGCAAGAACCCGACCGGATGCCCGCTGTTTGAGCCCGGACGCAGCGACGAAGGAGCAGCGGCCCGTGCCGAAACCAAGGCGCGGAAACACGAGAACCCAGCCGCGTCGGGCTGGGTTCTCGTTGTCCGCCATCTTGGTTGAGACGCGCACGGAATCGTTCCTCATCCGTGCGGCTCAACCAGCGGTGACGGCGTGAGGGGTTCGATCAGTCGTCGGAGACGGTGACCTCGACGGGAATGTTGCCGCGGGTCGCGTTGGAGTACGGGCAGATCTGGTGCGCCTTGTCGGCGAGCGCCTGGGCGGCGTCCTTCTCCATATTCGGGATGACGACCTCGAGCACGACGGCGAGCCCGAAGCCGCCGTCCACCTTGCCGATGCTGACCTTCGCGCCGACGGTCGAGCCGGTGAGGTCGGGCTTGTCGTCGCTGAGCGTCGCGGCCTTCTTCAGGGCGCCATGGAAGCACGCGGCGTAGCCGGCGGCGAAGAGGTCCTCGGGGTTGGCGCCGCCACCGGGGCCGCCCATGCCCTCGGGCACCTTGAGGTCGAGGTCGACGTACCCGTCGACGGTCTTGGTGTGGCCGTTGCGGCCGTCACCGGTTGCGAGTGCCTCGGCGGTGTAGAGCGTTTCCATGATGAACGTCCTCTCAGCTGCTGTACAGGTCATCACCGACGCTAGCCGCCGACGCGCGCGGGCGGCGAGTCAGCCCGGGGAATTCTACCCATGGCCCCGGCGCAACCGCTGCTACAAAGTCGCAGTCAGAGGGCAGGTTCACTCACCGAGGAACCTCAGAAACTGTTGCTGCACAGGCATTCTCAAAGGGGGTCCAGTGGCACGGGCGGGAACGAGAACAACTTGACCACCGGTTCGAGCGATGCCGGTGCCAAGTGGAACGCCCGACCAGGCCCGGAGCCCGTGATCCAGGCGAACCCACTACGTCTCGCCCAGCCCACTGGTGTGCTCAGTAGGTTCGGCGCTGATCAACAGGTACGCGAGCGCCCGTACGATCCGCCGGTCCTCGCGCAGCCCAGGGGCGTCTGCTGGGACGCCGCGGCACGGTTGCCGGCGACTTGGCACACTTGTACGCATGAGCGCCGGACTTCACCCGAACATGCAGGAGCACTTCGACGCCGTCGTCGCCCGCAATCCCGGCGAGACGGAGTTCCATCAGGCGGTGTACGAGGTGATGCACAGCCTCGGCCCGATCGCCGGCAAGCGGCCGGAGTACGCGCAGTGGTCGATCCTCAAGCGCGTCTGCGAACCGGAACGACAGATCATCTTCCGCGTCCCGTGGGTCACCGACTCCGGTGAAGTGGAGATCAACCGCGGCTTCCGCGTCGAGTTCAACTCCGCGCTCGGCCCGTACAAGGGCGGCCTGCGTTTCCACCCGAGCGTGAACCTGTCGATCATCAAGTTCCTGGGGTTCGAGCAGATCTTCAAGAACTCCCTGACCGGCATGCCGATCGGCGGCGGCAAGGGCGGCTCCGACTTCGACCCCAAGGGTCGTTCGGACGGCGAGATCATGCGCTTCTGTCAGTCGTTCATGACCGAGCTCTACCGGCACATCGGCGAATACACCGACGTCCCGGCCGGTGACATCGGCGTCGGCGGACGCGAGCTCGGCTATTTGTTCGGGCAGTACAAGCGGATCACCAACCGGTACGAATCCGGCGTCCTCACCGGCAAGGGCCTGTCGTGGGGCGGGTCACGGGTGCGTACCGAGGCGACCGGTTACGGCACGGTCTTCTTCACCCAGGAAATGCTGGGGACGCGTGGCGAGAGCTTCGACGGCAAGCGCGTCGTGGTCTCCGGCTCGGGCAACGTGGCGCTGTACGCGATCGAGAAGGTGCAGCAGCTGGGCGGCACGGTCATCGCCTGCTCCGACTCCAACGGCTACCTGGTCGACGAGAACGGTCTCGACCTGGGCCAGCTGAAGGACCTCAAGGAGGTGCGCCGTGAGCGCCTGTCGGCGTACTCGTCCGACTCGGCCGCGCACTCGACCGAGGGTTCGATCTGGGATGTGAAGTGTGACGTCGCGCTCCCCTGCGCCACCCAGAACGAGCTGAACGAAGAGCACGCGAAGTCGTTGGTGAGCAACGGGGTTCAGGCAGTGGCCGAAGGCGCGAACATGCCCTGCACCCCGGGCGCGGTCAAGGTTTTCCAGGAGTCGTCCGTGCTGTTCGGCCCGGGCAAGGCGTCCAACGCCGGCGGTGTCGCGACCAGCGCGTTGGAGATGCAGCAGAACGCCAGCCGTGACTCGTGGAGCTTCGAGGACACCGAGGCGCGCCTGGAGCAGATCATGCGCGACATCCACACCCGCTGCGTCACGACCGCGGACGAGTTCGGGCTCGAGGGCAACTACGTCGCCGGTGCGAACCTGGCCGGTTACATGAAGGTCGCCGACGCGATGGTGGCGCTCGGCGTCATCTGAACCGCCCAAAAAGTTGGGGAGAGCGGTCGTCGTAGCGGCCGTTTTCCTTGACTACGGGCGTAGAGGGGCGGGTACGACTTAGGTAGGGGTTCGGTCGGCCGATGACGGCACGAACTGTCTCGGCGAAGCTGGCACCATGGAACTCGGACTGCTCGCCCCACTGGTGGTGCTCGCGCTGATCGACAGCACCAGCTTCGGCACACTCGCGATCCCGGTGTGGGTGATGACCCACCCTTCGAAGCCGCGACTGGGCCGAATCTTGTTGTACCTGAGCACCATTACGGTGTTCTACTTCGTACTTGGTCTCGGCCTGTACTTCGGGGCACAGTCATTGCGCGACGCGTTCGCCTCGCTGTCGACATCCGAACCCGCTCGCTGGGTCGCTCTCGTGGCGGGCGCGGTGTTGCTGCTGCTCGGACTCACCATCGAGCCGTGGACCGAGGCAGGCAAGAAGCGCAAGCGGGCCAGGGAAGCCGCCCGTCGGCAGGCCCGTGGACCCGGACGCATCGAACGGTGGCGGACGTCGACCGCGGACGGTTCGGCGTCCCCCGCGTCCGTCATGGCCTTCGCGACCGTGGCCGCGCTGATCGAGGCCGCAAGCATGCTGCCCTATCTGGCCGCGATCGGACTGATGGTCGCCGCCGATCTGCCGACGCTCGGCGCGGTGGGGGTACTGGCGTCCTACTGCGTGGTGATGGTCGCGCCGGCGTTGTTGCTGCTCGCGCTCCGACTCTCGATGCACGAGCGCATCCAACCGACGTTGGAGCGCGTGGATCGCTGGCTGCGCAACAACTCCAAAGAAACGTTGGCGTGGGTGTTCGCGCTGCTCGGACTCTGGCTGATCAGCAACAACTGGCGGTTCGCATGGGATCTGATCGGCTGAGGACTACTCGACGACGCGGGTGGGTTCTTCGTCGATCGGCAGGCCGGCCTCGACGTAGCCACGGAAGCCGCCGACCAGGTCTGCAGCCCAACGGAATCCGAGTCGTTTCAGGTCGCTGGCGGCAAGCGAGGACGAGTAGCCCTCATTGCACACCACCACCACGACGTCGTCCTTGGTCGGTCCGTCCGACATCGAGTAACCGCTGGTCGGGTCGAGGCGCCACTCCAACACCGACCGGTCGATGACGACCGCTCCCGGGATCAGCGTTCGCGGACGATCGTGGTCACGACCCGCGTCACGGCAGGGAGTTGGGGCGTGGAGCTGAAACCGAAGGCCGGGTTGGGCGTGACCCGAGTGAGCGCTCCCAGCGCCTCTTCGTGCCAGGTGCCCGTGAGGCGAGTCACTGCGTGCTGGTCCAGCGCCCCGTAATACTCCCGGCGTCCGTTGCCGGCGGTACCGACGGTGCGCACGCCGGGGTGGACGATGCGGGCGACCGGGTCGGCGAGAACAGCAAGCGGCCTGCTGCTGGCAATCCGTTGCGGCACGGCGTGCAGAAGCCAGCCTGTCGGGGTGCGCTTTCCCAGGCCGAAGGACGCCCGGAGCGGGCCGGCGTCGACCGTCCAGCCCTGCGTCAAGTGGACATCACACAGCACGGTCTCGTCGAAGTTGTAGGTCTGCGAAACATACTGAGCGACGGCTTCATTCGGTGCGAGCAGGAAGCGGCGACCGGACGCGTCCGCCACCATGACATCGGTGAACGCACCGAGCGGCGAGTGCGACCAATCGCCGACCACCACCCGGACGCCGCTGGTCGATCCGGCGCCGAGGATGCGCCCCTCGAAGCGGTCGATGATCTTCGTGGAACGGGGCATGCCGACATCTTCCTCCTCGCAGGTCGCCACCGGGCGGGCGGTGGCGCGTAGCGTCGAAGCATGAGCGAACAGAACGGGAAGCCGGAAGAGCACAAGGCCGAGGTCGACCAGCAGGACGGTGGGCCGGGAGCGCAGCAGGACGACGGCGGCGACACCAATGACGTCGCGAGCGGCGGGGTCTCGAAGGAGAAGAAGTCCGACGACTGATCCACGCCCGAATCCGCATGACGTGTGTTCGTTTCAAGGGTTGAAGACGACCACACGTCACGCGAGTTTCAAGGCTTGGGTCACCGGGCGCGCAGCTTCTCCAGCAACGGCTTCGCGGCCTGCTCGAAGAGGGCATCCTGGGAGTCGCCGCCGACCTGCACCAAGGCGGTGATACCGGACTGTCGGGCAGGTCACTTGAAGTACGCCGACGTGTCGATCGTGACCGGAGTCTTGCCGGACGCGAACACGGTGATCGTCCCGCCGGTACCGACCTTCACGATCGCCGAGTTCGAGATCGACCCACCCGGGACGTAGTTCAGGTTCGAAACCGTCGGACGAGCAACCCCGGTCGGCCACACAGTCAAGTAACCGGCCTGCGACGGGTTCACCGACGTCACCGTCACCTGAACCGCCTTCGCGTTCGACGGGACACCGGCAACGCCGGCGACCTTCACCTGGAACGCGGTGCCGGCGGCGGTGGCCCGGGAACCGAGCAACCTCGTCGGCGTGAACGCAACCGTGTCCGCACCCGCCGGCACCCAACCGTTCAGATCGACCACCAGATCGGTACTCGCGGTCGACCGCAACGTTACCTTTCCACCCGTCCCCAGCTTCACGATGCCCAGACCGGCGATGGTCTGCCCCTTGCGGAAACTGATCGACGTCGCCGCCGGGGTCGCCACACCCGCCGGGAACGCAGTCACCGTCCCGGCAGCAGACGGGTTCACCGACGTGATATTCAACATCGCCGCCGACGCCGTCGCCGACACACCATGGGTGCCGCCGACCGCGATGGTCACCGACCCACCGGCTGGAATCCGAACCTTCGGCGCGCCCGTGCCATACCTGGTGTCCATCACCCGCGTCGGATTCACACCTGTGTACGCACTGCCCGTCGGGTAATACCCGGCCACGTCCGCCAGCAGGTGGGTGCCCGCCAAGGTCGAGAGCGACACCTTGCCACCGTTGCCGACCTTGGCGATGACGAGGTTCGGAACGGTCTGTCCGGTAACAAAATTGAGGTTCGACGCGGTCGGCTTGGTCGCACCGGCAGGCCACACCGTCACCCACCCGTTCGCCTTCGGACTGACAGCAGTCACGTTCAACACCACCGACGACGCATTCGCCGGCACACCACCCCGACCGGTCACCTGCAGATCGACCTTCCCGTTTGCCGGCACAACCGCCTTCGGTGCGCCCGTGCCGTACCGCGTGTCCAGGATCCGCGACGGAGCCAACGACACGAACGACGACGTCGCCGCCGGCGTGAAGCTCCATTGCAGATCCAAAGAACCCGGCGCGCCGTACCAGGAGTCCACGGCGATCCGGTAGGTCGTGCCAGCGGTCACCGGGACGTTGCTGAGCTTGCTGGTGAGCACACCGTTGGCCGCGTCCACGTCGTCGTTCGCAGCAATCCGGGTCAGCGCGTTCACCGCACCTCCCGTGTAGACGGCCAGCGTCGAGTCGAACGTCGTGTTGGCCGTGGCAACGGTCAGCTTGCCGGCCGACGGGGCAGTCCAGTTGAACCACACCGAATTTCCGCCGACGGCGTCCGCGTGGCGAGGCTCACCGGCCTGGATGGACGCGTCCACCGTGCCCTGTTTCCAGATGCCCGCGGTTGCCGGCGAGAGTGCCTTCGCCGCCGCGAAAGTGTCGTTCGCGGGCGGGGTGATCGAGACCGTGCCGGTCGCGGCCATCGTGGCCGGCATGGACGCCGAGCAGCCGCTGGTCGTCGTGACCCGCACTCCTGCGTCCTGGCCGTTGTAGGCCTTGGAGTTCGGCACCGAGGTTGCGTTGAAGCTCGTCCGGCCCGCGAGACCGTGGAAGGGATCGCCGGGTGAGGAGAAGTAGTCCTCGTCGCCGTCCGCCTCCTCGATGTCGATGAGTTGGCCGTACGGGGTTCGGACGTTGTCCTGGTAGGCCTCCTTCACGTGGTAGACCAGCAAGCCACAGCCGGGCAGGCCGCCGTCGAGACCGGACTGCTGCCGGTTCTCGACGAGGAAGTACTCACCCTTCGAGCCGACGCCGGGACCGTCCGGATCCGCGAGCAACCGGAACGCGCTCGGGTTCGTACTCGCCTGTGGCACAGAAACATTGGCCAGTGAGTTGACTGCAGTCGGTGCGATCCATCCCTGCAGGTACTTGCTGTACGCGTCCGGGAGGGTCGGGGTGTCACCCGGCATTCCCCCGGGCTTCGTGCCCCACGAGCCGCCCGCCATCAGGCTCCAGATGCCGAGGCCTTCGCTCTTCTGGCTGATGTCGTAGAGATCGACCCAGCCGAGGTCGTGACCGAACTCGTGCGCCATGATCCCGATGGTGGCCATGCGCGACTGCGCCGGGTACTCCTTCTCGCAGTGCATCTCACCGAACTCGGTGTAGCCGTTCGTACCGACGTACGTGCCGTCGACGGGCTGCGTCATGCTCACCGGAACGGACCACTGATGACCCCAGACGCTCACTCCACAGGGGTTGCCGACCGAGCCTTCGTAGCCGGCGGCAATCACAGTGACGTGCAGTTCGTTGGGTTGGATCGCGCCGTCGCCGTTGGTGTCGTAGGACGCGTAGTCGATGTAGGGGTCAGCTGCCGTGATCGCCGCTGCAGCGACCTCCCGGTCGCCGGCGTTGGTGCGGGTGCTGTCCGGGTGGCTCATCGGCAGGGTCACCCACCCGACCACTCCGTCGTTCGCCGCACCGCTCGACTCCTGAGCCGGCGCCACGTCGAGCTTGTTGAAGCTGGCGCCCTTGTAGAACGAGCGAACGCTGCCGGTGCCTGCGAAGAACTTCGAACTCCACTGTGCTGCAGTCGTACCGAGCGAAGACCGGTCGGAGAACTGAGCCAGGATCACCAACGTGCGCTGTGTGCCGGTGAAGCCCAGCGGCTGCTGAACCGTTGCCGCCTCCTGCAGGTCCTGGGTCGGGGTCAACCCGACCGACTCCTGCGGCACCGCTGCGGACGCGGCCGCCTTCTTCGAGCCGGCCTTGGGCTGGCCCTTGCTGTCGAGTCCGGACGCGTACCGCCAGTACCCCTGCCGGTCCTTGACGACCGTGGCGTTGCCCTTGATGGTCGAGGTCCAGTTACGCAGCCGGTCGCCGTTGCGCTGGATCGTGACCTTGCTGCCGTCCGGCTGGGTGACCGTCTTCGGCGTGGTGTCGACGGGCGCACCGCGCACCTCGCGCGTTGTCTTTTTCTGCGGCGCCTTCGACGCGGGCTTCTGCGCAGCAACCGTCTGGGACGTGCGCTCGCTCGGATCTGCGTGGCTCGCAGGCGCCGCCGTTGCACTCATCCCGAAGGCCGTGACCGCTGTGACTACCAGCGTCGCAAAACGACGCTTCGATGATGTGTGCATCAAATTTGTTCCTCCCCGCACCGACTACCCGCAGTAAGAGTCCCGCGCGGTGCCCGTGTGTGCAAACAAATCATCGAACTCGAGGGGCGACGTTGCCGAGAGGATCCGAAATGCACGAGGGCACTCCGTATACGGCGTGCCCTCGTGCACTTGGAGTCGCCTCGGATCGGGGTCAGCTCGACAGGCGTTGACGTAGACCGGAGGTACGGCGGACGGGGGTGTCGACGGCGAGGGCGATCGCTTCGCGGGTGCCGACCATCGTCAGGTGTTCCTGCGGCCGGGTGACGGCGGTGTAGAGCATCTCCCTGGTCAGCAGCCGCGACTCGACCGGCGGGACGAGAACAATGATCTCGGCGGCCTGGCTGCCCTGTGCCTTGTGCACGGTCATCGCGTGCATGGTCTCGACCTCCGACAGCAGCCACGGCGGGAACGACTCGCGTCCGTGGCCGGTCTCGATGACCGCGCGGGTGCCGTCGGGTGTCTGGACGATGACACCGGCGTCGCCGTTGTTGAGGCCGAGCCCGTGGTCGTTGCGGGTGATCAGGATCGGGCGGCCGACGTACATCTGGTGAGAGCGGATGTCGGGCGCGTGCTTGGCGAGTTCCATCTCGATCAGGCGGTTCCAGTGGCTCGCGCCGAAGGGTCCGTGGCGGTGGGCGCACAGCAGACGTAGACGTCCGAGTTGTTCGACGGCTGCGTCGGCGTCCCCGGCGGCAGCGAGTTCGCGCAGCTTCAGGGCGTGTTGGGCCACGCGCGGGATGAGTTCGAGCGAGGGGGTGTCGGTCTCGATCAATTGCACGCCTGACTTCGCCTGGTCGATTGCCTCGGCCACCTGATCCGGGACACCGGTGCGGAAGGCTGCGGCGAGGCGCGCGCGGTCGTCGCCCATGCGGTAGTCATGGACGAGCCGGACGACTGCACCGGACGCGTCCAGCCCGGCGACGACGTCCGCCAGCACGGACCCTGCTTCGACGGACGCGAGCTGGTCGGGGTCGCCCACCAGCAGCAATCGCGTTGTGGGTGAGAGCGATTCGACCAGGCGAGCCATCAGGTTTAGCGAGACCATCGAGGCCTCGTCGACCACGACGACGTCGTGTGGGAGCGGGTCGTGCGCTCCGTGACGGAAGCGCAGGTTCGTGCCGGGCAGCGGACCCAGCAGTCGGTGCAGCGTCACCGCCGGCTTGATCGCGCTGTCACCCTCGAGCGTGGCGCCGAGCGACTGGTTCATGCGGGCGGCGGCCTTGCCGGTGGGCGCAGCGAGTCCGATGCGCAGTTGGCCTTCGGACGCGGCGAGCAGGGCGGTGAGGATCTGGCCGATCGCGTGGGTCTTGCCCATGCCGGGTCCACCGGTCAGCACGGTGACCGGGCGGGTCGCGACTGAGCGAACC